>NZ_JCAMOR010000114.1:0-16868 GCF_059512385.1 Bradyrhizobium sp. Crot121 | reverse complement strand
GCCGAACCGGATCCGCTCACTATCGCCGGCCGCCCCACGGTCGCGAATCTTCGCCCGCGCGACCTCGACCGGACCGATGCCCGTCGCAATCGTTCGCACCGGGCCGTAACCATGCCGCACGACACGGGCGCGTCCGTCGGCAAGCTTCAAATCCTTCATCGTGGCAAGAAAGGTCTCGACTTCGACCTCGACGGCCTGCGCCAGAAGCTGCCGCGCACCAGCACGCAGGATATTGGTCAGTGGATCGTCGATCTCGTCGGGCTGACGGAGCGGGACAATGTTGCTAGTCTCGTTCATGGCGTATCGCTCTCCTTGAGAGGTTCTGGCAGGCTTCGACACCCGCCTCGATACGCCGCCTATCTCAGTCCGTCATCACCCAGTTTCCCGCATAGCTCCCTATGACGAGGTCGCCGAAGGGCCAATACCGGAAGTAGCCAGCCTAATCGATCACCCGGTCGATGCGGGCGCTGAACGTCGGCGAAAATTCGAGCGATCCGCTCCGTCAATCTTCCGCGCGCCAGGTGACTACCTATTCAAATGCCGCGATTGCAAGCACAACGGCGGCAAGGATCGGACCTGCATCGGCGACAAGCGGGCGATCATGTGCGCTGACTGCGCCTACGCACTGCCCAATGATCACGAACCTAGAAATATCGCCACGGACAAGCACCCGCAATCTGTGCGTTAGGAACTTTGTTCAATCTCAAGATCCTTCTAATATTTGCACTGCCGCAGGCAGGACAGAAGTACCAAGACTCACTTGCGATTACCCTCCGACCCGGACTGGGATTGCTACCGCACATCGTTCGATGACATTGAAAACCGTCACAAGCATCATAACCGATGAATGCAACTTCAGGGGCGGGATAACCTGAACAATACACTTTCGTTCCAGTCCAGCATTTGTCACCGTCCCCTTTTGAATCACTCCTCACGTATGTCATTCCCAGATCGGTGCAGTCTGCTGGCGACCCAAAGCGAAATGGGGCTGTCCCGATCCAGATTCCCCGGCTCCGCAAATGCATCCCTGGTTAGCAAGATAGCGCTTACTGCGAAGACTATCCTGAATAGGATCATAGAAGAGCCTCCCTATCTGTGACAGATGTGGAGGGGGATATCTGACCCACCGCAGAAGATATTTGAGCAACCAGAGACGCCTGTAAAGAAAGATCCGTATGTCGCACGACTCACCAGTGGTCAATCGCGCTCATTGCTTTCCTTTTGCTTCATGATTTCGCGGAGAGACTTCGGCCGCGGAGGTGACCTGTAGCGGCCCTCCCACGAGGCCGCGATCACGCCCTCGAAGGGAGCTTCCCCCGAGTGCAACTCGGCATTCCGCTATCGGTTGTGACTAGTTTAGCGTTCGCCGCGCCAGGCCCTGCCACCGAAATGCCCATGCCGATCCTCGACGAGACAACGCAGCCTGATCCGGCAGGGATGGAGGAGGTGCTAAATCGAAATGACCATCATACGCTGGATGCGAAGGACCATCACGGGTCGATGTCGCATTTGGGTCAAACTGAAGAAGAACGTGCGGTGATGGCCGAACAATTCGCAGGCGCATATTTGCTGAAGTAGAAATCCCGGCTTGGTCGGGGTGGGGTACCTGGCATTGCCGGCTACAAGGCGATCAACGCACTGGACTCTATGATCGGCCATCATACGCCGCGACACGAAGCTCTTGGTTGGGCTGCGGCGCGCGCATCGATGATGTGGCAAACTTCATTCCAGCTCGCCTGACCGCTGTTCTCTTCGTGCTGCGCGCCCCGGTCTTCGCAGGGTGGTCATGCATGATGCGCGATGCGAACCGGCGCCGCTCGATTAATGCCGGCTGGCTCGAAGCCGCCATAGCTGGAGCGCTCGGCGAGCGGCTCAGCGGTCCGCGAGCGTATCACGAGACCATCGCGGCGGGAACTCGAGGCGCTCGCGAGGGCTGAGCTCGCGATCGTGGTCAACCCGAACGATCCCGACGGAAAGCATCATGATCAGAGTGAACTTCTTTCGATCCTGCCGCGTGTCGGCCGTCTAGTGATCGACGAAAGCTTTACCGAGCTAGCCCTGGCTTATCACCTGCGCCCGATCAGTCCCTCTTCGCCGTCCTTGGTCGCCCTGATCTTTCGCGGACCATCTCCTTTTTCGCCATTTTGATGGCGTGGCGGGCGTCGGTGGAGCCCTCGGGCGCGACGATGTCCCCGTCCTCGGCGGCATCTGGTTCGGACATCATCCGGCGTGGTCCCTTTGGCTTGACAAGTTGCGGCCCAGAGCAAATGGTCGGCCCGCGTTGGTGCCTGTTCTGCGACAGGCGAAGAGGGAATGCGATAGGGCTCGAGCCAAACGGCTTGGCCTGAAAAGCAGCCGCCCCCGCGACCGTGACCGGAGAGATGCCCGAAGCCACTGATCCCCTGGGGATCGGGAAGGCGGGGATCGAAGGGAAAGACCCTGCTCCGCAAGCCGGGAGACCTGCCAGCGCAACGTTGAGACCGGCGGACGGGGTGTTCCGCGACGGGGAAAGCGAAGCCTCCTCAAGGACGGTTCGTGCACCTCATCGCTTCCCGCCGTCAATTCAGGAAGGGGCGATGATCGTCACTCTTCACGTTTGCATCACATGCCGCCCGGGCCAGACGCTCGGGGAAGGCGAGATTACGCCCGGTGCGCGCCTGCATGCCGCTATTCTCGACGCGGGCGTGCCTGACGGCGTCGTCGTTCCCGTCGAATGCCTGTCCGCCTGTAACCAGGGCTGCTCGGTCGCGCTCAGCGCGCCGGGACGGTGGTCCTATGTCTACGGTCGCTTGTCCGATGGCAACGCGCACGACGTGATTGCCGGCGCGTCAGCTTACGCGGCGGCACCCGATGGCATCGTGCCATGGCGCAGCCGGCCGGAGATCTTCCGCAAACAATCGCTCGCTCGCATTCCACCTATCGCCGCCCTGCCAGAAGCCGCGGAATGAACACGCTCGCAAAAGTCCCTGTCACGGTCGTCACTGGCTTGGCATCACTCTGGAAGACGCGCCGAAATTCGATCGCGGCTGCGCCGCGCGAGGCGTCATGAGTACGGTCGCTATCAAGGGCTGGTGCCCTGGCGCGTTGCGGCCGATGCAGTCAGGCGACGGGCTCGTGGTCCGCGTGCGCCCCTATGGCGGAAGGCTCGATGCGGCACAGGCGGCAGGGCTGGCTGATCTGGCAGAGTGTTACGGCAACGGCTTGATCGACTTGACCAGCCGGGCCAACTTCCAGATCAGAGGCGTGAGTGATCAGGGACACTTGTCTCTGCTCGACGGTCTCGCCCAATTGAAGCTGCTTGACCATGATCCGGAGGCCGAGTCGCATCGCAACATCCTGGTGACACCGTTCTGGGGCATAGGCGATGACACGCGTTCGCTCGCAGCCGAACTGGAGCAGGCCCTTGCCGGCAGTGGGCTAGCTCTTCCGACCAAATTTGGCTTCGCTGTCGATGACGGCAAGGAACGGGTGCTTGCTGGCGCATCCGCGGACATTCGGATCGAGCGTGGCCGCGCGGGCGGCCTTTTGGTGCGCGCCGATGGCGCTGAGTTTGGTCGCTCCGTTACGCGCGGCGACGCTGTGAGCGTTGCAGTCGCGCTTGCCGAATGGTTCATTACCTCAGGCGGCACCAGCGGCAGGCGAGGGCGCATGGCCGCCCACATCATGGCCGGCGCGAGATTGCCGGATGCACTGCTCGGTAGGACCGAGCCCGCACCGACGATCGCTGTGCCTCGTCCCGGTCTTTGTCCGCTGGGTGCGATGGTCGGCGTCGCATTCGGGCAACTGCCCCATTCGGCGCTTCGGCTTATTGCCGCAGATGCGCAAGGGTTGCGTATGACACCGTGGCGGATGATTCTTGCTGAGGGAGCACGCACGATGCCGCGCGGTGCGGACCTCATCACCGAGGCCGATGACCCAGCGCTTCGCGTCATCGCTTGCAGCGGCGCGCCGCGCTGCCGCGAGGCTCTTGCCGATACCCGCACGCTGGCTGCCGCGCTTGCGCCGCACATCGCCGCGGACGCGCGCCTCCACGTTTCGGGCTGCGCCAAGGGCTGCGCGCATTCCGGGGCGACCGCGATCACGCTGGTTGCGACCAGCGCCGGATTCGATCTCATCCGCGACGGCTCGCCGCGCGCCGCGCCAGTTATGCGTGGCTTGAGCCACGGCGTCATCATCGAAAATCCCTCCATGCTGGCGGGAGGACGCTGATGCCGCACATTTATGAAACCGACGGTGCAGCGATCTATCGACAGTCCTTTGCCACCATCCGCGCCGAGGCGGACTTGACGCGCTTCACGCCCGATGAAGAACAGGTGGTCGTGCGCATGATCCATGCCGCCGGCATGGTAGGGCTCGAGGCCCATATCCGTTTCACGCCCGGCATGGTGGCGGCGGCGCGGGATGCGCTGCAGGCCGGCGCGCCCGTACTTTGCGACACGCGTATGGTGTCCGAGGGGATTACACGCGCGCGGTTGCCGGCGGTCAATGCCATCGTCTGCACGCTCGGCGACCCCGCCGTTCACGTACTGGCACAATCCATGCGCGATACCCGTTCGGCCGCGGCACTGGAACTGTGGCGACCGCACCTCGATGGCGCCCTTGTCGCGATCGGCAACGCGCCCACCGCGCTGTTTCACCTCCTCAACATGCTGGAGGATCGCGATTGCCCGAGGCCGGCTGCAATCATTGGCTGTCCGGTCGGCTTCGTCGGCGCGGCTGAATCCAAGGCCGCGCTGATGGCCGATCCGCCGGCGCCCGCCCTGACAATTGAAGGACGCCTCGGCGGCTCGGCGATCACCGTCGCCGCCGTGAACGCGCTCGCGAGCCGGAGCGAATAGCGATGGGGCGCATCATTTGCTGCGGCCTCGGGCCAGGCAATCCGGACTTGATGAGCGTGCGCGCGGACCGCGAGGTGCGCGCAGCCAGGCACGTCGCCTATTTCCGCAAGAAAGGGCGTCCCGGTCAGGCCCGCCGCATTGTCGAAGGCATGCTGGCCGCCAATGTCTCCGAATATCCGATGGAATATCCGGTCACCACCGAGCTCTCCTTCGACAGTCCGGATTACCTTCGCGTGCTCGCCGGCTTCTATGAAGAATGGGCGGAGCGTCTGGCGCGGCTTGCGCTCGCGGTCGATGTCGTCGTGCTCTGCGAAGGCGATCCCTACTTCTATGGCTCCTTCATGCATTTGCACGCGGGCCTGCGAGGCCGCGTCGAGATCGAGGTGATCGCGGGCATTCCGGGCATGGCCGGCTGCTGGAATGTGGTCGGTCAGCCGATTGCGTTGGGCGATGACGTGACGACCGTCTTGATGGGCACAATGGCGGAGGATGAACTCGAACGGCGGATGCGCAATTCGGACGCGCTCGTCGTCATGAAGACCGGGCGCAACCTCCAAAAGGTGCGCCGTGCGCTCGCCTCCGCCGGTCGTCTCAATGATGCCTGGCTGGTCGAGCGCGGCACCATGCCGGGCGAGCGTGTCGCGCGGCTGGTCGATGTCGAGGAAACCGATTGCCCCTATTTTGCAATCGTGCTCGTGCATGGAACGGGATGGCGCGCGGACAACATCGCATGACGGGATCGCTGACGATCGCGGGACTTGGGCCGGGCGATGAGGCGCTGGTCACGCCGGAGGTGACGGCCGCGCTAGCTACCGCGACCGACATTCTGGGCTATGCGCCCTATGTCGCGCGCGTAGCGCCGCGCGAAGGGCTCACGTTCCATCCGTCGGACAATCGCATGGAGTTGCAACGCGCAGCCCACGCTTTGCGGCTGGCATCAGAGGGACGCAACGTGGTGCTGGTATCCTCTGGCGATTCCGGCATCTTTGCGATGGCTTCTGCCGTGTTCGAAGCGCTCGAAGAGACGCCGCAATACCAGGGGCTTCCGATCCGGGTGCTCCCTGGCGTGACCGCAATGCTGGCGGCGGCCGCGCGCGCCGGCGCGCCGCTCGGACACGATTTCTGTGCCATTAATCTCTCCGACAATCTGAAATCGTGGGCGGTGATCGAGAAACGGCTGCGGCTTGCGGCCGAAGCTGATTTTGCCATCGCGATGTACAATCCGCGCTCGGCGAGCCGGCTGGAGGGATTTGGACGCGCGCTCTCAGTGTTGAAGGAGGCCGGGTGCGGCGACCGTCTCGTGATATTCGCGCGCGCGGTCAGCACACCCGATGAGCGGATTGAAATGATCAAATTGAGCGAGGCGTTGCCCGAGATGGCCGACATGCGTACGCTCGTGATCATCGGCAATTCGGCGACGCGACGCGTTGGCCGCTGGGTCTATGCGCCGAGGCACGCCCGATGACCGAGCCATTGCATCACCTCGGCCACGCTTTCCATCCGCGTCCGCTCAGGCAGAGGCGGCCGCGAGATCATGATCACGGGAAGGCCGAGCGCACGCGCAGCGTCGATTTTTGCGCGCGCGCCTTCGCCCCCGGAATTGCGGGCGACAATCCATTCGATGCCGCGCGTGCGCATCATCTCCAGCTCACTTTGAAGAGTGAATGGCCCGCGCGACACGATGACGTCGGCATCGAATGGCAGTGCGCCCTCGGGCGGGTCGACGAATCGCAAGGTGTAGGCATGCTGCGGCTTCGCGCCGAACGGCGCGATGTGTTGCCGGCCGATGGCAAGAAAGACGCGCGCCCGATTTTCCGGCAAGGCGGCGACGGCGGACGCGACATCCGCAACCTCGATCCAGTTATCGTCAGTCGCCTTGGCCCAAGGCACACGCTCGATCGCGATCAGAGGCGTTCCGCTTGCCGCGCACGCGGCAGCCGCGTTGCGGCTCATTTCGGCCGCAAACGGATGGGTTGCATCAACGACATGCGTAATGGCTTCGCGGCGAATATAGTCGGCAAGTCCGTTCGCGCCGCCGAATCCACCGACGCGGGTGGGCAGTGGCTGGTCGGCGGGGTTGCGGGTGCGTCCGCCATAGGAGTAGATCGCTTCGAGGCCCGCCCGCGCAATTGCTGCAGCGAGCAAATTGGCCTCACTCGTTCCGCCCAGAATGAGGGCGCGCGTCATGGCTGATCCCTGGCTGACCATCATCGGTATCGGCGAGGATGGCCTTGCCGGCCTCTCCGAGGCAAGCCGAAAGGCGCTTTTTGAAGCCGAAACCGTCTTTGGTGGCGAGCGCCATCTTGCGCTCGCAGGCATAACCGAACGCACCCGGCCCTGGCCAGTGCCGTTCGATGCCGACGCTGTGCTGAGCTGCCGCGGCCGCCCGACGGCGGTGCTCGCCTCGGGCGACCCGTTCTGGCATGGCGTCGGCGGCAGTCTTGCGGAGAAGCTCGAGGCAGGCGAGTGGATCGCGCATTCCGCGCCTTCGACATTCTCGCTCGCCGCAGCGCGGCTCGGCTGGCGTCTTGAGTCCGTCATCTGTCTCGGACTGCACGCCGCGCCGTTCGAACGGCTCGTGCCGCATCTCGCGCGCGGCGCACAGATCATTTGCCTGGTGCGCGATGCCAGGGCGGCTGGTGACCTTGCGAGATGGTTGACAGAGCAGGGGTGGGACGCATCGTCGTTCTGGACCCTCGCCGCGCTGGGCGGCCCACGTGAGAAGATCATGCAGCATCGCGCAGACAGCTATGCCGGTGATTTGGCCGATGGCCCGGTCGCGGTTGCGCTGAAGGCCAGCGGAGCACAAGGCATCACCCGCAGTTCGGGGCTGCCGGACGATCTCTTCGCGCATGATGGCCAGATGACGAAGCGGCCGGTGCGTGCGCTCGCTCTTTCGGCGCTGGCGCCGCGACTGGGCGAACGGTTGTGGGATATCGGCGCAGGCTCTGGCTCGATCTCGATCGAATGGGCGCTGTGCGGCGGGATCGCGGTGGCCGTCGAGGCGCGCGATGACCGCGCCGCGAACATCCGCCGCAATGCAGCGAGTTTCGGGCTGTCGCACCGGGTCACCGTCATTGGCGGGACTGCTCCCGACGCTCTCGCTGCACTTGAAACGCCGGATGCTGTGTTCCTCGGCGGAGGTCTCGACAGCGCGATGTTCGATGCCGTCTGGTCGCGCGTTGTCCCGGGTACGCGGCTGGTCGCGCACGCCATAACGCTCGAGACGGAAGCGTTTCTCGTGGAACTGCACCACCGCCACGGCGGCGGGTTGATGCGGATCGAGCTCGCGCATGCAGGACGACTCGGCCATTACC
This sequence comes from Bradyrhizobium sp. Crot121, assembly GCF_059512385.1. Classification (NCBI taxonomy): domain Bacteria; kingdom Pseudomonadati; phylum Pseudomonadota; class Alphaproteobacteria; order Hyphomicrobiales; family Nitrobacteraceae; genus Bradyrhizobium; species Bradyrhizobium sp. Crot121. The sequence goes on along the minus strand of NZ_JCAMOR010000114.1, from coordinate 8,713 downwards.
GCTCCTGGGAGGCGACACGGCCGGTCGTGCAATGGAGCGTGGTCAGATGAAGGTCGCGGGCTTGGGATTCCAACGCGACGCCACGCTCGACGCGCTCCGCGAAGCGCTCGTGGCGGCCGGCGGACCCGCCGGAATCGCGGCGGTGGCAACCGTTAGCGACAAGGCGGAAGCGGGTGCCCTGAAGTTGCTCGCGCGAGAATGCGGCGTGCCGATCAAGGCGATTCCAGCTGAAGTTCTGACAGGCATCGCAACGCCGACTCAGTCAAAACTCATCAGGGACAAGTTTGGCACGGGATCGGTCGCCGAGGCTGCCGCGCTCGCCGCGGCCGGCCGTCGCGCGCGGCTAATTTCGAGGCGGTCGATCTCGCAGGACCGGACGGCAACCGCTGCCATTGCGGAGGGAGACGGCGAATGACGGTGCATTTCATCGGTGCAGGGCCGGGCGCCGCGGATCTCTTGACCTTGCGTGGCCGCGATCTCATCGCCTCTTGTCCGATCTGTCTCTATGCCGGCTCGCTGGTGCCGGCGGGCGTGCTGGCGCATTGCCCGCAAGGCGCGCGAATCGTTAACACCGCGCCACTGTCGCTCGACGAGATCATCGCAGAAATCGCAGGTGCGCATGCCGACGGCAAGGATGTGGCACGGCTGCACTCGGGTGATCTCTCGATCTGGTCGGCGATGGGCGAACAATTGCGCCGCCTGCGCGCGCTCGGTATTTCATATTCCGTGACGCCGGGTGTTCCCGCCTTTTCCGCGGCCGCGGCAGCGCTGCAAGCTGAGCTGACATTGCCGGGGTTGGCCCAATCGGTGGTGCTGACGCGTACGCCGGGCCGGGCCAGCGCGATGCCGGAGGGCGAGAACCTCGCCGCGTTCGCCGCAACCGGCGCGGTGCTCGCCATTCATCTGTCGATCCATTTACTCGATAAGGTCGTCGCCGAACTCGCGCCGCATTACGGCGCGGACTGCCCGGTGGCGATCGTCTGGCGCGCGAGCTGGCCAGACCAGCGCATCGTCCGCGCCACGCTCGCCACAGTTGAAGCCGCTCTTGGTGCTGAGCTCGAGCGGACCGCACTCATCCTGGTGGGCAAGACCTTGGGTTCGGAGGAGTTTGCCGAGAGTCGTCTCTACGCCGCCGACTATGATCGCCGCTACCGGCCGATCGGGCCGGTACCGCGCTTTCCGGAGGCGTCGTGATGGGGGCGGGCCTCGTCATCTCGGCGCCGGCCTCCGGCGTCGGCAAGACGACGCTGACGCTGGCGCTCGCGCGCGCCTATCGCGACCGCGGATTGAAGGTGCAGTGCTTCAAGAGCGGGCCCGATTATATCGACCCGGCGTTTCATGCCGCCGCCGCCGGATGCCCGTCCGTCAACGTGGACAGTTGGGCGATGGATCGCGCGGCGATCGAGCACCTCGTTGGCCGTGGTGCGGATGCCGACCTCGTTCTAACCGAGGGTTCGATGGGCTTGTTTGACGGCGCGGCCGCACGCGGCGTCTCCGGCACCGGCGCCACCGCCGACATTGCCGAGATGATCGGTTGGCCAGTGCTGCTCGTGATCGATCCGTGCGGACAGGCCCAGACGGCCGCGGCCGTGGCCGCGGGTCTGCGCGATTTTCGCGCGGGTGTGCGCCTTGCCTGTGTCGTGTTGAATCGCGTCGCGAGTCCGCGCCACGAGGAGCTCGTGCGCAGTGCCTTCGCCAATGCCGGCATACCCGTGCTCGGGGCCTTGCCTCGCCACGCCGAAATCAGCTTGCCGAAACGGCATCTCGGCCTGGTGCAGGCGGAGGAGCAGGCTCAGATCAGTGGCCTGATCGGTGAGGCCGCGCGCTTCGTCAGCGCGCATGTCGATCTCGACGCCGTGCTGCAAGCGGCGTCCAGCTGGTCGCCGCAACCGTCCGCGCGCGGGCTCGGCGTCGATCCGCCCGGTCAACGCATTACGCTCGCTCGCGATGCGGCGTTCTCCTTTGTCTATCCGCATATGTTGGAGGCCTGGCGCTCCGCGGGCGCCGAGATCACGACCTTCTCGCCGCTCGCCGATGAAGGCCCCGATGAAAGCGCCGATGTGTGCTGGCTGCCCGGCGGCTATCCCGAACTGCACGCCGGCCGCCTCACGGCCAACGCACGATTTCGCACCGCTCTCCGCGCCTTTGCGGCGACGCGCCCCGTGCACGGCGAATGTGGGGGTTATATGGTGCTGGGTGCGGCTTTGGCGGATGCCGAAGGCGCGCGCCACGAGATGGTCGGCTTGCTCGGTCTGGAGACGAGCTTTGCCAAACGTCGCATGCACCTCGGCTATCGTCTCGCCGAGCTCGCGGCGCCGATCCCTGGACATCAAGCCGGCGCGCGCTTGCGTGGCCATGAGTTTCACTATTCCACGATCGTCGCACAGCCAGATACGCCGCTCGCAGTCGTCCGCGACGCGACCGGGGCGATCGTCGCCGAGACCGGCTCGCGGCGCGGTCACGCGACCGGCACATTCTTTCACCTGATTGCGGAGGACCGGTGAGGGGCTTCGTCTCTTTCATCTCCGCCGGTCCCGGCGATCCCGAGCTCCTGACGTTGAAAGGGGCCGCGCGGCTTCGCGAGGCCGACGTCGTACTCTATGACGATCTCGCGTCAGGCGCGATCCTCGACCGTGTCCGTCCCGGCGCCAATCTCGTCGCGGTTGGAAAACGCGCCGGCCGTCCCTCGACCAAGCAGCAGCATGTCAACCGGCTCCTGGTCGACTATGCCTCGACCGGCGCGCGCGTGGTGCGCCTGAAATCCGGCGATGCCGGCGTCTTCGGCCGTCTCGAAGAGGAGATCGAGACGCTGCGCGCGGCTGATATCGGCTATGAGATCATTCCCGGCGTGACCGCGGCCTGCGCTGCCGCCGCGCAGGCCGGCGTTCCGTTGACGCGACGCCACACGTCGCGCCGGGTCCAGTTCGTGACCGCAGCCGATGTCACCGGCGAATTGCCGCAAAATCTCAATTGGGCGGCCCTCGCCGATTCGGAAGCAACCACCGTGGTCTATATGGGCCGGCGGACATTCCCCGCTCTGGCGGCAAAGCTGATCGCGCATGGTCTTGCGCCTGATACCCCGGCGCTGCTTGCGGAATCCTTAGGCCACTCCGATGAGCGGCTTGTCCGCACCACCATCGCAGAGCTCGCCGAACGTCTTGCGCAAGCCGAAGCCGTGACCAAAGCCGCCGTCATTCTGTTCGGCGCGCTTGCAGGAGATTCTGCCTGATGATGTCGGCGTCCGCCCTCGCTCGCCCCTTGACGCCTGCTGTTCGAAAAGAGCACACAAGAGGGCATGGTGCTCGAAGCGGCGCAAAGCGCCGGAACATAATCGGGAATGGGGTAGGGCGGACCCATTGCGCGCGCCCGGAAGCCCCGGCCGCCCGTGGACCCAGGGCCGTCGGGTGTGACGGCAGGAAGGACTTGAGATCATGCATATCGAACCGGGAATCGTAACGGGCGCCAAGCTCGTGTTGAGTTATGCGACGGGCATCGCCGCGGGCGCTGTCGCGCTCAAGCTCGCGGTCGAGACCGTGCGCGAGCAGGGCATCGGATCGTTGGCTGTGCGGATAATGGCCACGACAGCGCTTGTGCTCACGTTCTTCGAGATCCTGCCGCATTTCTCGGTCGGGGTCTCCGAGGTGCACTTCATCCTCGGCTCGACGTTGTTCTTATTGTTCGGCGCGGCGCCAGCTGCCTTGGGACTTGCGCTCGGTCTACTGTTGCAGGGACTATTCTTCGTGCCGACCGATCTGCCGCAATACGGCATGAACGTCACGACGCTGTTGGTGCCACTATTTGCGATCCAGGCGCTCGGCCAGCGCATCGTTCCACGCAACACGGCCTATGTGGACTTGCAATATCGCCAGGCCCTCGCGCTCTCGACTGCATACCAGTCGGGCATCGTGGCGTGGGTCGCCTTCTGGGCGCTCTATGGTGCGGGCTTTGGCGCCGCCAATCTCGCCAACATCGAGACCTTCGCGGCGTCCTATGCGCTAGTCGTATTGATCGAGCCGTTGGCCGATCTCGCCGTGTTGGCGCTCGCCAAATCGCTGCGTGCCGTGACCGCGGAGGGGTTCGTCACCCGCCGCCTGCACAACGCTGCCTAGAGACAATGCGAACGGCGGCCGCCATGGCCGCTCTTCGCTCAAGCAATGCTCACGATCTCCTTGATAGGCATCGGTTGCGGCGATCCCGAGCAACTCACGCTCGCGGCAATCCGTGCCATCAACGCAGCCGATCTCATTCTCATTCCGCGCAAGGGAATGGCGAAGTCCGAGCTCGCCGAATTGCGGCGGGCCATTTGCAAAGACGTACTTACCAATGCAGCGGCACGCATCGCGGAATTCGACCTGCCGGTTCGTGACGCAGACGAAACGGATTACCGCAAGCGCGTGGACGAATGGCACGACGCGGTCGCCGCAACCTGGTCGCAGACGATCACCGGCCATTTGGGACGCGAGGGGCGGATTGCGCTGCTGATCTGGGGCGATCCTTCGCTCTATGACTCGTCCCTGCGCATCGCGCGACGGCTCGATCCCACACCTATGATCGAAGTGATCCCCGGCATAACGTCGATCCAGGCATTGTGCGCGGCCCACGCGCTGCCGTTGAACGATGTCGGCGAGCCTTTTCTGGTCACGACGGGACGGCGGTTGCGCGAAGGCGGCTGGCCGCCCGGCACCGATACCGTGGTCGTGATGCTCGACGGTGGCACGGCGTTTCAGTCGCTCGACGCGCACGGCCTGCACATCTGGTGGGGCGCCTATCTCGGTACGCCGGATCAGATCATTATGTCGGGCGAGCTATCCGAGATGGGTCCGCGCATCACTGCCGCGCGGCAGGAGGCGCGCGCACGGCACGGGTGGATCATGGACAGCTACATTCTCAAACGTAGATCGTGAAGCGGCCATTCGTCGCGCGAACGGAACAGAGGTACGGCAACATGCTCCCTCAATGGGTCTATCAGAAGTGCCCCGGAATCTCTGCCGTCCATCGCGAGGCGGCCGTCGCGGTTGCTCTAAAACTGTCCGCTAGGATCGCAGTCGCCGCCAACCTATCACGATACCGCTCGTCGACACGACGATTCCAATGAGCGACAGGAGCACCATCACGGTGTCCCATGCCGGGCGATGGCGCAGCAGCAGCGGAAAATCTAGACTGTGCATGGCATTGAATAGCCAGCGATACGTCCGGCGGCTTTTGTCGACGCGGCCGAGAATGTCGCCATTGCGCGGATCAATGTAGAACCAGCTCTGAGCCGCGTCCTCGAAGCCCACGCGCAGCACCGGCAGAGGGCGCTCATTGTGATGCGAATACCAATAAGCATCGAACCACGTTTGTGGGTGCGCTTCTCGATCCGAAGCCGGTGAACGCGCACTTGCAGGACACCATTCGTCGTTACCGCAAGCTCATGGGGAATGAGGAGCGAGAGCCTGAAAGCCGCCCGCAGGGTAGGAGGGCGGCTATACGCTAAAGCGTATTTATATGGTGTATACGCTGAAAGGTATATCCATTTTTAACCTCTGAAGCGTATATTGACATTTAACCTCTAGAGCGTATATGGCGTGCCTAGAGAGGTACGCCGTGGACCAGATCGCCCGAACGCCCAAGCAAATCGGAGATGCCATCCGCCGGCAACGCCGCAACCTTGGCCTGAACCAGACCCGCGTCAGGGACAAGACAAAGCTACGGCAAGCAACTATCTCGGCCGTCGAGAGTGGCGCGCCCGGGACTCAGCTCGGAACGCTTTGTGATATTCTCGCAGCGCTCGACCTCGAGTTCGTTATCCGTCCCAGGACGAAGGCAAAGCCGGCCGAGATCGAGGACATCTTTTGATGGCTCGCCCGCGGCGGCATATCCCGCTCAATGTCTTCTTGAACGGCCGTCTCGTCGGGCGCCTGAACAGGCAATCCAGCGGCGCAATCGACTTTCAGTACGATCCGTCCTGGCTTGCCTGGGAGCATGCGCTGCCCGTGTCGCTATCTCTGCCTCTGCGTGAGGACCGCTATATCGGTGCGCCTGTCATCGCCGTCTTCGACAATCTCCTGCCCGACAGCACGCCCATCCGTCGTCGCATGGCGGAGCGAGTCCACGCTCAGGGCATCGACGCTTACGACCTACTTGCCCCTGTCGGACGGGATTGCGTCGGCGCACTGCAATTCCTGCCGGACGGTATCGAACCCGGCGCCGCCGGTGCTGTCGACGGCAGACCTGTTAACGACAAGGAAATCGCGCAGCTTCTCGGCGACCTTGCATCGGCTCCCCTTGGGCTTGGCGAGGACGAGGACTTTCGGATCTCGATCGCCGGCGCCCAGGAAAAGACCGCGCTCTTGTTCTGGAAAGGGCGTTGGTACAAGCCGCTGGCGACTACAGCTACGACGCACATCCTCAAACCGCAGATTGGCCGACTGCCGAACGGCATCGATCTTTCCTACAGCGTCGAGAATGAGTTCTTCTGTCTCAAGCTGACAGCCGCCCTTGGGTTTCCGAGCGCCCCGGTCGCCATTGAGGAGTTTGAGGGTAACCGCGTGCTCGTGGTCGAGCGGTTCGATCGCCGCTGGACCAGCGACAACCGTCTCCTGCGTTTGCCCCAAGAGGATTGCTGCCAGGCTTTGTCCGTGCCGCCATCCTTGAAATACGAATCCGAGGGCGGGCCCGGTATTCCAGCTATCCTCAATCTGCTGAAAGGGAGCGATCAGCCAGAGGCAGATCAAACGACGTTTCTGAAAGCCGTGATTGCCTTCTGGCTTCTCGGTGCCACGGATAGGCACGCCAAAAATTTCAGCGTCTTTCTCTCTCCCGGCGGTCGCTTCCGCATGACCCCGCTCTACGATGTGATCTCAGCGCAGCCCAGCCTCGACGCAGGCCAGATCAAGCGTAACAAGATGAAGCTGGCCATGGCCGTCGGTGATAGCCGTCACTACGTCGTCGACAGCGTCATGCCGCGCCATTTTGTCCAGACCGCTGCCAAGGCAGGGATTGGCGCGGGACTCGTGACCGCGATCTTCGATGAGCTGCGCGCACAGGCGCCGGCGGCGGTCGAACAGGTCACCGCGGCGCTCCCGAAGGCATTTCCTGCCGAAGTCGCTGATAGCATCAATAATGGGGTCAAGGCTCGTCTGCGCAGGTTGGAGGATGCGTGATGCCAAAGATCGATGTGCCACCAGTTAATCGAAGCCGAGGGGCATCTCTGCCCATCGCCACGCTGGACCAGCGAGATTGATCATGGGGCCAAAGCTCGATTCAGCGATGCTCCAGAACTGGAATCTGGCCCCATTCACCTATGAGAATCCCGAGGGCACAACATTCTTTGCCCCCGAGCGATCCTGCCTGGAGCTCGCCGACACGCCCCAAACGGCCCTGGCGGTCTCGATCGCGCGCCGTTCGCGATTCCTGTCGCGCACAAAGGAAGCGGCAGCCGGCCTCGACATGCGGATGTTGAAGACCCCCGTCGAGGGGAAGTTCATCGACCTGCGCACCGTGTCGGCCGAACTTCCGCGAGAGCAACGCTGGTCATTGGGCAACGCGGTCCCAGCCGACATCGACGGTGTCCTGTTTCGGCCGGCCGAGCGCCCCACGGCAACGGCGATTGCCGTCCTCAAGGGACAGGCGCTCGGCCGATCGATTCAGACAACGCACTATCGCTTTGAATGGAACGGCGTTCGCATCGACAGGCTCTACCCGAGATTCTCGCGGGAAAGGAGGAGGTTCTTGCAGCGTAGAATCGAAATGGCGCTGTCCTGGGCAAAGGCCGTTTGGCGCGCGATCTGGTCACGCCGACCATTCACGCCGCGTCGCTCGCCCACGCAACGACACACGCCGGAACCGCGGACCCGCCTTGCGCATTGGCGGGGGACCGGTTCAGCACCAGCAGGCCATTGGACCGCCTGTCACCCCTCCACCGAGCACATCTTCAAGGCCGAGGTCACGTGTTCGCATGGTCACCGACTTACACTCAAGGGGCATTCCATCAGCGCCAGGGGCCAGGTTCAGCCGAGCGTGATTTGCAGGCATCCCGGCTGCGACTTCCACGAATTCGTCATGCTCGACAACTGGTCGCACCGGCGAGCGGCGCAGACCGCGCTGCCGCGCTAGCGAGAACGGGCAACCAGGGTCCTCGGCAACATGAAGCGTCACACCGTCATCGTCGAGGGCACTCTCTCCTTTCGCATGCAACGTGTCGCAGCGGCGCGTGCGGGAGACCACGGCCGCGATGTCGCCACACTACCGCTGCTCGCGGCCCGCCTCGCGGGTGGCTTCAGCCGACCCGCCGATCACGCCACCCTTGTCCCCATCGTCGGTCGAGCGCTCGCGGAGCTCGCGTTCGAAGAGCTTGAGGCAGTCAAGACCAGGCCCGGCATGGCGCGGGCCGTGCTTGCAGTCCTGGCGCGCGTATGGGCCGCAGACATTCGATTCGATGATCCGCTTTATGCGAGCGCCCGCCTGCTCGATCTGGGGCGCATCGAGACCTATCTGCGCGACCAACTGCCCATCGGCGCGCTGCCTCCGGACCTTCGCGACCAGGCGATTGTGGGTGTAGGACATGCGCCTGCGACCATCGGCAGCCTGCATTTCCACCGGCTGATCTCCATCGACCCGCTATGGCGACCGTGTGAATAAGCGCCGAACTCTGACCCCCGTATTGCCTCATCTGAGGATGTTACTTTCGCTTGACGGACGTAGCGCCGACTGTCGGCCGGTCTGAGGTTGC
>NZ_JCAMOR010000113.1:0-17006 GCF_059512385.1 Bradyrhizobium sp. Crot121 | reverse complement strand
GGGTCTTCGGGGCCAACTTGCGGATCGTCATGTCTTCGATCATGCGCCGGCGCAACGGGCTCATTGCCTCGTCGGTCATGGGGATGCTCCTGTCTTGGGTGAGGTTGTTGCAACCCCTCAATCTCAAGACAGGACGCCCCTTGGCGCTATCGGCTTGGCCACCCTGTTTGCCGCAGCGGCCTACCGCGCGAGCGGTTTAGTCCCGTGGCCCTTCAGTGACATGCCAACGGCCTCTGACGATGTCCGTTCATCGGGCTAGACCGGAAGCGACCGACCGATGGCCAAAACGACGTTGATGCCGAGTAGGCCCGGGGAATTTCACCCCGAGCCTCTCACAGATTCCGTACGTGAACCTCTCGATTCATACGGCTCGTGCCATCGCATGAAGGCTGCCGCCTTCCATTGACGATCGAGTTCCTCCCAATGCTGGTTGACCCGATCCAATGGCGATGACCTGCCCCCTTCGCTCCACGGGCATTACTCCGCTTCATCGCTAATACGAGGCAGTCCGCCCCTCTCCGGCGCATCGGTACTTTCGACCTTGCGGTGGTAGCCGCTTGTGTCTTTTCCCTTGGCATCGCCGGCCAGGTTCTCACGTTCCGTACGACAGCCTGGTCGAGCTTCGCGCCGCCTACATGCCGGATGTCGCTCGGGCAGTCTCAGGCATCCCCCGAGCTGATCCCGGAGGAAGGGTCACCCCCCGGTTCTGACATCGCCTAATCCGCTTTCGACACTTCTGCAGCGGTTCGCTTGCGCTCGCCTCTCTCGACCGTGCCTGCCGGGATCTTGTCCCGACGTTTCCGCAACGTTCACCACCATCGCTTTTGGCGACAGCAGCTTGCGGTGGCTTGAGATCGGCACCTGATTGCCGAACCCGAAGGGCCCTCCTTCATCTCTCGTACAGTTGCGCATCGCCGCGTGGACTGGCGATGCTCGTGACACAAGACCCGAAGCGGACGTGCCTCAGAAGATGAAAACTGGCGGACTTTTCCGGTCTCGATTCCAAATATTTCCGGAATTTTACGCACTCCGTTTCAAGCCGTGGCGATAAACGTTCGTTAGCCTGCGGGCTAATGTTTGTGGCAACTCGGGCAGCAGGCTTGTCATGCGTCACGGAGGAATTTGAGAGCCGCCATGTTCTTGCTCGACGACACTCACATTGCGACGTTGTACACGTTCCCATTTCTAGTCGGCCTCGCACTGCCCGGGTGGCCTTCGCTTATCATTGCCGGTTTCGCTGCTCTTGCCTCCGCCGCTTACGCGAAGGCGACGGCAGGTGGCGGGCTCGCGTCGGCTCTCGCTCTGCTCTTCGTCTTGACCGCTGTCGGCGGCCTATGCTGTGGATTGCTCACTCGCGCGGCGACGCTGTGGATCGCGCCTTTGAGCCGACATCCCTATCGGTTCATGGCAGTCGCCATGATCGGCTATATCTTGCCACCCGTCGCCTTTTCGGGGCCTGCAGAGACCGTCGCATGGCTCAAGCGGCCCTCCCAGCGAGTTTGCGCCGCAGCCGTCTATCGCGTGACGTCGGCGAACATGATGTTGCAAATAAGGGCAACACCGGTGTTTGCCGTCGATGAGTTGGGCGCGACGGGTTCGACTTACGTTCGCCATCTCGGCTTCGGTAGCGAGCGTGGTCTCAAGGAACTCTGCGGGCGCGAACTCCGAGACAATCAAGTGATCGGGCCGGTCGCGGTTAACCTGTATCCTTGGATGTTCGGCAGCTCGCATGTGCAGAGTTGGGCGGCGGCAACCTGCACGTCGGCGGCCGATAAGACGCTTATCCTCGTGTGCCTCCTAGCTGACAAGACGCATCCAGCACGGAGGATGGAACGCGCCACGATTTACGGCTCCGAGATGGACGCCGCCATCCTGCGCGGCGGCAACTTCGCGATAGAAGAGCGGCTACATCAGCGTCTAATCGAAAGCAGCGAGCCTTTCGTGCTAGTCTGCGAAGGCGATGAAGCATCTACCGCCGACGCAGCGCTCTTCTGCGGTGCGCAAGAAGTCATTGCTAACGGACTACGCATCAAGTTTCTGTTTCACACGAACGGCGCGCGGTTGAATGCAGATTCCGACGCGATCAGGGTGTATTTGCGCGAACTGGTCGCAAGCCTATCTGCTAACACGTCCTCATAGATGATCGAACCACGTCGTCTGTTGGCCCGACGCAGGCGAGCCGGCTGGTCTCAAACAGGTCCGGTTATTGGGGCGAAGCTGCCGTCCTATTGCTAAGCACAAAATGATGCGATTGACCCATAGCAGAACTGTTGCCGAGCGTAGCAACGCCCCCAATGTGGACAAAGTTTGCAGTCCATGCTTGAGTTCATGTCCTTTCGGGGAGGCGGCTGTGTGCTGCAAGGTATTTCGTTGCTTCGCCACGTTTTGTTGTCTCGCTGCCGCGCCGGCAACCGCCGAGGAGGCCAGTCCGCCGGCGCTAACTTACTCTCCCTGGACTAAGTTCTGTGTGAACGAAACCTGCTTTGTCGGCAGGGATGGCCGCTATGCTGACTGTGCACCAGTTGTCACGGCTGTGTTCATTGAGCGAAACGGAGACACCCAAAAGACGTTGCACGTTACCCTGCCGACCCGAGTGAGCTTTGAGCGCGGTGTCCGTATCATCATCGATCAGAGCAAGCCAATCGAGCGGCCCTATGTCCGCTGCCTTGCTAGTGGCTGCATGGCCCACTATGACGCTGGAGCGGAACTGATCGATCAGCTCAAGCAAGGGCGAATGCTTGTTCTCGAGACGGTCGACAAAGCCAATTCGCCGATCAGACTAGGCCGTGAACCCATAAATCTGCCGGACGGGCGGCTTGCGAGGTCCGCTATGCCCCGATAGGCGACTTATCGTTGCACAGCAGCGAAGCGACGCGATGGACCCCAAACGGAAGTCGCGCAACAAGGCATATGCCAAGTGGTACGTCGGTTCAGCATGACGTCCTGCGCGGAGCATTGCTGTTAACGCATGCGCCGCCGCCAATCGCTCGGCGTTTCACCGGTCAGCTTCCTGAACGCCGCGGCGAAGGCCGTCTGGGAGGCATAGCCAAGCGCCGCGGCGACCGAGACGACCGACTCGTCGGTGTCGCGCAGCATATTCATGGCCTGCTCGAGGCGGTGCTGGCGCAGCCAGGCATGCGGCGAAAGCCCGGTACTCTCCTTGAAGGCACGACAGAAGTGGAAGCGCGACAGGCCAGCATCGGAAGCCAGGGCATCGAGGGAGACGTCGGCGTCGCTGCCCGAGCGCAAGCGTTCGATGGCACGGAGCAGGACCTTCGGCGACAGCCCACCCATGGTCGGCCGGGACGTGGTTGGCGAGCCGGCGTGTGCAGCCAGGAGGCGCGTGGCCAGCAGGTCCGTCAGCTGATGCCTGAACAGGGTATCCAGGGCCCCATTGCCCTCCATGACATCCACCGCGCTCAACAGCAATCGGGATGTAAAGGGGTCGGGATGCGCCGTTCGCTCCATGAGATCGACCGGTGTGGAGATATCGGCTTCGTCGGCAACGCGCCTCAGCGTTGCGTGAGGAAGATAGAGCTGGACGACATCAACAGGTTTCGGAATATCCCATCGGGAGCTTGATCCTTCCGGAATGATGATCACAACCCCGGGACGAAACGTTCCAATCGCGACCGATCTTCCTGACCGCCGCTCCATGCGCTGCATCATACCGTTGTAAGCCATGATGACGTGATGGGCCATTGGCGCGACGACGTCGTGCAGTGGTTCATGTTTCCAGTGGGCGATCCCGGCACCGGAGGCGTCCAATGCCATGTGAAACGGTTCGGTCCCGAGCACACGGGCCATCTCCGCATCGGCACGACGCCCATCGGCAACGGACACGCCGCTCTGACGGCCCTCAGATATGGCGGGCGGGTGCTCCTGCAACGGATCGCGCAGGATCGGCTTATTCATGATCCAATACCAAAGTTGCGGTGGCGATGGAGCCCTCGCCGCGATGGCGCGAGCAAGTAGATGGGGCGGTCGCTGACCTGATGGCGGAACTTACCTCAGCAAACTCCTCACGTAAACCTGACGGATAGTGTGATCTACCCGCTACGGTGAAGCGGAAGAACACATAATTGGCCGAGCTATCCGCAGAACCTGCGAAATCCCGAGCGATTGGCGGAGGCGTTAGCAGCAATCGCTCTTTAGCGACGGCAAACGCTCTGGGGCAGCGGCACGCCAGGTTCGCTAGAGATCGTCGTGCCCGCGCTGAGAGAGCGACACACGAACTCGAGGGACCGATCCTATGACCTCCGTCACCACCAACGATGGCGTCCAGATTTTCTATAAGGACTGGGGGCCGAAATCCGCCCAGCCGATCGTTTTTCACCACGGCTGGCCGCTGACCGCCGACGACTGGGATAACCAGATGCTCTTCTTCGTCAGCAAGGGTTACCGTGTCATCGCCCATGATCGCCGGGGTCATGGCCGTTCGATGCAGGTGAGTGACGGCCACGATATGGATCACTACGCAGCCGATGTCGCGGCCGTCGTAGAGCACCTCGATCTTCGGAATGCCATTCACATCGGTCATTCCACGGGCGGCGGCGAGGCCACGCGCTACGTTGCACGCCATGGCAGAAATCGCGTGGCCAAGCTGGTCCTGATCGGTGCGGTGCCGCCGCTGATGTTGAAGACAGAGGCGAATCCGGCTGGCTTGCCCATCGAAGTGTTCGATGGCCTACGCCAGCAGCTCGCCGCCAACAGGGCGCAGTTCTACCAAGACTTCGCGAGCGGTCCATTCTATGGCTATAACCGCCCGGGCGCAGAAGCATCGCAGGCCGTCATCTGGAATTGGGGGCGCCAGAGCATGATGGGCAGTGCCAAGGCCCACTATGACGGCATCAAAGCCTTCTCGGAAACGGACTTCACCGAGGATCTGAAGAGCATCACCGTGCCCACGCTCGTCCTGCATGGCGGTGACGACCAGATCGTACCCGTCAACGACTCGGCATCCCTGTCGGCGAAGCTACTGAAGCACAGCACTCTGAAAATCTACGACCTGCTGCCGCACGGCCTGTGCACGACACATGCCGACATCATCAACGCCGAGCTTCTCTCCTTCATCTCAGCCTAGTCGGCATCGACGTCAAGAACAGCGGGAGACAAAAAATGACCTGGAAGAACCTCGTCGCCCCCCTTGCAATCAGATCGCGGCCGAGAGCCGTCGCCTCTGCGGTCATCTACGGGCTGTCGCTGGCCGTTCGCTTCACTTCAGCGGCGGGTGAAGAGGTGGAGATTCCACCGCAAGCCGCGCAACGGGCGCACCCGCTGATTTCCATCATGCCCAGGGACGGCTCCCGTCTTCCCCACCAGGAGTGGGGCGCAAACCCCGCGCAACCGATCCTCTTTCGCCACGGCTGGCCGCGCTGGTCGCCGCCCGGCTGCGTCGCCCCTTAAGAACCAGATCTCGTTTCACCGCTTCGCGTCGTCGTCGGTCGCTGCCGCCCATCTGGGGCAGCGCCGGTAACGCGCGGACTTTTGGAAGCCAAAACCACAGGAGCAAATGACATGCGATTAGTCATCATCGGCGCCGGCTTTGCCGGCATGTATGCTGCACTTTCCGCCGCCCGCCTGCGCGACATCCGGGGCGTCTCGCCCGAGGAGCTCGAGATCGCGCTGGTCGCCCCCGATCCGACGCTGGTGGTGCGCCCGCGCCTTTACGAAGCGAAGCCCGAGACGTTGACTGCGCCTCTGCTCGATGTGCTCAAGGCGATCGACGTCGCCTACGTGCAGGGCAGCGCCGAGACGATCGACACCAAGTCTCGGATGGTGCAGATCGCCACAGCCAAAGGTACACGCAAGTCGCTCTCCTACGACCGGCTGGTCGTGGCCACCGGCAGCCAGCTGTTCCGCCCGAATATTCCGGGCCTTGCCGAGCACGGCTTCAGTGTTGACTCGCTCGATGACGCAATCGCGCTCGACAAGCATCTACACAGCCTGGCCGGGCGGCCGGCCATCAAGGGGCGCGATACGGTCGTCGTCGCCGGCGGCGGCTTCACAGGTATCGAGGCGGCGACCGAGCTGCCGACGCGCTTGCGCGAAATCCTTGGCACGGACGCAAGGACGCGCGTGATCATCGTCGACCGCAACAGTGCGATCGCTCCCGACATGGGCGAAGGCCCTCGCCCATTAATCGAGGAAGCATTGCGCAAGCTCGACGTAGAGACCCGGCTCGGGGCCGGTGTCGCCTCCCTCGACAATTCAGGCGTCACCCTGTCGACCGGCGAACACATCGAAACCGAGACGGTGGTCTGGGCGGCCGGCATGCGCGCCGCGCCGTTGACGGCGCAGATTCCCTCCGAGCGCGACAATTTCGGCCGGCTGTTGGTGGATCGCGATCTGCGCGTGCCGGGTGTCGCCGGCGTCTTCGCCACAGGCGATGCTGCGCGGGCCGCATGCGACGACGACGGCAACTACGCGCTGATGTCCTGCCAGCACGCCACCCGGATGGGCGCCTTTGCCGGCAACAATGCCGCCGCCGAACTCCTGGGCGTTCCGACCAGGCGGTATCACCAGAAGGCGTACGTCACCTGCCTCGACCTCGGCGAAGCCGGCGCGCTTTTCACGCGCGGCTGGGAGCGCAAGGTCGAGATGGTCGGCGACGTCGCCAAGAAGACCAAGCAGGAGATCAACACTGTCTGGATCTACCCGCCCCGCGCCGAGCGCGCCGCGGCGCTCGCGTCGGCCGATCCGGAGCGTGTGACCGACCTCTAGACGCCCCAAGCAATGGCGGCCGCGCTCCCCTGGTCCGCGGCCTGCTCAACCAAATCCCGACAGACCAAGACCAACCAAGCGCCTTTACCATAAAACAGGAGACAGACATGAACGTGCACAACACCTCATACCCCGCGACATCCAAACCCGAAGAGCTCGTCCCGTCGCGCTACGCGCTGAAGGTCGGCGACATCGACGTGCTGGTGGTCAGCGATGGCGTGCTCCCGCTCCCGACCCAAATGTTGGGACACAACGCCGACCCGGCCGACCGCGCGGCCTGGCTGAAAGACATGTTCCTGCCGCAGGACGCGTTCGATTGGGCGCTGAACGTGGTCGTGGTGCGGAGCGGCGGCAAGACCATCCTCATTGACGCTGGACTAGGGTCCGATCCGGACTTGAACCTGCCGCGGGCCGGCCAGTTGATCAAGCGACTGGAGGCCGCCGGCATCGATCTTGGGTCCGTCACAGACTTGGTGTTGACCCACATGCACATGGACCACATTGGCGGGCTGCTCGTCGAGGGGGTGAAGGAGCGGCTGCGTAAAGACCTGCGGATCCACGTGGCGGCCGCCGAGGTCAAGTTCTGGGAGTCGCCCGATTTCTCCCACACCTCCATGCCGCAGGGCTTCCCGGATGCGCTCCGGTCGGCCGCCAGGCGGTTCGTGAGCGAGTACGGTAGCAACCTGCGGACGTTCGATGAGGAGCACGAGATTGCGCCGGGCGTGGTCGCCCGTCGCACCGGCGGTCACACCCCCGGGCACAGCGTGGTCCGCGTGGCGTCCGGCGGTGACGGGCTGACGTTCGCCGGCGACGCCGTGTTTACCGTCGGGTTCGAGCAGCCCGACTGGCACAACGGTTTCGAACACGATCCCGAAGAGGCGGCGCGCGTTCGGGTCCGTCTTTTGCGGGAGCTGGCTAAGAACGGCGAGATGCTGGTGGCCACTCACCTGCCTTTCCCGTCCATCGGACGGGTGGCGGCCGACGGCGACGCCTTCCGTTTCGTGCCGGTCTTCTGGGACTACTGACCGCTCGTTGGGTTAAGGCCGACCCAGGGCGCGTATGAGTTCGCGCCCTGGTTCAATACCTCGCAACCACTGAACCCGAAGCGGTCGTTTATGCCCGCTTGGACCAACTTCAAACTTTACAGATGAGTCGAACGAACATGCAGAACGAAAAAGTCATGATCATAACGGGTGGCAGCTCTGGCATTGGTCGGGCGGCCGCGCTCCGTTTCGCGAACCAAGGCGACAAGGTGCTCATCACCGGCCGCCGCGCCGGCCCCGTCGAGCAAACGGTGGCGGAGCATAAGAATATCGCGGGCATCGTTGCGAATACCGCCTCTGCTGAAGACGCCGGGCGGACCATCGCCACGGCGGTCGACAACTGGGGCCGAGTGGATGGGCTCGTCAACAACGCCGGCGCGGGAGCCATCCTTCCGTTATCGGATGCGACAGCCGATCGGATCGCAGACATCTTTTCTGTCAATGTGCTCGGTCCGAGCCTGCTGGCCCGCGCCGCCCTTCCTCACCTGAAGGCGACGCAGGGCACCATCATCAACATCTCCTCGACCTTCGGTCACCGGCCGGCGGCGGGACTATCCCACTACGCCGCCAGCAAGGCGGCGCTGGAACACCTGACCCGCTGCTGGGCGCTCGAACTCGCGCCGCTCGGAATAAGGGTGAATGCGGTCGCCGCCGGGCCCACGGAATCCGGCGCCTTGACCGGGATGATGGGGCTATCTGCGGAACAGGCAGAAGCCGTCAAGGAAGACGAGCGCGCACGGATTCCGCTCGGTCGGCGCGGCGTTCCCGATGACATCGCGGAATGGATTGTCCAGCTTGCGGGCCCCGCCTCGCAATGGCTGACGGGCCAGGTTCTCGCCGTCGATGGCGGCTTGGGACTGGCTTAGTTTCCACGCTGCCAAAAGTCCAGCCATGTCCGTAAGTGAATTCAGAGCATGAGCGACTGCGCGTTGGTCATGGCGAGTTGATGGCGCTGCTCGAGACGTGATTCAATCTCTGACCGGGAGCCTCGAATCATGCGCTACGAACTCAGCGACTATGAATGGACCGCAATCAAGCCGATGCTGCCCAACAAGCCGCGCGGCGTTCGGCGGGTAAATGACCGTCGCGTGCTCAATGGCATCTTCTGGGTTCTGCGCTCGGGTGCGCCATGGCGCGACCTGCCGCCGACCTATGGTCCGCGCACCACCTGCTACAATCGCTTCGTTAGGTGGCGGCAGGCTGGCGTCTGTGACCAGATCATGGATACGCTTGCCGCCGGTCATGAACCGGCGGTGCAGATGATTGACACCTCGGTCGTCCGAGTGCACCAGCACGGAGCCTGCATCTCGGACAACAATCAGCAGGATATGGGTCGCTCGCGAGGGGGCCTGACCTGCAAGATTCACGCGGTGGTGGACACCAATGGCCTGCCGGTCCGTCTTGCCCTCACGCCCGGTGAAGCGCACGACAACCGGCTGTGTTCGGTCCTCCTCTGCGCCATGCTTCCCCAGACGATGTTGCTCGCGGATCGCGGCTACGACGCCGACTGGATCAGGGAGCTTGCCCGCCAGCAAGGCCCTTTCCGAGTTCGAGCAGCGCCTCTGAAAGCCCGAGTTTCGATCCCAGCGTCTTCCGTTAGCACTGGTAGAGGTGCCATTCGCCTTCGTGTCGGCGGAGGGTTAGAAATCCAATGACATCTCGGCCCTTATCGTTGGCGCCGCCGACCCGCTCCACGCTGACGTATAGCTTCGACTTTTGGCTCGCCCAAAGATCTACGAACTCCTCAAGCTGGCTGTCATCGAGTTCCTGGATCCGAATGGCAGGGCTTCTCATCGACTCCTCCGGTATGCGGTGCCGGATATAGCAGGCATGACCTTGGGTTGAGAAGATGTCGACCACCGCCCCTGCGCTAGAGGATTACTCACTTCGTCTGAGGCCTTCGAAGCGGGAGTCCCGTCATATCGCCAGTCGACAGGGTCACGCCGGCTCCTCGGAAACGACCTGCTCGGCCCAATTGTCGAGCGATGCGTCGGCCTTCCGGAAGAGCGCCGCGCGGATGGGATCATGGAGCATGATCTGCTTCAAAGTCTGGCCAGCGATGGAATCCTTGAACGCGACCTGATGGCCGAGGAAATCTCCGCGATGCAGCCCGAACTCGTGCGCCAGAAGCCGTACGTCATCGCTGTGAAGGTGCCCGAGAAACAACCGGGGCTCACGCGCTCTGTCGTGGCAAACAGCCCAGCCCGGCGGACCGGAATGGCTTCCGCGGCGCTGCCAGCCTGCTTCGGAATAGCAAAGGCAAGGCAGAGCGAATGCCTGTCCAATGAGGTCCACGCTGGACTCGCGGCCGCTCGAATTCTCCATGTGAAGAACAACGCGACGGGCTTCCACCATCGCACGAAAGCCGACGTCGCCGACCTCTTGCTCATGGAAGGCGAACTTCGTCGGTGGCTGCTTCATGGCTTCCTCGCGAGGCCGTTGGAGCGGGGATATGCAGGCATCTGGGGACCCAAAGAAGGTGATTTGACCCCCCTCACTTTTTTCGAGCTCAAAAATCGGCGAAAAATCGAGGCAGAATTTACGAGAAATATCAGCGGGATCTGCGATCGAGTCGTTCTCAAAACGAAATCGAGTCGTTCGTAAAGCGGAAATCGAGTCGTTCTCAAAGTGTCCGCACAAATTTGAAATCGCTGGTGGGCCCGGCAGGACTCGAACCTGCAACCAGACCGTTATGAGCGGCCGGCGCTAACCATTGAGCTACAGGCCGCCCAGCTGCCGCGCGCGCGATAGGCCTAAACCGCCGCAACAAACGTTACGAATTCGTTGGGCTTTCGCAGCTTGAAGGCCCGCTCAGGCGTGGAAATCTTCGCAATATTTGATGACACTTTCGCAGGTATCGTTGGACTGTCCAATCGTTCCTCCTTTGCCCGGCCATGCCAGATCGCGAACGCACCTGCGAGCAACACAGCGGCCGATATCACGAGGGAGGCATGCGCGCCCGTCATGAACGCGTTGTTCCCTCCGACCTGCGAGCCGAACAGGGCAACGCCAAGCACGCTGCCGGTCTGCCGCGTCGCGTTCAATACGCCCGCGGCGATGCCGGATCGCGACTTCTCGACACTGCCGAGCAGCGTTGAGGTCAAGGACGGCACGAGCAGGCCGAGCCCGCCGCCGAGGACCATGAGCTGAGCGCCGATCGCCCCGTAGCTGGTGCCTGAGGCCATGGGCAGCAGCGCAACGCAGCCCGCGGCAGTGATCACACAAGCCAACGCAATGGTTTGCGGCGAGCCGAGGCGCTCGCTGACCGACGCGGTGACCAGGTTGGCGGGCAGCACCATGGCCATCATGGGCACGAAGGCGAGGCCCGTTGCGAACGGCGACCAGCCATTGACCTTCTGGAAGTAGAGACTGAGCACGAAGATCAGGCCGTAGAAGGCGATGTTGAAAAGAAGCCCGACCAGAGCGGTCAGCGCGAACATGCGATGGCGGAACAGCGACAGCGCCAGCATCGGTTGTGGCGCGCGCGCCTCGCGCCATACGAACACGAGTCCGATTACGGCCGCCGCCGCGAAGCCTACGATGACGAGCGGGTGGCTCCAGCCGAGCGCGCCGGCCTCGATCAGGGCGCCGGCCAGTGTGCCGAGGGTTGCAATCGCCGCGATCTGTCCCGGCAGATCGATCTCGCGCTGCGCGAGCCGCGGCGTCTCCTCGGCATAGCGCCAGGCAAGCCAGAGGCCGGCGGCGCCAATCGGCAGGTTGACGAGAAAGATGGCGCGCCATCCGACCAGCGCGATCAGCGCGCCGCCGACGAAACGGCCCCGAAGTCAGTGCGACGCTCGCACCTGCGGCCCAGAAGCCGACAGCGCGGCCGCGCGCCTTCGGATCGGTATACGCGTGATTGAGCAGCGTCAGCGAGTTCGGCACTAGGATCGCCGCCGCCAGGCCCTGCACGGAGCGCGCAGCGATCAGGAACATCGCTGACGGGGCCAGTGCGCAGGCGAGCGAAGCCAACGTGAAGATTGCAAAGCCCCCGATGAATATCCGTTTGGCGCCAACGCGGTCCACCGAGCGCGCCGGCGGTCAAAATGAAGGCAGCGAACGCGATGGTATAGGCCGTCACCACCCATTGCAGCTCGGCGACGCTGCCGCCGAGCGAGGTGCCGATGCTGCTCAGCGCAGTGTTGACGATGGTGATATCGAGCTGCACCACGCCGAGGCCAAGACTCGTGGCGGCAAGCGCCAGCGCCGTCGCGAGAGGCGAACGGGATGACGTGTTGTGGGAGCGGGCTTGTTCCGGCCGCCTTGCGTTGAGCGAAGCTGTTTGCATTGATCACACTCAGTTGTCTGTGAGAATTTGACGGCTCGGATAAGCCTACGTTGCGTTCACATTCGATACCAATCGAATATTCGCAGCCGCGGGGATGATATCTTTCGCCCATCGCGGCACTTGCTTTCGCTGGGCTTGTTGGTGTCCAGGCAACCTATGTCCGGTGATCGAACCAGTCTTGCGGAACTACTACGGTCTCGGCCGAAGCATTTGCGCTGGCACTGCGTCCTCGTCGGCGTTAGGAGAAAGACATGGACACGGGACCCAAAATCGCCCAAGTCGCGGCGCTCATCGGCGATCCGGCGCGCGCCAACATGCTGAGCGCGCTGATGGATGGCCGAACGTTGACCGCCTCGGAGCTTGCCTATGTGTCTGGCGTGGCGCCACAGACGCCGAGTGGCCATCTTGCGAAACTCAGCGACGCCGGATTGCTCGCGCTCGCAAAGCAGGGCCGACGACGATATTTCCGCTTGGCCTCTCCGTCCGTCGCGCGCGTGCTGGAAGGTCTCATGGTCGTGGCGCAGGAAGGCCCCGCCCGGCAGCGCAATCTCTGGCGCGGCGGAGAGACGCTCCGACACGCGCGCACGTGCTATGACCACATGGCCGGCCGCATCGCGGTCGCAATCACCGACCGCCTGGTCCAACAGTCGTTTGTTCTGCTCGACGAGGATGGCGGACAATTAACCGATGCCGGTCGGTCATTCTTCGATGAGTTGGGCATCGATCTTCGCCTCGCCTCGAGGCGCCGAGTGTTCTGTCGCCCCTGTCTCGACTGGAGCGAGCGGCGGCCGCATCTGGCAGGGGCGGTCGGCGCTGCCATTCTTCATCACGCGCTCGAGCACGATTGGGTCGAGCATGTCCGGGATAGCCGCGCGCTCGTCGTCACTCCGGTTGGCGTTAGAGAACTCGCCACAACGTTCGGCATCGAGAGCGCACGCCCGACGGACGGTTGCGAAGGGCCTGTTGCATCACTGTCCCGAGGCCGGGTAGCGGTTATCCCGGTTGAGTCAGCGTTCCCCGGCCGGAGGTAGCGCTGCGATCAGCCGCTTCGGCCGAGAGTACTGTCCGTACTTGACATTCAGAATCACGGTGGACAGTGCACTTGGTTCGCACTCCGTCAGCGCAATTGCCGTTTGCTCTCTTGCATCAGGTAAGCGGCGCATTTTGGCGGTGATAGCGCATTCCGAAATGGCGCGCCACGGCCGATGAAGATGGGCACTATAGCTTCGCCGTGGCGCTATGACGCTACAGCCTTGCACGCGCTCGCCTCCGAAGACCCTGCGACCACCTGCGACTTGGCGCTTCGCCGCGAAATTGGAGTAATTTCCGAGATCGAGGGCAAAGTCGAAAACAGAAGTCTGATGTATTATTTCGTAGTTTTACCCATTCAGGAGTCGCCCGGCCGCGAGGGCCTTCTCGATCGGCCGCGCGTTGCGGCACTTGCGGGGCGCGACGGAGTCTGAATATCGAACGAGAGCAACGCATCGACGAGGTCCTCGTCCGACAGCCCGGCGCGCATGAAGGGTCTTATTCGATTGCCCACCCGCATTAGCGCAAAGCCGTGCGCCAGCGACGCATAGGCGATCGTCATCGCCTTTATCGTTTGCTCGTCTGAGTTGGGCCGGGTCGCTCTCACTCGCTCTTCCAACGCGACATAGCAGGCGCTGGCCACCTCTGCGAGCGCCGGGTCAGCCGACGTATCGCTCAGCAGGTCGGAGGCAAACATCAAGCGGAAAAGCTGTGGCCGATCCGCGGCCAGTTCGAGAAAAGCTCGGCCACAAGCACGCAGCCGGGCGCCCGGGCTCTTTTCGCGCGCGCTATCCTTATAGCGCTTCAGCAGTTCTGCAAAGCCCTGGGCCGCAAGCGCCGCCAACAGAGCGTCACGGTCGGTAAAATGCCGATAGGGCGCGCTATGCGCAACTCCGATCAACGACGCGAGTTCGCGCAACGAAAGCGTCTCGAAGCCGCGGCGCTCAATTTCAGAGGCCGCCGCCTTGAGCAGCGCCGCCCGCAGGTCTCCATGATGATAGGTGCGTTTCGTGGTCACGACGAACTTGATGTTGACACGGCACACATCAAGATGCAATGTGACCGGTGTCTACATTGGGCGCATGGAGCCCCGCACCTCCGAACACTGAGAGGTTTCACATGCATCTGCGCTCATTCCTGATGATCGCTGCCACCGCATTCGGAACAGCGACAGCCCATGGACAGGCCCTTCAGCCAGGCCCAAACCGGGTCACGTTTCAATCCGCGTCATATACAGAATTTCGCCAACTCCAGTCGCGCGAAGCCCCTGCCGCAACGATCACGGTGCCTGCTACCTTGAGCTTTCCCGACGAAGCGGGGAATCGCTATCCCGCTGTCGTCATCGTACACACGATTGCTGGCTATCTCGACGCCAATGAAGGGCAATACGCGGCTGAACTACGCAAGGCGGGGTTCGCCACCTTGACCTATGATAGCTTTGCTGCACGCGGAACGACTGGGATTGCAGCATCACGTTCCGGCCCGGGCATTTGGCCGACTGGGGTGGCAGATGCCTACGCAGCGTTGGGGCTGCTCGCCAGCCATCCTAAAATCGACGCCAGTCGAATCGCTATCGTCGGCTTCTCGTTTGGCGGCGAGGTTGCTCATCTGACGGCCTTTGAGCAACTGCGCGCCGCGGTCAATCCGAGTCAAGCTCGCTTTGCCGCTCACGTCGCGTACTATCCGGCAGGTGTCTTTGGCGCGATCGCTGAACGAGGGGCCTACACCGGATCGCCGGTCCTCATACTCCTCGGCGAAAAGGACGACAATCTGCCGGTGGCGAAAGTCGAGGGCTATCTCGCTTACGCGAAAGCCGCGGGATCCCCGACTCCGATCGAGGTCGTGACCTATCCCGACGCCTACCATGCATGGACGGTTCCTAGTTTGACGACCTTGCGCTTCTATCCGGAATACCCGAGCGCGAAGAAGTGTCCGCTTATCCTGATCGGGCCAAACAGACCCTCGCTGCTCGTCGATGACCAATTGGAGCCCTTTGACCCAGGCACTTTCGGCTCCTGCATGGGCAAGGCGCCGGGCTATTCCATGGTTTACGATGCTGCGGTTCGCGCGAAGTCGGCTGCCGAAGCGATGGGATTCCTACGACTGCATCTCAGGCCTGAGTAGCCGTGGATAGGGCTATGGGCGGCGAAGTTACTCCCGATCGAAGGACGGCAAGATAGAAGCGGGCGCCGTCCGCCCGCCCGGGTTGCAAGCGTTTGTCTGCACATTGGTTTTGGAGATGGCGCATGGCTGGCAGGGAAAGGGGCCGTGTTGGCGCAGCCGACACGATTCGAACGTGTGGCCTTCGTCTTCGGAGGGCGACGCTCTATCCAGCTGAGCTACGGGTGCTTACTGCTTACGCAGTGCTTACGCGAATTTCGCGAATGAGTGAACCCCAACGCGTAACCCTCGCAAGCCCTTGTAGTTCAATACTCTTTCTTCGTCACTTTTCACACCAGCCGGCTTGACACGTGCCTTCGGAGGGCAACGCCAAGCGACCGCCTGAAATAGCAATTTGAGATGGTTGCATGTCCGCGCTTTGAACCGGTTTCGTCTGACGCAGGCAGCGCGGAAATTTTACGCCGCTCTGCGACGCCGCCGCCGAAAGCGCGTTCGCCTTCGATTTTCTGCGACATTGCTCGCTTATCGCTGATGTTCAACGTTAGGAACCTGACAGCATTTGCATAGACCGCATAAAACCTGAGCTGGCCCAATCGCTTGCGTTCCGCGTCAAGCGGATGATTGAAGAAAGTAACGCAAGCTGATCGGGCCTGTCCGGCATGATGACCACCTTCGGCGGCGACATCCAGGTATGGTCGGCCGAGGGCGACATCAGCCGCCGAGTTCGAAGCTTTCGCTGAATTGGATCGGCGTCTCGTCGATCAGCTTTTTGAGATGTGCCTTACGTTCGACCAGCGGCAGCTTCCGAAGATCGTAGCCATTGAGATAGAGCAGATCGAACGCTACCATCACGATCTTGGCAGACTTGCCTTTCAGCTCGTTCTGCAGCACCGAAAAATCCGTCGTGCCGTCGGCTGAGGGGACGACGACCTCGCCGTCGATGATCGCAGAGCCCGCGTTGATCACGTAAGCGTCGGCGGCATTCTTCTTGAAGCGCTTGGTCCAGTCTTTTCCGCGCCGCGTGAATACCTTGATGTCGTCGTTGGCAAGATGAGGCTGGACGCGATAGCCATCGAACTTGATCTCGTGAATCCAGCGCGTCCCGGAAGGCACCCGATCGCCTGTGTCGCCAACGCGGGCTCGATGAAGCCGGGGTAGGGGGCCTTGGTGCCGATCGCGGCCGGCTTCTTACGCTGAAACGTCACTCAAGAGACTCCACGCGATGGAGGCCGATTCAAGGTGGCGCAACTTGGTTCGTTTCGGCTCAGAGTGTTCCACGTGTTTTGTCGCTGTTCCGACTCCGGAACTTGGAAACCTTTTTTGGTATTGCCGAGTTTTCCCGACCGATAGGACGTACCTCAGGGAGACGTCATGCAGGAGTATCGCATTTTCATTCTGGGTCGGGACGGACACATTATGGACCGACACGAATTCCTGGCCCCTGACGATAACGCGGCGAAAGAGCACGCCAAGCAGATGGTGGATGGCCACGACATCGAGCTATGGGAGCGAGGGCGAAAGATAGCTGAACTGAGGAGCAAGGAGTGCCGGGCGCGATGACGATGGAAGATATGCTTCAACTTGCCTTGGTTGTTGTCTTTTCCGCGGTGTTGCTGGCGACCAGCCAATCGTTTACGCACTATCGATCGTCAAGAAACGCCGATGTGCCTGCTGCTGCAGTGATCTTGCGTGCGGAGAGACCGACGTTCCTCCTATTTGAGCATGCCCTAGGTCGCGTGGACAGTTATGTTAGCCAGAGCAGAGTTGCGGCGATAGCGACGACAGCGAAGTAATTTCGTGCG
>NZ_JCAMOR010000112.1:0-17567 GCF_059512385.1 Bradyrhizobium sp. Crot121 | reverse complement strand
AGGGTTCGATGGTCAAGTTGTCGGCCGTCGCGTTTCATGCCGATAGCATACACCAACGCCGCAACAATGTCGCCTATCTTTCTGACCTATGAGTAAGTTGACTCGCCAACCCGGCGAAGCTTCTGTTTTCGTCGTTATGATGTTGGTGCATAGGTGTCGTTCCGCTCTCCTCGCGTCTAATGCAGTCTGGCGTAGCTTGTTATTTATACTTGGCGCAACAAATGCGAAAATTTAGAGGCCGGATTGCATGAAACTGGTGGATCGAGCATCGCGATAGATGGCGGCTTCAGTCGCATTACGTGTGATCAGCCCCGATAAGCGCCAGGGAACACAATGTCCTGATCGACAAGGACGTTGAACTGATAACCGGGGCGAATCTCCAGCGCCGGCTGCACGTCGAGGTTCTTGTTGATGGTGCGCTCCGCAACACGGCCGAAGGTTTCCGCAAAATTCCGTCGTGCGGCGTCCGACGCGGTCTGCTGCGTCGCGAGCGTCGAGCTCTGCGGGACCGCCATATCTATGCCCGTGCCGATGATCGCGAGCAGGATCGCGGAGCCGAAGGTCTTGAAGTAGTGGTTGTCGACCTGGTCGGTGAAGCCGCCATAGCCTTCCGCGTCCGTTCCGGCCATGCCGCCGATCTGGACGGTCGAACCGTTCGGGAAAATGATGTCGGTCCAGATGACGAGGACGCGACTCTGGCCGAAGGAGATCTTGCTGTCGTAGCGGCCCATCAGCTTTGTTCCCTGAGGAATAAGCAGGCGGTGGCCGGTCGCACTGTCGTAGACGTTCTGGCTGACCTGGGCGGTAATGCGGCCCGGCAGATCGGAGTTGATGCCGGTGATCAGCGTCGCCGGGATGACGGAGCCGCGCTTGAGCTCATAGTAGGAGCGCGGGGGAACGACCTGGTTCGGCAGATAGCCGAGCTTGGCGAGGTCGGAGTTGAAAAAATTCTCCTTCTTCGCTTGCCCGTTGGGATAGAGGTTCTGGCCGTTGAGCCCGGTCAGAAGCGCGAGGCTGTAGAGGTCGGTCGGCGAGGATGAGGTCGGTGTCATCGCGCCCGGTTTCGCCGGCGACGTGGCCGCCGACGTCGCCTTGATCTTCTGCGTGTCGATGGCGAGCGGCGAATCCAGCGCGATGTTGCTCGCCTGCAGACGCGCCATTCTCTGGCGCTGGCGCTCCCGGAGGAGCTGTTCCTGTCCATCGCGGGCCAGACGCGCCCGCCAGGCTTCTTCGGATTCGAGTGCGCCGCCCCTCGGCTCTGCGACGGCAAGCTGTGGCGGGACGAAGGGGTTTTGCGGCGCAGGTTTCGGCTCGGGCGTCGGCGCCGCGGGCGGAGGCTGCTGGCCGTCGCCGATGATGCCGTCGGCAACGCCTCGCTTCATCTGATCGGCGAAGGTCGTGGCGGGCGCGCCGCCGGTCGAACCCGTGTCAGGCGTTGAGCGGAATGCGAGTCCCCTCGAGGTCAGCCCGTAGAAGATCACTGCGAGGAACACGATGCCGAGCACGGCCGCGGCGATGATCGGCAGGCGGTTGAGACGGCGGATGTCTTTCGGCGCGCCCGTCCCGCCGCCGAGTTGCAGAGATTGCGTCATGCCCCCTCCCCTCCCCGCTTCATCACCGAGACCGGGCTTGCCGGCAGCGCCCCCGTCGCGGTCGCGGAATAGACGCGGCCGATCTCGATCGAGCCGGTCGTGAGACGAGCGAGCGTCTGCCCGTCCATGGAGGCGAGCACATAGGCGAGCCGGATCGCTTTTGGATCCTTGGTCTCCTGATCGGTCGTGACGGCATAACCCCAGCCCCTGAGAGAGGTCTCCAACGCCGAACCGAAGGCGGAGCCATCGGGCTTCAGGACGAAGGTCGCCTTTCCCTGGCCGATTTGTTCGGCGAGGCGCGGGACGAGATCGCCGGCGACGGCGGAGGCGGCAGGCGTCGAGAGTTCGGCCGGCGCGGTGCTTGGGACAAGCCCGTCGGTGCCGAATGTCGCGCATCCGGAAAGAAGGGCGGCCGTGAGGAGGAAGGCGGCCGCGCGCGCCCTGCGGCAGCTGGTGAAGAAGTGGCTGGCCATGCCGTCACCCTCCCCTCTGGATGGTGATCTTCTCCTGGCTCCAGCCGACGCCGGAGAGGAGGATCGCCTTGTCGACCGCATAGTCGACGATCATGATGTTGCTCTTCATCCGGTAGTTGACGATGCGGTTCTGGCCGCCTGAGACCACGAACAGGACGGGGGCGTCCTGCGAGGCGACGGATTCCGGGAACTGGATGTAGGTCTTCGTGCCGTCGCTATAGACTTGGGTCGGCCGCCAGCCCGCGCTGCCGGAGACCGCATAGCTGAAGTTCAGCTGCTCCGCCGGCACGCCGGCGCCGCCCGCCTCGATCCGGGCGTTGACGTCGGCAAGGCGCGAGGAGACGTCCTCGGGATAGTCGAAGCCGACGCGCGCCATGTACTGGGTCGGGTGCGACTTGAGCTGGATGTGATAGGTCCGTCGCGACGTCGTCACCACTATGGAGGTGACGAGGCCGGGCTCGGTCGGCTTGACGATGAGGTGGATTGCCTGGCCGCCCGTCGCGCCGGAGGTCGCGGGCTCAACCTTCCAGCGCACGGTGTCGCCGACGAGGACGTCGCGCACCACCTCGCCACCCTGCAGTTCGATATCGCAGACCTGCAGCGGCGAGCAGACCACGGAGGGCTGCACCTCGCCATAGAGGAAGATCACCTTGCCATCGGCGCCCCGTGTCACGAGCCCGGTCCGGCCGCGCCACTGGCCGGAAATGTCCATGCCCTTGGCTTCCTTCCGGTTGAGGCTTTGGGCATCGGCGCTGTGAAGGCCGGTGACGGAAACGAGGGCGGTCGCGATCAGAAGGGCGGCCTGGAAGCTTGGTCTTGTCGCAGTCATAGTTAAGGGCGCGCCTTTCAGATCTGTGCGGTCCAGTCGAAATCCTTGAGGTAGAGGCCGATCGGGTTGAGCCGGATCACCGCCTCGTCCTGCGGCGGGATCAGCACGACGCTGGCCACGCCCCGGAAGCGCCGGGTCGCCACTTCCTTGCCCTTGCGGTCGCGCTCGTATTCGGTCCAGTCGATCTGGAAGGACTGCGGCGACAGCGGCACGACATTATTGACCTCGATCGCGACCGTTGCGGTCTTGGCCTTGTCGAACGGCGAGCTCGAGCGGAACCAGGCGTTGACCTTTTCGGTCGCGGGGTCCGTCGTGCGCAGCATGGCGTAGACGCGGTCGATATATTGCTTCTGCACCACCGTGTCCGGCGTCACCGATCGGAAGTTGGTGATGAAGCCCGCAAGCGTGGCGCGCACCACGCGAGGATCGGCATATTCGATCCGCGCCGGAAACCCCGCGCTCACCGAAGAACCGAGCTTATCAACTTCAACGATATAGGGAACGAGCTTGACCTGCGTGCTCTGATAGAGCGCATAGCTCGTGCTCATGAACGCGAGGCCGAGGCTTGCAATGCCGACGATGCGCCAGGCGCTGGCGGCCTTCACATAGGAGCCGTAGCGCTCGGTCCATTCCCGCCGCGCGGCGATATAGGGATTTTCGGGACTGCTGGGGGAGGCCAAACGTGTTTCTTCCGTCAATTGTCATATTTTTGGGGCGAAGGGGTCGGCGTACCGTTGCCGCCTTTCTCGAGCTTCGCATTGGCGAGCCCGAGCAGCGATCCGGCATAGGCGCCGGGCGCACCGATCGCCTTGTCGCGGGCGGCCGAGGCGAGCGCGCCTCCGGCCGACGCGGCGCCGCGCAATCCGGCCATTGCGGCGCCGCCGACAGATGAACCGCTCGCGCGCGCCGCCGAGAAGGCCGCTGCGCCAGCGTTGGCCCCGCCCATCGCGAGGGCAGTGCCTCCGGCCGCGAAACTCGCGGCCTGCGCGCCGTGCCGGATCACCTCCATGCCGCCGCTGACCGAAGCGCCTTGAACCACGCCCTGGACGATGGCCGGCACGTACATCGCGAGGATGAAGACGACGACCGCGATGCCGGCGATGGCGAGCGCGGTCTGGTACTGGTTGCCGACCGACGTATCCTGGGCGAGGCCGATCAGTACGTCGGAACCGATCTTGGCGATCATCACGAGCGACATGAGCTTCATGCCGACCGAGAAGGCGTAGACGAGGTAGCGGATCGCAAAGTCCTTGGTGAAGGATGAGCCGCCGAGGCCGAGCATGATCATGCCGGCGAGAAGGCCGACATACATCTCGACGAGAACGGCGAGGAAGATCGCCGCCACCAGCGAGAAGGCGATGACGCTGACGATCATGGCGAGTGAGGCCGAGAGCGCCAGCGCGTTGTCCTGAAACACGCCGAAGGAGATCTTCTGCGACATGGCGGAGGCGACCGTCAGGCCGGCATTGAAGACGTTCGCCGGCGAAGCCGAGCCGCTGCCGCCGCCGATCTGGAACAGGCTGTCGACCACGGCCTTGGCGAAACTCGGCCCCTCCGTGAGGACGAAGGCGAAGAAGCCGATGAACATGATCCGGCGCACGAGCTCGGCGAACCAGGCCTCGATCGTCGCGGCCTGGATCGCGAGCCAGACCGCGGCGATGCCGACCTCGATGCCGGCGAGAATCCAGAACAGCGATTTTGCGGCATCCGTGACAGTTTTTTCCCAACCCTTCGCGGCCGTGACCACCTGGTTCTCGACCGTCGTCAGCACGCCGCCATCCGCGGCGGCGATTGCCGGGTCGACGGCGCAAAGAAAGACGGTGGCTGCGACGGCAATGACGAGCACCGTCGAAGGACGGGTGAGAAAGGAGGCCGTCACCATCGCGGACGTATCTCCTGTCCGTTGGTCATGTCGTACTTTTGCGGCGCGCCGAAAAAGTCCTTCGCGCGCTTGCGGTCATCGCTCGCGTGCGGAGCCGGCGCCGGATCGGTTGCGGCCGGGGTCGTCGGCGTGCGCAGGGAAAGCCAGAGACCGATGGCGGCCGCCGCGCATGTGCAAATGATGACGACCAGAGCGGGAGGTTTCACCATCTCGGACGCATCTCCTGTCCGCCCGAC
Organism: Bradyrhizobium sp. Crot121; assembly: GCF_059512385.1. Classification (NCBI taxonomy): domain Bacteria; kingdom Pseudomonadati; phylum Pseudomonadota; class Alphaproteobacteria; order Hyphomicrobiales; family Nitrobacteraceae; genus Bradyrhizobium; species Bradyrhizobium sp. Crot121. Next base: position 12,555 of record NZ_JCAMOR010000112.1, on the reverse strand, counting down.
ATCGAGGGCGCCGTCGACTTGAAGAACTCCTCCCGGCGCGCTTGTGCGAGGTCCTTCTCGGCCTGTTCCGACTGATACCAGGTCGCCATCATCGTCATCTGCTGGGAGACGAGCCCGCGCAGCTTCTGCATCTGGGCGACCTGCTGGGTCGCGATCTGGTGGCTGACCTGCAGCGCCTTCATCTGACCGTCGGCGCCTTCCGACATCGTGCGGAGCTGCGACATGGTCGCCTCCTCGCTCGATAACTGATCGGCGGTGAGGCTCGCGGCGCGCAGCGTGCCGCCGATCGTGTCGCGGTTGGTCGAGGACCACGTCTGATAGGTCGACGAGAAGCTGGCATTGTTCGGCAGACTGGTCTTGAAGTCGGCGTAGCTCTGGAAGCGCTGCTTCAGCACATCGTCGATATTGCCCATCGAGAAGGCGATGCCCTGCCCCTGGCTAACGATGTTCCTGAGCTGGTTGAGATCGCTCTGGACCTGCCCCCAGATATGGTTCGACAACTGCGCGGTGTTCTGCAGCATGTTGCTGTAGATCTTCAGCTGGTTCTGAATCTGCTCGGCGAGCTGGGTGATCTGCTTGATCTGGTTGTTCACCTGCTCGGCCGATTTGCCGACCAGCGAAACGAGTTCGCTGTTGTTGAGCATCTGCGTCCACTCGGTCGCGCCGCCACTGAGGGCGCCGCCGCCAGCGAAGGCGGATCTCGCCAAGAACGGAATGGCGAAGGCGGCGGTCGCCGCGCCGCGCAGGAATTCCAATCTAGTCATGTGCGAGTAGCGCCTCGGCATGAGCGATCCCCCTTGTCTGGAGCCAGTACGCCGGCCAGGTGCGGCCGTGCGCTGTCTTGAGTTCCGTGATGCGTTTGAGATCGTCCCGGCCGGAGGCGCCGACGAAGGCGAGCGCGACCGGACCCAGCGCCATGTCGAAGAGGCGACGTCCGGCGGGGGAGGTGACGTAATATTCGCGCTTCGGGATCGCGTTGGAGACGATCTCGACCTGGCGCTCGTTGAAGCCGAGGCGTTCGTAGAACTCGCGCGTTCCCGGCTCACGCGCCGCGCCGTTCGGCAGGCAGATTTTGGTCGGGCAGGATTCCTTCAGCACGTCGATGATGCCGGAACGCTCGGCGTCCGAGATCGACTGCGTGGCGAGCACCACGGCGCAATTGGCCTTGCGCAGCACCTTCAGCCATTCGCGGATTTTGTCGCGGAAGACGGGATGGCCCAGCATCAGCCAGGCCTCGTCGAGCAGGATAAGGCTCGGAGCGCCGGTCAGCCGCTTCTCGATCCTCCGGAACAGATAAGTGAGCACGGGCACGAGGCTGCGCTCGCCCATGTTCATCAGCTCCTCGATCTCGAAGGTCTGGAAACCGCCGAGCACCAGCCCGTCGCGCTCGGCATCGAGCAGATGCCCCATCGGGCCGTCGACCGTATAGTGGTGCAGCGCGTCCTTGATCTCGCGCATCTGCACGCCCGAGACGAGGTCGGAGAGCGAGCGTCCCGGCGCCCCCGCCATGAGGGCGACCTGGCGCGAGATGGCGTTGCGATGATCCGGCGTGACGCTGACGCCCTGCAGCGCCACGAGCGTCTCGATCCACTCTGACGCCCAGGCGCGGTCGGCGTCGGTGGCAAGTTCGGCGAGCGGGCAGAAGGCAAGCTGAGGCCCCTCCCCTGCCCCGCCAATCTCATAGTGATCGCCGCCAGCCGCGAGCGTCAGCGGCATCAACGATGGGCCCTTGTCGAAGGCGAAGATCTGCGCGCCGCTGTAGCGGCGGAATTGCGCGGCGATCAGCGCCAGAAGGGTCGATTTGCCGGAGCCGGTCGGGCCGAAGATCAGGCTGTGACCGACATCGTCGGTGTGAAGGTTCAGCCGGAACGGGGTCGAGCCCGACGCCACCTGCATCAGCGGTGGTGAACCCTCCGGATAGAACGGGCATGGCGCGACTGGGCTACCCGACCAGACAGAATTGAGCGGCAGAAGGTCGGCGAGGTTGCGGGTATGGATCAGCGGCTCGCGGATGTTCGCATACCAGTTGCCGGGCAGCGATCCGAGGAAGGCCTCCGTGGCGTTCAGCGTCTCGATGCGGGCGCCAAAACCCTCGGCCTGGACGACACGGCGAATGCCCTCGCACTTTTCGCGTAGCCGTTCGGCATCGTGATCCTGCAGCACGATGACCGGGGTGTAGTAGCCATAGGCGACGAGCTGCGATGCCGCTTCGGCGATTGCATCCTGTGTCTCGGCGACCATGGCCATGGCGTCCTGGTCGACCGAACGCGACTGGGTCTGGAACAGCTGGTCGAAGAAGGGCCGGACCTTCTGCTGCCACTTCTTGCGGGTGCGCTCGAGCCGTTCGCGCGCTTCGATCTGGTCGAGGAACATGAAGCGCGACGACCAGCGATAGGTCAGCGGCATCTGGTCGAGCACATTGAGGATGCCCGGCCAGCTTTCCGCCGGCAGTCCGTCAATCGCCACCACGCCGACGTAACGGCCGTCGACCATCGGCGTCAGCCCGTGCTGATATTCGGCGGTGACGAGCCAATCGAGATACATCGGGATCTCGGGCAGGCGGACCGGATGGTTCTCTCCGGTGACGCAGAAGCGCACGAACTGGAAGAGCTCGTCATAGCGCGCGATGCGCGTCCCGCCGTGTTCCACGGTCTCGCGCGTCCGCATGCGCTGGATCGACAGCAGGTTCGACAGATATTGCTCGATCTCGCGAATCGAGGTCCTGAAGTTGCGGAGCGCCGTGTCGGCGAAGCTCGCCGAACGGCTGTCCTTGTCGGAGTAGGCGTACTTGGCGAGGCCCGACTTGCGCCGCTCTGGCGGGCGCCAGGTCAGGATCAGGGCATGCCGGCTTTCGTAGTGCCCTTTCTCCCGTTCGAAATGCCCGCGCCGCTCCTCGTCGATCGCGCGCGTGACCGCGTCGGGGAAATGCCCGTCCTTGCGGGCGGGATAGTCGGTGGCCGGAATGCGCAGCGCCTCGACCTGGATCATCCAGCCCGAGCCGAGGCGGGCCAGGATGGCATTGATCTGCCGGGACACATCGTTGCGCTCGGCGTCGGTCGAGCTCTCCGAATCCGGCCCGGCAAAATACCAGCCGGCCATCAGCGAGCCGTCCTTAAGGAGGGCGATGCCGTCATCGACCAGTCCCGCGTAGGGCACGAGGTCGGCGAAGGACGGCCCGGAATGGCGGAAGGAACGCAGCGCAACCATGCTCGATCCTCAGAAGCGCCGCCAAGGCGAAGAGGTCGGGCGATAGTGCTGGCGGTAGCCGACATGGCGAAGATAGACGCGCCGCATCGCCGGATCGGCCTTCGCCATCATCCGCAGCAGGCCGACAGTGAAGGTCCAGATCGTGACGCCGAGCAGTGCCGCATACCAGGTGAGCACCACGAAAATCAGGATGACGGCCGCGAGGCCCGTCAACAGCACGAGCTCGCGGTCGGCGCCCATCAGCAGATTGGGACGCGAGAGCGCGCGGTGGATACGCGAGCGGGCGAGAGCGGAGCCGGCTTCAGCCATGAGCCCCCTCCCCTGCCCGGATGCCGGGTGAGACAGGGGTGGCCGTTGTGTCGGTTGCGACGGTGCCGATCGAAGCGCCGGTGGAACCGAACAGGGCGACGATCTGGGTCGAACCAAGCAGGATGCCGGCGACGAGTACGATGTACATCAGCCGCCGCGCGAAATCGTTCAGCTCGCCGCCAAAGATCAGCATGCCGCCGGCGACCGCCACGGCCGCGAGTGCGATGAAGCCGGCGACCGGGCCGGTGATGGATTTCTGGATCTGCTCAAGCGGACTTTCCCAAGGCAGGCTGCCGCCCGAGGAGGCAAGCGCGGGATGAGTGATCAGCAGGCCGAGCGCGAGCCCCAGCGCGATGCGGGCGGCAAGGCGGTCAGGCGACATTGGTTTCCTCCTTTGGGCAATAGGATTCGGTCTGGTAGCGGCCGTTGACGAAGCCCTCGACGTGGAGGATGTCGCGCAGGACGCGGCCCCTCGTGGTCCGCTCGATCGAGACGATCAGGTCGACGGCTTCGCCGATTACCTCACGCATCGGCTGCTGGCTCGCTTCGGCGATGAGCTGCTCGAGCCGGCGCAGGGCCGACTCGGCGGTGTTCGCATGAACGGTGGCTACGCCACCGGGATGGCCTGTGTTCCAGGCTTTGAGCAGCGTAAGCGCGGCGCCGTCGCGGACCTCGCCCACGACGATGCGATCGGGCCTGAGCCGCATGGTGCTCTTGAGAAGCCGGGCCATGTCGACGGTGTCGCTGGTGTGCAACGCGACTACGTTTTCGGCCGGGCACTGGATCTCGGCCGTGTCCTCCAGGATCAGGATGCGGTCGTCAGGCGCTGTCTCGGCGATCTCCGCGATGACGGCGTTCGCCAGCGTCGTCTTGCCCGACCCGGTGCCCCCGGAAATGACGATGTTGAGGCGCGAGGCGACGGCGTTACGAATGATGTCGGCCTGGCGCTCCGTCATCACCCGGTTCTTCACATAGTCGGCAAGCAGAATCAGCCGCGACGCGCGCCGGCGGATCGTGAAGGCCGGCGCCTTGACAATCGGGGGCAGCAACCCCTCGAACCTGTGGCCGCCAATCGGCAATTCGCCGGAGATGATCGGCTGCTCGTCATCGGCTTCGGAATTGAGCGCATGCGCCACGCTGCCGATGACGATCTCCGCGGCGGCCGCGGTCATCTCTCCGGTCGCCGCCATGCCGTGGCCGAGCCGTTCGATGAACAGCTTGCCGTCCGGATTGAGCATGATCTCCACCACGCTTGCGTCCTCGAGGGCGACGCAGAGCTGGTCGCCCAGGGCTTCCTGCAGCTTGCGGATCAGGCGCGGATGAGAGCGCAATTGCGTCATCGCGACGGGCTCCCTTTAAGCCGCTTGCGGGAGCGGATAGATCGACGAGGCGGAGTCGTTCGGCCGCACGTGCTCGAAGCTCGCCCGGTCCGTCCGCAGCAGGCCGACGATGGCCGCCGTGTTGCCGATCGGCTTGGGCTCTTCGATCCGCGCCATCGGCCAGCCCGCGCGGCGCAGGATTAGCTCGATGCGGGCGGCGGTCACGGTGACGAGTTCGGAATAGCCGTTCGCCATCGACCATTCGATGATCGCCGCGAACATGGTCCAGGTGGCGTCATGAAGCGCCTGCCCTGCCCTCCCCGTCTCCATCGACGTGTCGACGCAGAAGCGCGAGCTTTCGATCATGGCGGCGTGAGGCAGGCCCGACGCGATCAACTCGGGAAAGCGCACGGACAGCAGCGTCGGCCCTGTCGTGGAAAGCAATCGGGCGCAGCCCGCGACCTCGTTTCGGTCGGATAGCGCCAGGATGTAGGTCGGCCGGCAGGGGTCGAACTGATCGGCCTCGTGCCCGTCCCTGACCACGACGTTCAGGCGCTCGCGGAAGACGCGGGCGCGAAGTCTATGCATCGAATCGAGAAGGACAGCCGAGTGACTGTCAGTTTTGGGTGGAACGGCGATGGCCCGCATGCGTGTTGCTCCGAATCTGTCGGGTTCGAAGGGCTAAAAGCCACCATCGCGGGGCCGGCGCGACTAATGAAATTATGAGCGGGGTTCTCCATGCCCGGGTGGGTCGGCATCGACAAAGCCTGAAAGCGGTCGTGGGATCGTGAATAGCGAGCGCTGGCGCCCCTCATAAAACCATGAGCCCCGGCAGGGCCGCATTCTCAATGAAGCGCGCAGTTATGCTATTGATTGGAATGCAATAAATGCGTTCAACGCGCCGATGCGATCCGCGTGCGGAGGTGCCAGAAGCCCGGCGATCGTGCCCCACGGGTCACGCCCGTTCTCATTGATTGGCCAAAATCGGAGCTTCGAGGCGACAACTTGCAAAAATAGTCCTTGCGCGACTCTGTGGAATCGGCAGAAAACCTTTAATGACGCAAATCATCCGCAGTTCGTCTGGAAAGCGCAAGTGACAGCCAGCATCGATACAGAGGGAACGCAGGTCCGCAGTCTCATAAAAGAGCAAGGGACAGCGCTTTCCCGGAATCTGACCGAGCACCGCCTGAAGAGCTTTCCGCCGACGGCCGCGAAGGCTTTCCGCAAAATGTCTCCCTCCGAAGTGGCGGCTCTCTTGAGGGTGACGGAAAGCTGGCTCCGTCAGACGGCGATCGCATACGGTGAGGACTTGACCAGCAAGGGGCAGTCCCGCCGCACCTACACGCTGGAAGACATCCAGACTCTTCGTAAAACCCTGGGCGCCAAACCACGTTCCTCGGAGAAATATCTCCCTGGGCGACGGGATGGCGAGGCGCTCCAGATCATTTCGATTCTGAATTTCAAGGGCGGCTCGGCCAAGACAACCACGGCCGCCAATCTCTCGCAGTACTTGGCCCTGCATGGCTATCGTGTGCTGGTCATCGACCTCGATCCGCAAGCCAGTTTGACAACAATGTTCGGCGTCGCGCCGGAGGTCGATGTCGAGCCCGATCACACCATCTACGGCGCCATCCGCTACGACAGTGAGGCGCGCAGCATCCGCGAGATCATCCGCAAGACCTACATTCCAGGGCTCGATCTGGTCCCGGCCGGTCTCGAGCTGATGGAATACGAGCATGCGACGCCGCGGATACTCCATGAGCGGCATTTGCCTGCGGCATCAATCTTCGCTCGTATCCAGAACGCCATCAGTGAGGTGGACGACGATTACGATCTCGTCATCATCGACTGCCCTCCCCAGCTTGGATATCTCACCTTCGGCGCACTGTTCGCCGCCACATCGGTTCTGATCACCGTTCATCCCCAGATGCTTGACGTGATGTCGATGTCTCAGTTCCTGACCATGCTCGGCGACCTGCTGGATGTGATCGCGAGCAACACCGGGGCTGAGCCGAATTACCATTGGCTGCGCTATCTTCTGACGCGTTTCGAGTCAGCCGACGGGCCTCAAAATCAGATGGCCGGGTTTATGCGGACCGTCTTCGGCGAGCACATTCTCAACCATCCGACCTACAAATCGACGGCCATTTCGGATGCTGGGTTGACCAGCCAGACAATCTACGAGGTCGAGCGTAATCAGTTTGTCCGCGCCACCTACGATCGCGCTCTTGAGACCGTCAACGCGGTCAACAGCGAGATCGAGCAACTCATCCATCGAGCTTGGGGACGCTGATGAGGAAGAACATCTTCTCCAACGTTATCCCGGCGGGCGGTCAATCAGATTCGAGTACGCAGCAGGTTAAGCAACCCGTCCAGCGGGCCGGGCCTCTTAGCACCTTAAGCGGCATCCTGGAGAATTCGGCTGAAGAAACGCGCCGGCTCCAGGAGACGGTTAGCGATCTCAACAAGCAGCTGCAATCTGGCGTCAATGTCGTCGAGATCGATCCGGCTCTCATAGACCCCTCGCCTATTCGCGATCGCCTCGACGATCCGGCATCTGACGAGAACGAGTCGCTGCGAGCTAGCATCGCCGAAAGCGGCCAGAGGGTCCCTGCCCTGCTCCGGCCGAACCCGTCAGCACCAGGCCGCTATCTCACGGTCTTCGGCCATCGGCGCGTGGCGGCTGTTAAAGCTCTCGGCCGACCCCTGAAAGCCGTCGTCACGGACATTGGCGAGGAAGAGGCCCTGGTCGCTCAGGGGCAGGAGAACAACGAGCGTAACAACACCTCTTTCATCGAGAAGTGCCTGTTTGCTCGGCGACTGAAAGATCGCGGCCTCAAGGGCGAACGTCTCGTTTCTGCCATCTCGGCCAGCAAATCGACGGTCTACAAAATGATCGAGGTTGCTTCGATGATTCCCGAAGATGTCATCATCGCGATCGGCCCCGCCCCTTCTGTTGGGCGGCCAAGATGGGCCACTCTGGCGGAGACCATCCCGTCGAATATGAAGGTTTGCCGCAGACTTCTCGGCGACACTGAGTTTCTGAGACTCGGTAGCGATGAGCGCTTCAATGCCGTTTTCGCTGCGGCTTCCAGGAGGGAAACGAAAAAGTCCGCAGCTGCGGACTTTTCTCCGATCGCGGGTCGCAATGGATCCGAGTTCGCACTCGTTAAGCGGTCGCCGTCTGGCGATATGACCGTGAAGATCCCCAAGAATGATGGGTCTTCGCGTAAGGATGGCCGCCCGTTCGGTGAGTGGCTCGAAAGCCGGATGGCGTCTCTCTACGACGATTGGCTCGACGGCCAGTAGGAGTTGGCATCTGGCAACCCCCAGTTTGCGTCCCTAACCGCGTAACGATCAACCCAGAACCAAGGAGCAGCCGCAAAAGAAAAGGCCCCCGAAGCGAAGCCCCGGAAGCCCTTTCTCATCAATCTTGGCGGATTTGAGAAAACACCTTCCGCGAATCGCTGTCAAGAGTCCTAGGCGTCGATTCGGCGAGCAAATTTCTTTTGCCTGACAACAAATGCAGACACGTGCCCCAACGACGCCCTTTGGGCGGCGACCGTTGACGCTTACCCATGTGGCAACGCAGATCGTCGCGACTTCGCGGCCGCCCGAAAAGGTCGTCCACAAATGGAAGATCTTCCAGGCTCTCTGCACGGCCAGGCCGAAACTCGGTGTCTCCGAACGTTCACTGGCGGTCCTGAATGCGCTGCTGACTTTCCATCCGGAGACGGCGCTCACCGGAGAGGACGATCTGATCGTCTTCCCGTCGAACGTCCAGTTGTCTCTGCGAGCCCATGGCATGCCGATCTCAACGTTGAAACGTCATCTGGCGGCCCTGGTCGATGCTGGCCTGATCGTTCGCCGGGACTCACCGAACGGCAAGCGCTATGCCAGAAAGGATATGGCAGGGGAGATCGATCGCGCCTTCGGCTTCGACATCTCGCCGTTGGTTGCCCGTTCCGATGAGATCGAGCGCCTAGCCGAGGAGATCGCGGCCGAGATCAGGGCCGTGAAGCTGGCCCGCGAGCGCATCACGCTATGCCGGCGCGACATCGCCAAGATGATCGCCTCCGGCATTGAGGAGAGCGTACCCGCCGACTGGCCCAGGATTCACGTCGGATTCCGGGCGATCGTGGACGGAATTCCACGCTCGCCAACACTTGAGCAGCTGGAGGAGGCCGCCGATACGCTTTCTCAACTTGCCGACGACGTGCTTGATCTGCTGAAATCACACGTCAAAACGTCGAATCTGGACTCCAATGAGGCCCATTCTGAGCCGCACAAACAGAATTCAAATCCAAACTCCTTTATTGATCTTGAACCAGCCTTCAAAAAAGGCAGGGCGGCTAGGCCGTCGCCAGACCAACAAGCGCCGAGGGGAGGGGAGGGGAGCTATCCCTTAGGAATGGTACTGCAGGCGTGTGGCGACCTGGCCGATTACGCCAAGGACGGCCAGATTTCGAATTGGCGCGATTTCCTGGCGACGGCCGCTGTGGTCCGGCCGATGCTCGGGATCAGTCCCAGCGCTTGGGAGGAGGCGCAGTGCGTTATGGGTGAGGTCCAGGCCGCGATCGTTGTCGCTTGCATCCTCGAGCGGAGCGCCACCATCAATTCCGCCGGCGGCTATCTGCGCGGCCTGACGGCGAAAGCCGGGGCAGGGGAGTTCTCGCTCGGGCCGATCCTGATGGCGCAGATGAATGCCCGGCTGAAGAAAACGAAAACGCGGGCCTAATTCATGGAACGGTTTGGTAGCGCCAACCTTTATAGTAAAGTAGCGCGCAACTGATGGAGATCTCATATGGCGCGGCCCAAGCACACCGATGACGGCCTGACCAAGTTTCAGCGCTACCGCCAGCAGCAGCAGCATCGCGGCATGAAGCAGCTGCGTATCTGGGTGCCTGATCCCCACAAGCCGGAATTTGCCGCCGAAGCCAGGCGGCAGGGATTGCTGCTGCGCGGCCGGCCCGAGGAAGCGGAGGCGCTGGATTTCATTGCCGCCGCGACTGAATGGCCTGAATCGTGAGGAGAGGGGATCTCGTCACGGTTTCGGCACAGGGCGACTACGGCAAGCCCCGTCCGGCGGTCGTCATCCAGTCCGATGTGCTCAATGCGGCGGACAGCGTGCTCGTGGTCTTGCTCACCGGCACGATCGCCGATGCCCCGCTATATCGGCTCACCATCGAGCCGACGGCCTCGAACGGTCTCAAACTCGTCTCACAGGTCATGGTCGACAAGGTTCTGGCCTATCCGCGTGCCAAATGCGGCCCGGTGATAGGCCATCTGTCAGGCGCCGATATGCTGGCGCTGAACAACATGCTGTCCGTGATGATCGGGCTCGCCGACTGATTGGACAGCAACAAAGAAGGGAGGCCCGATGAATATCATCGTCGACTGGAAGACTGAGCCTTGGCAGGCCGCCAATCCACGCTCCAAAAGAATGGAGCGCAACTGGTTGATCAGCGCCGTACGCTCGGCGACTAGGCCGTGTGGACAGTTACCTTATCCAGAGCAGAGTGGCGGCAATGGCGACGACGGCGAAGTAGTTTCGCGCGGTCTTTTCGTAGCGCGTGGCGACACGCCTGAACTGCTTCAGTTTTGAGAAGCAGCATTCGACGAGGTGACGCTCGGCGTAAAGGGGCTTGTTGAGCGGATATTTCTTGGTCCGCGAAGGATTGTTTGGAATGACGGCCTGTGCGCCCTTTGCGGCGATGGCGGCTCTGAACGCGTCGGAATCGTAGGCCGCATCCGCCATGACGAACTCGGCCGCAAGGCCCTCGACGAGGGGCTGGGCTTGCGGGGCATCACCGGCTTGGCCTGCCGTCAGGAAGAAACGGACCGGACAGCCCAGGCCGCGGACGGCCATATGGATCTTAGTCGTCAGGCCGCCGCGCGATCGACCGATGGCCTGATTTTGAGCCCCCCTTTTGCGCCGCTGGCGTGCTGGTGGGCGCGGACGATGGTGGAATCGACGATCAGGTATTCAAAGTCTGGATCATCCGCCAGCGCTTCGAACATGCGCAGCCAGACCCCTTTGGCGCTCCATCGGCTGAAGCGCCGGAACACGCTATTCCAGTCGCCGAACGCTTCAGGCAGATCGCGCCACGGCGAGCCGGTGCGCACAATCCACAAAACGCCCTCGACGAACATCCGAGTTATCGCGCCCCGTCGAACCGCGCTGGTCCGGCCGGCCGATGATCAAGCCGGATATTCGATCCCATTGCGCATCGCTTAGAACCAGCCGATCCTTGACGCCCAAGGCTTCCTCCTAAAAGAAAGCCTTGAATCACGTTCAATCTGATTTGAGAATCCCAAGAGTCCACACGGCCTAGCCGTTCTCTCGAACTGTGTGGAGTCTGCACGTCGAGTTGATTCTGACTTTTGAACGTCTGGCAGTTCCTTCGTGACAACTGGCTTTCGAACCGCGTGTGCAAATCCTACAACGACATCCTCGATCACTGTTGCTACGCGTGGTACAAACTTATCGACCAGTCGTGGCGCATCATGTTTATCGGAATGCGCGATTGGGCATATCGGTTCTAATCAGCGGGAAGCGGCCTCAGAGCCCCGCCGCCTTCGTCAGATTGACGCGGAAGCGGTCGCGGCGCCGCTGATAACGGCGGGTCAGCTCGGCGCTGGCATGGCCCAACTGCTTCTGCACGTAGCGCTCGTCGACCTCCGCTGAGGAGGCGAGGCCGGCACGGAGGGAATGCCCGGCGAACTTCGTCTCCCGCTCGCCTTCCGGCAGATCGCCGCGCGTTTGACCAGCCGGGCGACCTGCTGATCGGCCAGCCGGTCCGGCCCGACATCCTTGCCTTGGTCGCGCACTCGGCGAAACAGCGGCCCGTGGCCGATCCGGGCCAGCTTCAGCCAGATCTGCAGGGCGACGATCGGGCAGGTGGCGTCGGACGAGCCGCGGCCGATCTCGACCCAGCCGCGGCCGTCCCCGGTCTGGTCGCGGCCGCAATCCAGGCCGACGATTTCCGAGCGCCGCAGACCGCCGGCGAAGCCGACCAGCAGCATGGCGCGATCCCTGAGGCCTCGCAAGGTGCCGCGATTGAGGGTCTCGAGCATGGCGATGATGTCTTCCGGCAGCACGGCTTCCTTCTGCCGGGGCGGGGCGGCGTGGGTGTTGCGGATGCCGGCGAGCACGGTCGCGATGTGCCGGTCCATGCGGGCGAGCGGCGTCCCGCGCTGCGCATAGTTCCAGGTCAGCGCTGAGAGCCTGCGCTCGATCGTCGCGACGGAATTGGCCTGGCGATCAGCCGTCGCGGCGCCCGAAGCGTAGGCGGTGATGTAAAGCCCGACCGTCTGGGGGGAGGGCGGTAGCACCTCGAGGCCCTGGCGCCGGCACCAGCCGGAAAAGTGCTTCCAGTCGGAGGCATAAGCCCGGCGCGTGTTGGCCGAGCTTGCCGCCCCGACATAGTCGCGGGCGCGCTCGGCGAGCCGTTCGAGATGCGCCGGCAGGCCGGAGTCCGCGGCCGGAAGCGGGGCGGGGAGGCCGCCGCCGATCTCGGCCGACGTTTCGACGGCGGAACGATCGACGGCTGGAGCCGGGGCTCTCAGGCGGCGCGGAGCTCTCTGGCGCACGAATGTTCGGGTTCTGGGCGGCGCTATCGGGCATTCTCTCTATCATGAGCAAAACGAACGATAAGGCAACATTATCGCTCGTTGTTATCCACCGACAGGCGCGGCGGTTTGTGGCGTTTTTGATGGT
>NZ_JCAMOR010000111.1:0-17753 GCF_059512385.1 Bradyrhizobium sp. Crot121 | reverse complement strand
CCGTGCTTTTTGTTGCACGGGACCCATGGGTGCAACCGGCACCCGGCTTTCCCTGCGCCCTCTGTTCGATGAGAGGGCCGAGAGTAACGCAAAGCTCGGGCGAACAACGCCGCGAGAATGCGGACTCACATCCTCATGCTGTTTGAAAGTTGAATCAGAACCCATCCCCGTCATTGCGAGCGCAGCGAAGCAATCCATCGCGCCACTTGCGGAGAAATGGATTGCTTCGCTGCGCTCGCAATGACGGTGGAGAGAGCGTTTCCCCAGGACTACGGTCGTAGGATGGGTAGAGCGAAGCGAAACCCATCATTCGCACCGCTTGCTCCATCGCGATGGGTTTCGCTTCGCTCTACCCATCCTGCAGGCCCGCGAACGAAGACATTGCCGCCCCCTTGGGATTTTCGTACACAACCGTCGCCATGACCCAACCGTCCCTTTCCCCCGGCTCCGCCGATGTCCTGTTGTTCGACCTCGGCCGCGTCGTGCTCGATATCGATTTCGGCAAGGTGATGACCACCTGGGCCGGCCATGCCGGCTGCGAGCCCGGCGAGCTCGCCACCCGCTTTGTCATGGACGAGAGTTACAGACATCACGAGGTTGGCAAGATCGATGACGCCGCCTTCTTCGCAGGCCTGCGGCAGTCGCTCGGCATCAGCATCTCCGACGCCCAGTTCCTGGAAGGCTGGAACGCGATCTTCGCCGGCGAGATGCCGGGAATCGCCGAGCACCTGGCGCGCGCCAAGACGCGTCTGCCGCTCTATGCGTTCTCGAATACCAATCCGCCTCATATCGAGCATTTCTCGACAGCCTATTCGGACGTGCTCGGCCACTTCCGTCAGATCTTCTTCTCCTCCACGATCGGGCTACGGAAACCTGACGCGGACGCCTATGATTACGTGATAAAGGCGATCGGCGTGCCGGCTTCGCGCATCGTGTTCTTCGACGATTCCGCCGAGAACATCCGCGGCGCACGGGCGATGGGCCTCGCAGCCATTCACGTCACATCACCGGATGATGTGACGAACGCGCTTCTCGCCCTCGGAATTTAGGAGTTGCCCGTGGCCTTGATGCCGGTCGCCGATGCGCTTGCCGCGGTTCTCGCCGGCGCGGAACCTTTGCCGGAAGAGATGGTCGCACTCGATGCCGCCTATCACCGCACGCTTGCCCGTGACGTCGCGGCAAAGCGTACTCAGCCGCCACTGGCGATGTCGGCGATGGATGGCTATGCGGTGCGATCCGCCGATGCCGCCGACTTGAGCGCGCGGCTGAAGGTGATCGGCGAAGTCGCCGCGGGCCGGCCGTTCGATCGGGAACTTGGTCCGCGGGAAGCGGCACGGATCTTCACCGGAGGCGTCATTCCCGCCGGCGCCGATGCGGTCGTGATCCAGGAGGACACCCGGGTCGATGGCGATCACATCACCATCACCGAGGCCGCTGTCGCCGGGCGGCATATCCGGCCCGCCGGCGTCGATTTCCGCGAGGGTGACGTGCTGCTGAGGCGCGGAAGCCGGCTGACCGACCGCGCGCTGTCGCTGGCGGCGTCGATGAACTATCCGGAACTCCCCGTGCGGCGCCGACCCAAGGTCGCCGTGCTCGCGACCGGCGACGAACTCGTGATGCCGGGCACCTCTCCGGGTCCAGGCCAGATCGTCTATTCCAACGGCTATGCGCTGCGGGCGATGGCGCGTGCAGAAGGCGCTGAAGCGATCGATCTGGGGGTCGCCGCCGACACGGTTGCCGCCACCACCCACGGCATACGCCGCGCGCATGCCGCGGGCGCCGACATCCTCATCACCACCGGCGGCGCCTCGGTCGGCGACCATGACCTCGTGAAGCCGTCGCTTGAGGCCGAGGGCGTGACCATGGCGTTCTGGAAGATCGCGATGCGGCCGGGCAAGCCGATGATGCATGGCCGGCTCGGCGCGATGCGAGTGATCGGCCTGCCCGGCAATCCGGTGTCGTCCTATGTCTGCGCCTATCTGTTCCTGGTGCCGTTGATTCGGGCCCTGCTCGGCCGCTCGGCGATTCATCACGTGACGGAAAGCGCCCTGCTCGGCCGCGATCTCGCCGCCAACGATCAGCGCGAAGATTATCTTCGTGCGCTACTCGAAGAGCGCGACGACGGCACGCTGATCGCAACGCCGGTCACCAAGCAGGACAGTTCGCTGCTTGGGAATCTCACTGCGGCGCAGGCACTTGTGATCCGTCCGCCATTCGCGCCGGCCGCAGCAAAAGGCGCGCCTTGCGACATCCTCCGATTGCCTGAATGACGCTGCGACCAACACCTGCCGGAGCATCTCTGGTCGCGTTCACCAGAAATTAAGTGGTTGCGGAACACATATCGAACATATAGTGTCCGTTCATGATTTGTTTCGAAACTCGCTGTCTACGAATGGGAGTGCGTGACTCCCGAGATCAGCTCTTCTCAAGTCTCGGATCGAACGACGCTACCAACCGGGGGAATGCTCGCGATGCTTACGCGCAAACAGTATGAACTTCTGCGTTTCATCAACGAACGGCTGAAAGAGGCCGGCGTGCCTCCTTCCTTCGACGAGATGAAGGACGCGCTCGACCTGCGCTCGAAGTCCGGCATCCACCGCCTGATCACGGCGCTGGAGGAACGGGGCTTCATCCGCCGCCTGCCGAACCGCGCCCGCGCGATCGAGGTGATCAAACTGCCTGAGCTCTCCGCCGCCGGCAACGGCCGCCGCGGCTTCACGCCGAGCGTCATCGAGGGCACGCTCGGCAAGCGCACGACCAGCGCGGCCGTGGCCGAAGACGATGGCAACCGTCCCGTCGCCGTTCCCGTGATGGGCCGGATCGCGGCGGGTACGCCGATCGAGGCGCTGCAGACCCGCAGCCACACCATCAGCGTGCCGCCCGACATGCTCGGCTCCGGCGAGCATTATGCGCTCGAGGTGCGCGGCGATTCCATGGTCGAGGCCGGCATCCTCGACGGCGACATGGCGCTGATCCAGCGTAACGACACCGCCAACACCGGCGACATCGTGGTGGCGCTGATCGATGAGGAGGAAGCGACGCTGAAGCGCTTCCGGCGCCGCGGCGCGTCAATCGCGCTTGAGCCTGCCAATGCGGCCTACGAAGTCCGCATCCTGCCGCCGAACCGGGTGCGGATCCAGGGCAAGCTGATCGGGCTTTATCGCAAGTACTGAGCCGACGAGGACGCAGCAGCTCGTCTGGTACTTTGGTGGGTGATCTGCCCTCAAGGACACTGACAAGAACGATTTAGAGTGATTAGAATAAGAGCCCCGGTAAGTTCGCCGGGGCACTCTCGGTGCAAGGAGATGTGCGGCAGCGCCTCCTATCGTGTTTGTGAACGGCTAGAGGGCGCGGGCCGTACAAATGCCAAGAACGGAGCAGAGGCTTATAAGTTATCGTCCACTCTGATAGAGGCCTGCGCCTCTTCCCAGGCCGGGTCGGCTATCTCGAATGAGGAGCAATCCGATGTGTGACTATAGCCTGCATGCCGTGGCGACGCGTCCCGCCCAGGTTGGAGAGACGCTTATCACCACCACCTTCCGCGGTACCTCGACCCGCGGCTTCGCTTCGGAAAGCGATCCGACGGTCGCAGTCTGCATGCTTCCCGGGACCGAACTCGCGTTCGCCGATAACGTCCGCTACGACAATCGCTGGATCTGGACCAAGACGACCGGCTTCCGTGTCGGCAAGTTCAACCAGATCGATGCGCATATTCGGGATCGTCATCACGACGCGATCGACTTCCCCGATGGCAGCCATGTGCTGGTGACCCAGCTCTGCGAAGGGCAGCGGGCGACCGTGCTGCAATTGCCCGTGACGCATCATGTTGCAGAGCCGGCACCGAAGGCGGTCGACCAGCGCCCCGCGCCGAACCCGCTGTTCATCGGCTGAGAGCTTCGGGCAGCGTGCGCCGCCGGTCTCGGCCGGCGGGACGTTGCCGCGGGTGAAAAGCAAAGTATTCGAGCGGCCCCGGAGGCCATCCCGGGGCAGATGTGGTTTTGTTGAACTATTCGCAAGGGGCATGATCGGTGGTCACCAAGATCACATGGCAAAAAGCCGGACGGGTGGCCCAGCCCGGCCGATACATGTTCAGGTTCGGCTGGCTCACCGTCGCAGCGGAAGATCTCGCGATCTGGGAGCGATTTCCGGATGCGAGCTTCACGCTCGTGCAAGTGCCGTCGCATTCGGGCGGTCCCGACGAATTTCGGCTCGGCGCCTTCGAGCTGCCGGCCAACGCCGGTGGAGATTGACGGGAGCGCTCAGTCTTCCGGCTGCAGGTCGGACTCGGACGGGGTCGCATCGATGGCGCGCAGCGCGGGTGCCCCTTGGATCCGGATCGTGGTCTCGGGTTCGCCTTCGCCTGACACCGCAGGCGACCACGGCCGGTCGAGGCCGGCGGGCTTGACCGCATCGATGACGAAGCCGTTCCGGTTCCGCCGCAGCGCCAGCCCGCCCTGCCGCCGCAGGCGCTCGGCATCGATGACCGCCGCCGCACAGCCTTGTGGCACCGGCCGTGCGGTCACGATCAGCACCGCCCGTTCGCAATCGTCCGCGAGCGCCTCGGATCGCTGCGTGAGCGCGATGAACGCGCCACCGGCCACAGAGGTCACGCAGCCGCTCTCATCGCAGGACACGCCCTCCGTGAGCGAAGGATCGCTCGCGCTGCGGGCATCGGCATCCGCGGCAAGCCACTCCTTGGCGAGAAACGCGTCCTTCGCGGTCCGCATCAGGTGCAACCGCCCGTCACCGCCGCGAACGGCGACATTGCGGCCGTCGCCGGAAATCAGGATGTCGGGTTGCGGCGCCCTCACCGCCCAGACCACCGCAATGAGAAGCACCGCCGCGCCGGCGAAGCGCAGCGGCGTGCGCAACAGCCCGAGCAGGATGACGCCCAGGCTCGCGGCGATCAGCGGGCCGATCCCGAACGCACTGACGTGGCCGACTGCGCCCGGCAGCGCGGCGACCCATTGCGCAACCACGATCATCCAGTCGATGCCGCTGCCCATGATCGCCCAGAACACGCCATCGAAGCCGAACGGCATCGCCAGCAGGCCAAGCAGCCCAGCCGGCATCACCAGCGCCGACACCACCGGCATCGCCGCCAGATTGGCAAGCACGCCGAAGGGCGCCACCCGATGGAAGTGAAAGGCGGCATAGGGCGTGGTCGCCAGCCCCGCTACCAGCGAGGCCAGCAGCAGCATCGCAATCTCGCGCCCGCCCCACAGCGCGATCCGCGCGGTCGCGGAATGATCGGGCGCGGCAAACAGATGCGGCATGCCAATCTGCACCAGCGCCACCAACCCGAGGGTGGCCGCAAACGACATTTGAAAGCTCGGATGAACCAGCGCTTCCGGTGCGATCGCGAGCACGATCATGGCCGCGACTGCGAGCGTCCGGAACGTCACCGCGCGGCGGTCCACCATGACGGCGATCAGCACCACCGCAGTCATGAAGAACGAGCGCTGCGTCGCGACCTCCGCTCCCGACAGCAGCAGATAGAAGGCGGCAGCGACCAGCGCCGCCGCGGCGGACCATTTCTTGATCGGAAAGCCCACAGTGAGCACCGGGAACAGTGCGAGCAAGGCGCGGACTGCGAAGAAGACCACGCCCGCGACCACCGCCATGTGATAGCCCGAGATCGAGAGTACGTGGCCGAGCCCCGAGATGAACATCGCATCATTCACCGGCTCGGAGATCGCATCGCGCCGGCCGGTCAGGAGTGCGGTCGCGATCGCGCGATTGTCGCCTTCGAGCACGTTGCGGATCCGCGCATCGATCGCATCGCGCATGCCTTGCATGAACGCCGCATAGCGCAGCGCAAATCCGCGGCCTTCCGGCGACGCCGTCGTCTTGATCGCGCCGAGTACGAAACCGGAGGCGCCGATGCCCTGGAAATAGAGATCGCGGCTGAAATCGTAGCTGCCGGGCCGTAAGGGAGCGAGCGGCGGCTGCAGCCGTGCCTTCAATTCGACGAAGCTGCCGACGTCAGGGGCAGTGCCCTTCTTCACCGACAGCCTGACACGCTCGAGCTTCGGCGCGCCGCGCTGGCTTTCGATGCTCGCGACGCGCAGCACGAAACGGTCGGTACGCTCGCGGATGTCACGTGTCTCGACAAATCCGGTGAGCGACACCGAAAACATCGGCCGCGCCAGCACGCCATGTGCGACCCGCGCGGTGCGCCAGGTGGCAACCGCAAAACCCGTCGCAACGGCGGCAATGATGACGGCGGCAGCGAACGCCTGCCGCCGCCTGAGCAGGAACGCGACAGCGCATAGCGCGATAGCCACGATGACCGCGACCGACAGCACTGGCTCATGGTCGGCGGCGAAGTAAAGCGCGATGCCGCAGCCGAACGCGACCGGCACCCAGGGCAGAAGCCGTCCGGCGCCCGCTTCCGCCCGGACCCACTGGCGCAACGTCTCGACGATTGGCGGCCAGGCGCCGACGCCGATCGGGGCATAACCACCCGCCGGCGCCACCGCCTCGCGGGGCGGCCAGGTGCCGGCATAGCCGCGCCTGCCGCCCGGCGTCCTGCCCTCGTCCGACATCCTGCGCCCTGGAGTATTCCTGCTTCAACAAAGCTACCGGAACCGGGTATCCGCGGGATAGCGGAACAGATGCGGAATACGGAGGAAAGGACGCCCTGCCGGCGCGTATCCGATGTTAGCGCTCCAAGCCCGATTGAGCCGAAAGTCTCATAAGGCCACAGTCCCATTGAGGATTAGAGTACCGTCACGCCTCAACCCGGACAGATGGGAAAGAGGCAGTGGTGGCTCGCGGTTCGAAGACCGCTGGAGCCCTTCTCAGGTGGTTCAAGGCTTCCCTGAGACCGGCGTTGCGGACGCAACTCGCAAATCAGGCCTGTAGCGTCACGCATCACGCGCACTCCGCGAGCGAACAGAGCGCTGAAAAACGCGAGGAGAAGCCTTTGAACCAAAGGAGCAGCACATGGCAATTCAAGTACCGAGCGATTTTCGCCGGGTGATCGTTGCCGCGTCGGTCGGAAACATCATCGAATGGTATGACTTCTATATCTTTGGCAGCCTGGCCGCCGTTCTGTCGGTCAAGTTCTTCGAACAATCCCACCCCGTCGCAGCCCTGCTGAGCACGATCGCCCTGTTCACTGCAGGATTCCTGATCCGTCCGCTCGGAGCATTCCTCTTCGGATGGATGGGCGACCGGGTCGGCCGCAAGTACACGTTCCTCATCACGCTCACCGGAATGGGACTGGGAACGGGCGCGATCGGCCTGATCCCGACCTATCAATCGATCGGTCTCACCGCAGCGTTCGTGCTGTTCGGGCTGCGCATGATCCAGGGCCTGTGCCTCGGTGGCGAATATGGCGGCGCCATCACCTATGTTGCCGAGCATGTGCCCGACGACAGACGCGGCTACTACACAGGCTGGCTCCAGACCTCGCCGACGCTCGGGATCGTGGTGTCGCTGGCCGTGATCATTCTGACCCGGATCTATTTTGGCGATCAGGCCTTCAACGAATGGGGATGGCGCGTTCCGTTCCTGCTGTCATTCCTGCTGGTGGCCATCGCCATCTACATCCGCCTCCAGCTCCAGGAGACGCCGATCTTCCAGGAGATCAAGGCCCGCGGGCAGATGACCAGGAATCCCTGGAAGGAGGCGTTCCTTAGCTCGAACATCAAATACATCGGAATCGCCATCATCGTCCTGATCGGACAGGGCGTGGTGTGGTACAGCGGTCAGTTCTGGGCGCTGTACTTCCTGCAGCAGGTCTCCAAGGTGGACGCGCTGACCTCGTCGTACATCGTCGGGGCTGCGCTGCTACTTGCGACGCCGAGCCTGATCTTCTTTGGCTGGCTGTCGGACCTGATCGGCCGCAAACCGGTGATCCTGGGAGGCATGCTGCTTGCCGCGATCACCTATTATCCGCTGTATCTGTGGCTCGGAACGGTCACGCACCCCGGAAACATCAACTATCCGATCGCAATCTTCATCATCTTCATCCTCGTCTGTTACGTCGGGATGGTGTACGGGCCGGTCGGCGCGTTCCTTGCGGAGTTCTTCCCCAGCAGAATCCGGTACACGTCGGTGTCGGTGCCGTATCACATCGGCAATGGCTGGGGCGGCGGCTTGGTGCCGTTCATCACCTCGGCGGCTTTCGCCGCCACTGGCAGCGTCGGCTACGCGCTGATCTATCCGGTCCTAGTTCCTGCGATCTGCTTCGTGCTCGCCGTTTTCCTGATGCCGGAAACGAACAAGACCAGCATCTGGGGGCAGGTCGAACCGAGAACCGCATCGTGACGCCCAATAGCCCTTGCCGCGGGGCTACCAAGCCCTGTGGCGGGGGAATCCAACATCCGGCAGGAGCGGGTCGACACCTCTGCCGCAACAATCCCCTCGCGCCGGCCGCTACCGCGTAGCGGTCGGACCGATGGCTCGGACAAACCCGCCTTCTCAGCCGGCGCGGTGATGCCAGCGATCGTGCCACCAGGCGGTGAAATCACGATCCGTCAGCAGCTCCCAGCCGGCCAAGAGGATCACCAGCATGCCCGACAGCACGCTGCTTACCGTCGCCGAGACCTGCTCGTAGCCGACCGTCCACGGTGCCAAGAGCAGAGCCAGTCCGAGCAGCATCTCTCCCCATTCCTCCAGATAGGACGGAATGACAAATGCCTCGACGGCAAACAGGATGACAGCCAACCCAAGCGCGATGGTGATCCAGACGGCCGCTCCGCCGAAGCCCAGGGCAAACGGCGACCCGACCAGCCACACACCCACCAACAAGCTGGCAACGTCCTGCCAGTGTTGAATGCGCATGACGCTCACCTCCCCTCTCCCATGCATATGGTCACGCGGCGCGGCGCCGGAAAGACATCCCGCCTGACCTGCGTTGTGTTGCGGCTCTTCGTGTTCCGGAGCCGCTTCCCGCCGCCCACCACCCGGAAAGCACGCTTGCAAGTGCGCCGCAGCAGGATGCAAACTGCTGCGCTCAATCAGGTGTCAACGTCTACGGCTCTCGGCCCGACCGGAATTCAAGGTTGCGTCCAGAACGAGAGGAGCATGACGCCATGCGAGAAATCGAAATCCACGATTATGCGCGGCAGCTCTTGGAAGCACATGGCGCCAAGGCCATTGCGGAAGCTGCGCAGAATGCCATTGAGCTCGAGGCAAAGGGCGAGGTCGAACTCGCCAAGACCTGGCGGCATATCGAAGACGCCATGAAGCTGATGCGCGGGCCGCACCAAAGCTGACGCTCCGGTGCGGCAACCGCGAACGTGGCGCAGGATTCGTCGCAAGCCGCTTTAACGCGCGGCGGAGCGACAACATGACCTCTAGTGACCGGCTCTCCATGACAGGAGCGAAGCCATGTTTCCCAGATGTACGACAGCCGAAGATCTCGTGAAGGCGATCACCGATGAGAAGGTGCAGATGATCGACCTGCGCTTCACCGACCTGCCGGGGGTGTGGCAGCATTTTTCCGTCCCGCCGAGCGCGGCGAGTATCGATGCTCTCAGCGAGGGCATTGGCTTCGACGGCTCATCGATCCGCGGCTTTCAGGAAATCCAGGAAAGCGACATGCTTGTCGTCGCGGATCCGACCACGGCTTTCCTCGACCCGTATTCGCTGGCATCGACCCTGGTCCTGATTTGTAACATCCGCGATCCCGTGACCGGTCAATCCTATAGCCGCGATGCTCGCTACATCGCCCAGAAGGCCGAAACCCATCTGAAAGGCACCGGGCGCGCCGATACGAGCTACTTCGGTCCGGAGGCGGAATTCTTCGTGTTCGACGACGTCCGCTACGGACAGGGCATCAATTACGCCTTCCACGAAATCGATTCCGGTGAAGGCAGTTGGAACACGGGCAAGGAGGAAGTGCCGAATCTGGGCCACAAGCCGCGCCCGAAAGAAGGATACTTTCCCGTTCCCCCCACCGACAGCATGCAGGATCTCCGCGCCGAAATGGTGCTGACGATGGAAGAACTCGGCATCCAGATCGAAGCCCATCACCATGAAGTCGCGACCGGCGGCCAGAACGAGATCGACATGCGCTTCACCACGCTCACGCGCATGGCGGACAATCTGATGATCTACAAATACGTGGTGAAGAACACCGCGAAGCAGCATGGCATGACCGCGACGTTCATGCCCAAACCGCTGTTCGAGGACAACGCTTCAGGGATGCACGTTCACCAGTCGCTATGGAAGGGCGAGACCAATCTGTTCTACGACAGGGGCGACTATGCCGAGCTGAGCCAGCTTGCCCGCTACTATATCGGCGGTCTCCTGACCCACGCCTGGGCGCTGTGCGGGCTTTGCGCGCCCACCACGAACTCCTATCGGCGCCTGGTGCCGGGCTATGAGGCCCCGATCAACCTGGTCTACTCCCAGCGCAACCGCTCGGCCTGCTGCCGCATTCCGATGTATTCGCCGAACCCGAAGGCCAAGCGCGTCGAGTTCCGCTCGCCGGATCCTTCGTGCAATCCCTATCTGGCTTTCTCCGCGATGCTGATGGCCGGCCTCGACGGCATCAACAACCGGATCGACCCGGGCAGCCCGATCGACAAGAATCTTTACGACCTGCCGCCCGCCGAGGCGAAGGATGTGAAGTCGACGCCCGGATCGCTGGACCAGGCACTCGACGCGCTCGAGCGCGATCACGCCTTCCTGCTCCGTGGCGACGTCTTCACCGCCGACGTGATCGAAACCTGGCTCGACTACAAGCGGAAGAAAGAGGTCGATCCAATCCGGCTACGCCCGCATCCGTACGAGTTCCACCTCTATTACGACATCTAGCGACGACCGCCCGGGTGACCGGCCTATTGGTCAATCAGCGGCGTCTTCGATGAAACGTGATGGCTGGCGATTTTCCAGTCGCCGTCTTCACGAACGATGACCCAGGTGATCTTGACTGAGAGCGTCGGATCACTCTCACCCAGAAAGAACGACGCGGTGCCAGCCATGTTGATGAGATCAGGGCTGACCTGCGCCGCGCGCACGTCAGAGAACTGAACGGTCGGCGAGCGCCATCGCGGCAGGCCGTTGAAGTAGGCCTCAACCCCTTCCCTGCCGCGATAGAGCGTCGGATTGGAGCCGAAGAAGAACGCGCGCTCCGAATAGAGCGAAGCGAGTGCTGCGGCATCCAGCCTGCTGAAGCCGGCGGACCATTTTGCCATGATGGCGGAGACGATCTCCTCGGCTTCGCCCTGCATCTCGCCCGCCCCTAGCTCTTGCCGCTGACTTCCTTGGCGAAGGTATCGCGGAGTCCAATGGTGCGGTTGAACACCATCTTGTCCGACGTCGAGTCGGCATCGCGCACGAAATAGCCCTGGCGCTCGAACTGCATTACCTCGTTCGAATTGCTCTCGGCGATCGCCGGCTCGATGCGCGCGTCCGTCAGCACTTCCAGCGACTGCGGATTAAGGTCGGCGGCGAAGTTGCCGGCGTCCGGACTGGGCGTCGCGAAGAGCTGGTTGTAGATGCGGATCTCGGCCGGTTTCGACTGCGCCGCCGGCAGCCAGTGCATGGTCGCCTTCACCTTGCGGCCGTCGGGGGCGTTGCCGCCCTTGGTCGCGGGATCATAGGTGCAGCGCAGCTCGACGATCTCACCGGCGTCGTTCTTGATGACGCCGGTGCACTTGATGAAATAGGCATAGCGTAGCCGCACTTCGGTGCCCGGCGAGAGGCGGAAGAATTTCTTCGGCGGGTTCTCCATGAAGTCGTCGCGCTCGATATAGAGCTCGCGGCCGAAGGCGATCTTGCGGGTGCCGGCCGTGGGATCGTCGGGGTGGTTGATCGCCTCGATCTCCTCAACCTGCCCTTCCGGATAGTTCTCGATCACCACCTTGAGCGGCCGCAGCACCGCCATGCGCCGGAGCGCGGTGCGGTTCAGCTCCTCGCGGATGCAGAACTCCAGCATGCCGACGTCGACGACGCTGTTGGACTTGGCCACGCCGATCCGCTTGATGAACTCGCGGATCGCCGCTGGCGGCACGCCGCGCCGCTTCAAGCCTGCAATCGTGGGCATGCGGGGATCGTCCCAGCCGGCGACATGTCCCTCGCGCACGAGTTGGGTCAGCACGCGCTTGGAGAGCAGCGTATAGGTCAGGTTCAGGCGCGCAAATTCGTACTGCCTGGGCTTGGACGGCACCGGCAGCTTGTCGAGCAGCCATTCATAGAGCGGGCGATGATCCTCGAATTCGAGCGTGCAGATCGAGTGCGTGACGCCCTCGATCGCGTCCGACTGCCCGTGGGCATAGTCATAGCTCGGATAGATCGACCATGTGTCGCCGGTGCGCGGATGGTGTGCGTGCAGAATCCGGTACAGCACCGGGTCGCGCATGTTGATGTTGCCCGAGGCCATGTCGATCTTGGCCCGCAGCACGCGCGCGCCGTTCGGGAACTCGCCGGCCTTCATGCGGCGGAACAGGTCGAGGTTCTCCTCTACCGAGCGGTCGCGATAGGGCGAGTTCTTGCCGGGCTCGGTCAGCGTGCCGCGCGCGAGGCGAATCTCCTCCTGGCTCTGGTCGTCGACATAGGCATCGCCCTGCTTGATCAGTTCCTCGGCCCATTCGTAGAGGCGCTCGAAATAGTCGGAGGCGAAATAGAGGTTATCGCCCCAGTCGTAGCCGAGCCAGCGCACGTCGGCCTGGATCGAGTCGATATATTCCTGCTCCTCCTTGGTCGGATTGGTGTCGTCGAAGCGCAGGTTGCAGTGGCCGGGAAACTCCTGCGCGATGCCGAAGTTAAGTGCGATCGACTTGGCGTGGCCGATGTGCAGGTAGCCGTTCGGCTCCGGCGGGAAGCGCGTCACGACGTGGCTGTGCGTCTTTGACGCGAGGTCAGCCTGGACGATGTCGCGAATGAAATCGCGTCCGGTCTCCGCCGCCACCGCTTCTGCCGCCACTGGTTCTGTCGTCATCGAGGGTTCCTATGCATGGTCCAGAAAACCGGAAGCCGCTTTCCCGAAAGATCATGCTCAAAAAAGGGATCAGCCGCCCTTCTGCCAAATTCGCCCCGGCCCGCCAAGCCCGCTTTCGAGGCCGCCGCTTTCGAGGCTGCCGCTTTCGAGGCTGCCGCTTTCGAGGCTGCCTTGGGACAGCCCAAGTGGACAGCCAAGGCTTTGGTAAGGCCAAGGCTTTAGTTATGCGTTGTTCCTGCTATACACCAGCGCCGTTCAAGCCCGAGTTCGCATCCGGTCATGTCTGATTCCGTCGTCACACGCTTCGCCCCCTCGCCGACCGGCTTCCTCCATATCGGGGGTGCCCGCACCGCGCTGTTCAACTGGCTCTATGCCAGGAAGCACGGCGGCAAGATGCTGCTCCGGATCGAGGACACCGACCGCGAGCGCTCCACCAAGGAGGCGATCGAGGCCATCCTGGATGGCCTGACCTGGCTCGAGCTGAATTGGGACGGCGAGGTCATCTACCAGTTCAGCCGCGCCGCCCGCCACCGCGAGGTCGCCGAGCAGTTGCTCGCCGCCGGGCGCGCCTATCGCTGCTACGCCACGGCAGAGGAACTTGCCGCCATGCGCGAGAAAGCGCGCGCCGAGGGCCGCACCCGCCTCTACGACGGAATGTGGCGCGACCGTGATCCGGCCGACGCGCCGGCCGGGATGAAACCCACGATCCGGCTGAAGGCGCCCCTGACCGGCGAGACCGTGATCGAGGATCAGGTCCAGGGCCGCGTGGTCTGGCAGAACGAGAACCTCGACGACCTCGTCCTGCTGCGCGGCGACGGCACGCCGACCTACATGCTCGCGGTGGTGGTCGACGACCACGACATGGGCGTGACACATGTCATCCGCGGCGACGATCACCTGATCAACGCCGCGCGCCAGAAGCAGATCTACGACGCACTGGAATGGAACATCCCGAGCATGTCCCATATCCCGCTGATCCATGGCCCCGACGGCTCAAAGCTCTCCAAGCGCCACGGCGCGCTCGGCGTCGATGCCTACCGGGCGATGGGCTACCTGCCGGCGGCGCTGCGCAACTACCTGGTCCGGCTCGGCTGGAGCCATGGCGACCAGGAGATATTCTCCACGCAGGAGATGATCGAGGCGTTCGACCTGCCGTCGATCGGCCGTTCAGCGGCGCGGTTCGACTTCGCCAAGCTGGAGAACCTCAACGGCCACTATATCCGGCACAGCGACGATCAATCTCTCGTGACGCAGTTCGAGAACGTGCTGGACTACGTTCCCGACGGCGCCGCCATCAAGGCCAAGCTCAACGAGGAGACGCGCGCGCAATTGCTGCGGGCGATGCCGAGCCTGAAGGAGCGCGCCAAGACGCTGCTCGAATTGATCGCGGGCGCCTCTTTCATCTTCGCCGACCGGCCGATCCAGATCGAGCCAAAGGCCGCCGCGCTGCTGACGCCGGAAACGCGCGCGCTGATCGGCAAGCTTCGCGCGGCGCTGGAGACGGTCACCGACTGGCGGCTGGAGACCACGGAAGCCGCCATGCGGAATTTCGCGGAGCAGAACAATCTCAAGCTCGGCGCCGTCGCCCAGCCGCTCCGGGTGGCATTGACGGGACGCACCACCTCGCCGGGTATTTTCGATGTCCTGGCGGTATTGGGGCGGGAGGAAAGTCTTGCCCGGCTGGGCGATCAGTCGGCTGCGTAAGCCCCCTGCCATGCCCCTCCGAGGGTCCACCTTGCAGCGCACAGGGCAATAAGCTACGCATTCCGCGAGGCCTTCTAGACAATCCGGCTTGTCCCGACATCCGCCGTAGAAACGGCAACTCGGGCAGGCTCGATTTTCGCAACAAATTCATCGGGGACTACACGATGGACGCACAATCCAGCAGCAAAACAGCTACCCTCACGATCGGCAACAAGACCTACGATTTCCCGATCCTGAGTGGCACCGTCGGCCCTGATGTCATCGACATCGGCAAGCTGTACAACCAGGCCGGCGTGTTCACCTACGACCCGGGCTTCACCTCGACGGGGAGCTGCCAGTCCAAGATCACCTACATCGACGGCGACGCCGGTATCCTCGAATACCGCGGCTATCCGATCGGGCAACTCGCCGAGCACGGCGACTTCCTGGAGACCTGCTATCTCCTGCTCTACGGGGAGCTTCCGACTCCGGCGCAAAAGAAGGATTTCGACTACCGCGTCACCCATCATACGATGGTGCACGAACAGATGGCGCGCTTCTTCCAGGGCTTCCGCCGCGACGCCCATCCGATGGCGATCATGGTCGCTGCCGTCGGCGCACTCGCCGCGTTCTACCACGACTCCACCGACATCAATGATCCGCAGCAGCGCATGATCGCTTCCATGCGCATGATCGCGAAGATCCCGACGCTGGCGGCGATGGCCTACAAATACACCATCGGCCAGCCCTTCATGTATCCGAAGAACTCGCTGAAGTTCGCCGAGAACTTCCTCAATATGTGCTTCGGCGTGCCTTGCGAGGAATACAAGATCAACCCGGTGCTCGCCGACGCGCTGGAGAAGATCTTCATCCTGCACGCCGACCACGAGCAGAATGCGTCGACCTCCACGGTGCGCATCGCCGGCTCTTCGGGCGCCAACCCGTTCGCCTGCATCGCGGCCGGCATCGCCTGCCTGTGGGGCCCGGCGCATGGCGGCGCCAACGAAGCCGCGCTGAACATGCTGTACGGCATCGGTAAGGTCGAGAACATTCCGGACTTCATCGCCAAGGTGAAGGACAAGAACAGCGAAGTCCGCCTGATGGGCTTTGGCCACCGCGTCTACAAGAACTACGATCCACGCGCCAAGATCATGCAGAAGATGTGTCATGCCGTGCTGAAGGAGACCGGTCACGGCGACGATCCGATGCTGAAGGTGGCGATGGAGCTGGAGAAGATCGCGCTCAGCGACCAGTACTTCATCGACCGCAAGCTCTATCCGAACGTGGACTTCTATTCGGGCATCACGCTGAAGGCGATGGGTTTCCCGGTCGACATGTTCACCGTGCTGTTCGCGGTCGCCCGCACCGTCGGCTGGATCAGCCAGTGGAGCGAGATGATCGAAGATCCGCAGCAGAAGATCGGCCGTCCGCGCCAGCTCTACACCGGCGTCGCCCGCCGCGAATACGTCCCGATCGACAAGCGGAAGTAAGCTTCAAGCTTTCTGCGAAATTCGAGGCGGCGCCATCGTTCTGATGGCGCCGTTTTGTTTGCCGCGGGCTGCGATCTCCGCCGCCGACGGCTCGCTAATACGCGATCGTGCTGCGTACGCCGATCAGTGCCCCGCTCTTCACCGGCGAATTCGGCAAGATCGGATCGGGAACGTGTCCACCGGGATGGACGATGTATTCAAAGACAGGCTGAAGCGTCCAGCCTGGCTTGATCTGAGCCTGGTAGGAGAGCTCAATCGTGAGCTCGAAATCTCTAAGCGGCTGATGGACTCCAGTCAGGTCGATGATGTCGCGATCGAGCGCGCGCGCCCGATCGGATATATGCGCGCAGATGAACGACGCTCCGAACTTGTCGTCAGGTCTGCCGGGCAGCAGTCCTGAGAACACGATTCCGGTGTCGACGAAGAAGTCGATCAGGTTGCGATCCGATGGAGTGCCCGAGATCCGGCTGAACACGGCGATGCCGCTTGCGGCATCCCCGCCCTCGGGGCGCCAGATCTGCTGATCAATGATGCCGTAGATGCCGCTCGACCCGCGAAACAGACGAGCGTTCCCGCTGCTGAACGGGCTCGCCTGCGAAAGGCCGGCATCGTCGAACCTCATGTCCGCGAACATCCCGAAATGGTGCCATCCGCCAAGCCGCAGCGTGCCGGCCAGCCCGCGCGAATCCTTGTCCTGATTGTAGCGATACTGCAATTCCCCCATCAGCAAGGGCGGATCGTTCACGCGGAAATTGGTGCCGGCGCGATTGACGGTCGCCTGCCCGCCTGGATCGCCGTTGAACAATCCGACCAGGGTCGTCCAGCTCGGGCTGGGATCGAATTTCAGCCGGATGCCGGGCGTTGCGAGAGGATAAGCGGGACCGCCACTCGGCAAATTGCCGCCGGCGATTGTCGGCCAATCGCTGCTGATGAGCGTCTTGCTGTAGTCGCTGACGAAGAACTCGGTGTCCGCCGCAAGCTGGCCGAGGCGGATGCTGAAGCGATCGTCGAACAATTTCTGCTCCAGCCATAGCTCGGACAACCGTGTCGACGGAACAGCCTCGATGTTGCTGATCGTGATCAGGCTCTCGAAATGCTGGTCGCGCAGCCCCGCCGTATGATGAATCTGGAAGGCGTTGGCGAAGAAACCCAGCCCTGACCACCCCGCGAGCTTCTCCAGGTCGGCCGCGACGAAGGCCTCGAGCTTGCCCTCATAGAGCCCACCGCGCCGCACGCCTCCGGACAGATTGCGCAACGCTTCGCCGGTGTAGATCAGCCCATAACTGATCCCGCGTTCCGCGAGCCATTTGCGCACGCCGGTGGGATCGCCCTCGTCCGGCAGGCTGGTCGCCATCGACGACGGGGGAATGCCGTTCAGCGAAGCGGCGTCGTCAGCGGCGGCAGGCGCGGAAACCAGAAACGCAGCCACCAAGCCCACCACCACTGACACCTGGGATCGTCGACTGGAACCAGGGAGATGCAATTGCGATGCATTTGCAATTTCATTGCGGACCACTCTTAAATCGTCGATCTTACGCCGCACTCCCACAGTCGCCCCACCCCAGTTGCGAGCTACTCGCAATCAGGATTGACATAAGCGGTTCCGCTAGAGCATGTTGTTTTTTACCGGAATCGGGATTCCCAATTGGAGGAATATCTGATTCAAACTCCATGCTGGGAAC
>NZ_JCAMOR010000110.1:0-18691 GCF_059512385.1 Bradyrhizobium sp. Crot121 | reverse complement strand
AACGTTCGTGACGATCGCGAGCCGCCCCTCTCTCGGGTGAGACGCGCGGAGTTAAATCACTGATTTGCCCGACGGCGAAAGCGGAATGTTTTTCGCGCGAGGGCTGGACGGGGCAAATCACGTTGATTGGCTTAAGGAAAATCGCGCGAACGATACGACGCCGCCATGCCCGGGCAAAAGCGCGAAGCGCGTCTTCGCGCAGATGTCCCGGGCATCCACGTCCTTTGCCTCCGTGCACGGGAGAGACGTGGATGGCCGGGTCAAGCCCGGCCATGACGGAGGAGAGGATTGCGCGAATGCGTCCCCTGTCATTCCGGGGCGTCCGAAG
The DNA here is from genome assembly GCF_059512385.1 of Bradyrhizobium sp. Crot121. Lineage (NCBI taxonomy): Bacteria > Pseudomonadati > Pseudomonadota > Alphaproteobacteria > Hyphomicrobiales > Nitrobacteraceae > Bradyrhizobium > Bradyrhizobium sp. Crot121. The sequence goes on along the minus strand of NZ_JCAMOR010000110.1, from coordinate 18,363 downwards.
GACGAGCTTCGCGCGCCCCGGAATGACGGAGAGAGCCGGCTGCGATCTCAACCGGCCTGCATCGCGTGGGCGGCGGCGGTGTGGCGGCGGATCAGGTCGGTGACATCGAGACCGGGGATGGCGCCGTCGATCACAGCCCAGTTGCCACCGACCATCACGCGGTCGGCGCGGTGCGCGCCGCACAGCACCAGCGCGGCGAGCGGGTCGCCATGGCCGGAGAAGCGGAGTTCGTCGAGCTTGAACAGAGCGAGGTCGGCGGCCTTGCCGACGGCGATCTCGCCGAGCTCGGGACGGCCGACGCAGGCGGCGGAGCCCTTGGTGGCCCAGCGCAGCGCATCCTTGTGGCTGACGCGATCGACACCATAGCGCGCCCGCTGCACCAGGAAGGCCGCGCGCACCTCCTGCATCAGATTGGAGCCGTCGTTGGAGGCCGAGCCGTCGACGCCAAGGCCAATGCCGACGCCGGCCTCCTCCATCTCGCAAACCGGACAGCAGCCTGACGCCAGCACCTGATTGCTGCAGGCGCAATGGCTGATGCTGGTCCCCGCCTTGCCCAGTCGCTTTATTTCGCCAGCGTTGAAGTGGATGCCGTGTGCGAGCCAGGTGCGCCCATTGAGCCAGCCGCATTGCTCGAGATAATCGAGCGGCCGGCAGCGATGCATCTGTTCACAGAACCGGTTCTCGTCCTCGGTTTCGGCGAGATGGGTGTGCAGGCGCACATCGAGCTTGTCGGCGAGCTCTGCGGTCTTCTGCATCAGCGAGGTCGTCACCGAGAACGGCGAGCACGGCGCGAGTGCGATCTGCACCATCGCATCCTCGCCGCGTTCGTGATGCTTTGCGACCACGCGCGCACTGTCGGCCAGGATCGTATCCTCATCCTGCACGACGCTATCGGGCGGCAGGCCGCCGTCGCGCACCGACAGATTCATCGAGCCGCGCGTCAGCAGCACGCGCAAGCCGAGCCGTTTTGCGACGGCCACCTCGATATCGACGGCTTCCTCGAGCCCGGCGGGAAACACATAGTGGTGATCGGTCGTCGTGGTGCAGCCCGACAGCAGCAGTTCCGACATTGCAACGGTAACACCGAGCTGAAGCGATTCCGGCGTCAGCTTCGCCCAAACCGGATAGAGCGCCTTGAGCCAGGGGAATAGCTCGCGGTCGAGGGCGGCCGGAAGTGCCCTCGTGAGCGTCTGGTAGAAGTGATGATGAGTATTGATCAATCCCGGCAGGACAACGTGTTCGCCTGCGTCGAACACCAGCGGCGAAATGGCGGTCGGCTCCTTGCCGCGGCCGACCAATTCGACGATCTTGCCACCCTGAACCACGACGCCGCGTTCGGCGCCTTCGGCTAAGATGGATAGCGGATCCTTGATCCAGGTCGGCTGCGTTTGGTCCATGATCCCACCATCTATCGAGAAGCACCGGCATTGGCTTCAATGCAAGGACCGTCCCAATTGTGGCCAACGATTGGCGCCCGTCTTGCAAGGCTTCTTAAGTGAGCAAGACTCTTAAGCTAGGATGCATCCTGTTGAAAGCGTCGGCGTATCGATGGACTTGAACACGATTACGGAAGTCGCCCATCCGAAATCCCGGGCGCAACTGCCTGTTTGGACAGCAGGCGATGCTTGGCTGGCGGGCGGCACGTGGCTGTTCTCGGAGCCGCAGGCGCACTTAAGGCGGCTGATCGATCTCACCGACCTGAAATGGCCGGCGCTGACGATCGGCAACAGCGACTTCACCATCGCCGCCACCTGCACCGTGGCGCAGCTCGACGGCTTTGCCGGCCCGCCGGACTGGATCGCCGCACCGCTGATCAACCAGTGCTGCCGCTCGTTCCTCGCCTCCTTCAAGATCTGGAAGACCGCGACCGTCGGCGGCAATATCTGCATGTCGCTGCCGGCGGGCCCGATGATCTCGCTGACGTCGGCGCTCGACGGCATCGCCACGATCTGGCAGGCCGATGGCGGCGAGCGGAAGACTCCCGTCATGGAGTTCGTCACCGGCAATCAGCAGAACCTGCTGCGGCCCGGCGACCTGCTGCGGCAGATCGATATTCCGCTCGCAGCGCTGCGGCGACGGTCGGCGTTTCGCCAGATCTCACTGACGCCGGTCGGCCGCTCGGCGGCGCTCCTGATCGGAAGCATCGACAGCGAGGATGGCTTTGCGCTGACCGTGACCGCCTCGACGATACGGCCGATCAGGCTTTCCTTTGTCACCATCCCGGAGCAGGAGGAATTGCGCGAGACGATCCTGCAGCGCATCCCGGACAATCTGTATCACACCGACATCCACGGCAAACCGATCTGGCGCAAGCACATGACGCTGCGGCTCGCGGAAGAGATCCGCGCTGAACTCAGGGCGCAGCCATGACCTTCGACATCAACGGCAAGACATTCTCGGAAACGCCGCGGGTCGGACAATGCCTGCGCACCTTCCTGCGCGACCTCGGGCATTTCGGCGTCAAGAAAGGCTGCGACGCCGGCGATTGCGGCGCCTGCACCGTGCTGCTCGACGGCGAGCCGGTGCATAGCTGCCTGATCCCCGCGTTCCGTGCCGAGGGGCATGCGGTCACCACCATCGAGGGATTTGCGCCTGACGGCGGCACCCATCCGCTGCAGCAGGCCTTCCTCGACGCGCAGGGATTCCAGTGCGGCTTCTGCACCGCCGGCATGATCCTGACCTGTGCGTCGCTGAACCAGGCGCAGCGGCAGGACCTCGGCGCCTCGCTCAAAGGCAATATCTGCCGCTGCACCGGCTATCGCTCGATCGAGGACGCGCTCGACGGCAAAACAAACATAGAGGACGCGGACGCCGGCACGGCTTTCGGCCGTAGCCTTCCGGCGCCGGCCGGGCCGCTCGTCGTGCGCGGAGCGGCGCGCTACACTTTCGATACCAAGTTGGAAGGCCTGCTGCACGTCAAGCTGCTGCGCTCGCCGCATCCGCACGCGAAGATCGTCAGGGTCGACAAGAGCGCGGCGCTCGCGGTGCCCGGCGTGCACGCCGTGCTGACCCATGAGGACGCGCCAAAGCTTCTGTTCTCGACCGCGCGGCATGAGAAGGACTGGATGGACCCCGAGGACACCCGCGTCCTCGACGACGTCGTCCGCTTCATCGGCCAGAAGGTCGCCGCTGTCGTGGCGGAGACCGAGGCCGCCGCGGAAGAAGGCTGCCGCCGCCTCAAGGTCGACTACGAACTGCTGCCCGCAGTGTTCGACCCCGCGGAGGCGATCGCACCGGGCGCCCCGGTCCTTCATGGCGACAAGACGGTCGAACATCGCATCACCAACCCCACGCGCAACCTCGTCGCGGAGACGCATGGCGAATATGGCGACGTTGCGAAGGGGCTCGCCGAGGCCGCCGTCACCTATGAGGGGACGTTCACGACCCAGCGCGTCCAGCATGCCGCGCTGGAGACCCATGGCGGGCTCGCCTGGATCGACACTGAGGGCATCCTCAATGTCCGCTCCAGCACGCAGGTGCCGTTCCTGACACGGCGCGGGCTGTCGCAGATCTTCGCTCTGCCGCCCGATAAGATCAGGGTGTTCTGCGAACGCGTCGGTGGCGGCTTCGGCGGCAAGCAGGAGATGTTCGTCGAGGACATCCTTGCGCTCGCCGCGCTCAAGACCGGACGCCCGGTCAAGCTGGAATTCACCCGCGAGGAGCAGTTCATCGGCACCTCGACGCGGCATCCGATGCGCGTCACGGTCAAGGCCGGCGCCGACAAGGACGGCAAGCTGACCGCGCTGCAGCTTGACGTGCTCTCCAACACCGGCGCCTACGGTAACCATGCAGGGCCGGTGCTGTTTCATGCGGTCGCCGAATGCATCAGCGTCTACAACTGCCCGAACAAGAAGGTCGACGCCGCCGTCGCCTACACCAACACGCTGCCGGCCGGCGCCTTCCGCGGCTACGGCCTGCCGCAAAGCCTGTTCGCCGTGGAAGCGGCGATCGACGAATTGGCAAAACAGCTCGGCATCAACCCATTCGACTTCCGCCGCCGCAATGTCGTGAACCCCGGGGATCCCATGCTGTCGCCGCCGCCGTCCGAATATCACGACGTGCTCTATGGCTCGTATGGCCTCGATCAGTGCCTCGACCTGGTCGAGCGCGCGATGGCCGAGGACACGCCGCGATATGGATTGTCGGCGGAGTGGCTGGTCGGCGACGGCATGGCGCTGACGATGATCGACACCGTCCCGCCGGCCGGGCACCTCTCCGACTCCAAAATCGCGTTGCGCGAGGATGGTGGCTTCGAGCTGACGGTCGGCACCGCCGAGTTCGGCAACGGCACCAGCACGGTGCATCGCCAGATCGCGGCCAGCGCGCTGGCGACGACGGTCGATCGCATCGTCCTGAAGCAATCCGACACCGCGCATGGCGGCCACGACACCGGCGCCTATGGCAGCGCCGGCATCTTCGTCGCCGGGCGCGCGACGCAGCATGCAGCCGAAAATCTCGCGGCCGCGATCAAGGCGTTCGCGGCCGAGATGACTGAAGGCGACGCTGGCTCATGCCTGCTGGACAATGAAACTATCGTCTGCGGCAAGCGGCGCCTATCCTTTGCCGACCTCGCAAAAGCGGCGAAGGCGCGCGGCAACCTGCTCGAAGCCAGCGGCAGCGCGCATGGCACGCCGCGTTCGGTGGCCTTCAACGTGCAGGGCTTTCGCGTCGCCGTGAACAAGGGCACGGGCGAAGTCAGGATCTTGAAGAGCGTGCAGGCGGCCGACGCCGGCCGCGTCGCCAACCCGATGCAATGCCGCGGCCAGATCGAAGGCGGCGTCGCGCAAGCGCTGGGCGCCACACTTTACGAAGAGCTCGTGATCGACGACGGCGGACGGGTGATCAATCCGAGGTTCCGCGACTATCATTTGCCCTCTTATGCCGACGTGCCGCGCACGGAAGTATTCTTTGCGGAGACGTCGGATGCGGTTGGGCCGATGGGCGCGAAGTCGATGAGCGAGAGTCCATACAACCCCGTCGCCGCCGCACTCGGCAACGCCATCGCCAACGCCACCGGCATCCGCTTCACCAGCGCGCCCTTCAAGCCGGACCGTTTGTTTCCGGCGCTGCATGAGAAGTATGGCGCCGCGTAGGGTGGGCAAAGCGTAGCGTGCCCACCATCACGCGCACTGCTCGCGATGGTGGGCACGCTTACGCCGTCGCTCGTGGACGGGTCGCGGCAAGTGAGTCGCTTTGCCCACCCTATGGGAGAGAGCCCCTACCCCCGCCCTACCGTGCACTCGATCTGGCCGTGCGGCTCATCGGTCGGGAGGAACACCTGGTTGTTGTTGTCGAGCCCGAACGCGGAGAGATTCATCGGGATGAAATGCATGTTCGGGCAGGCCATGCTGATCTCGGAAATCTCCGGCACCGTGGCGAGCGCCGCCTCGCCCATCCGGTAGAGGCTGTCCTGCACGCTCCAGCTATAGGTGGTCGAGAACACCTCCAGCAGCGTGTCGAGGATCTTCGCGTTCGTCGCTGGGTAGCTCGCGGGCTTGCCCGTCCATTTCCATGAGGCGACCATGCTGGTCGCGCAGATGCGGTCGTGGGTCTCGGCAAGCGTGGTGTAGGGGTCCTTGAGGTAGTTCTCCCAGCCCGACTGGGTCGACTTCATGAAGGCGAAGCCGTCGACGCCTGAGGCGAGCGCCGTCGGTCCGCCGCGCGTTGCGGTGAGTTCGACGGTCGGCTTGCCGTTGCCGTCGAGCACGAAACTGTGCGGATGCGGCTTGCCACCGAAGCTCAGCCTGTTCCACCTGGTCTCGTGCGAGGTGATGGATACCGACGACACCTGCGGATAGGTGTCGAAATATTTCTGCGCCAGGACCTGGCAGAATTCTTCCGCCGAGAGCCCGGTATTCTCGCGGGCGACGACGTTGACGACGTTCTTGATGGTGTCGGTCGACACCGTGTTGGAATTGTCCGCGTGCGTATAGGTGCGGGCGAAATCGCCCTCGAGCATCGCCTTGATGTTGAGCTGGCTGACCTCGTGCCTGCCGCCATCGCGATGAATGCGCATCACCCGGACGCGGCCCTTGCCATAGCGGTTGTTGATCAGCGGCACGTGAAAGCCTCCACCGGTAAGTTTGCAGGCGCGATCGCCCTGTCAGATCGATAATGAGCAACGTTTGTGCCAGCGGGCAAGCTGCAGGCACGGCAAAGTGAGTTGGTGTGACCTGCCACCCCTGCCACAATCTTCGCCATTGTTGCTGCGGCTTTCAGCAGCGGCGTCGGGTATCCGTCGTCACACACAGGTCCTCATCCTGAGGAGACCGCAAAGCGGTCGTCTCGAAGGATGGCCGCGGGCACAGCGGGGGCCTCATGGTTCGAGACGCGCTGCGCGCTCCTCACCATGAGGGGCGACGTCAACTGCCGCGATACGTCGCATAGCTCCAGGGCGTGACCAGGAGCGGCACGTGGAGATGGCCCTCGGGTTCGCTCACGGCAAAGCGAAGCGGGATGCGGTCGAGAAAGGGTGGATCGGAGAGCGGCACTTGCCGGCCGGCGAAATATTCGGCGACGCTGAACAGGAGCTCGTATTTCCCAATCGGTACGGGACGGCCGCCGATCAGCGGCTGATCGGTGCGGCCGTCGGCGTTGGTCATCGCGCGCGTCACCACGCGGCTTGGGCCGAGATCGGACAGCTCGATCAATTCGACCGCGATGCCGGCTGCGGGCTTACCGCTGTGGGTATCGAGCACATGCGTGGACAGGCGGCCATGTACGGCGAGCCGATCCTCGGCCGTCACGAGCTGATCGAGCCGGAGCGCGGCGATGCGGCAGATCTCCTCGATCGATCGCTGCATCTCGGCCGGCACGTCGTTCGGCAGCCGCCGCTCGAAATCGCGCAGGATCGAATCCTTGGTGTGGCGGCGGACAGAGACGATGTAGGGGAATCCGAACTTCGCGCGATACGCGTTGTTGACGCGCTCGAACGCGTCATATTCGGCATCCGACAACCGGTCGAGGCCGGCGCTGTTCTGCTCTGCATCGGATTCGGCGGTGAGGCCCGCGGCGCGCTGGGTCTTGTCGGCGAGATCGGGATGCGCCTTGATCAGCGCGAGCCGTAGCTCAGCCGGTGCGCGCTCCACTGCGGCCTTCATCGCCGTGAACAACACGTTGATGCCGGCGAACGGCCGCAGCAACGCCACTTCTTCGGCGATCCACGGCGAATGCTCGAAGATGTTGGCAAGCGCTGCGACAAATTCGTCGCGGCTCTTGTCGTTGAGATCGGCGATTGTGATCGACATCCGCCTATCCGATGCTGAAGGCATGCTCGGCGAACTGCTTGTGATGGGCGTACCAGTGCTCGGCGATCTGCAGCCGGGTCGGCACCCAGACGCGGTCGTGCTTTCCGATGTAGTCGAGGAAGCGCATCAAGGCCGCGGCGCGGCCGGGGCGGCCGACCAGGCGGCAATGCAGGCCGATTGACATCATCTTCGGCGACGTCTCACCTTCGGCATAGAGCACATCAAAACTGTCCTTCAGATAGTTGAAGAACTGATCGCCGCCGCCAAAGCCCTGCGGGTTGACGAAGCGCATGTCGTTGGCATCGAGGGTGTACGGGATCACCAGATGCGGCTCCAAGCCCGCCGCCTTGATCCAGTAAGGGAGATCGTCGGCATAGGAATCGCAGAGGTAAGCGAGGCCGCCCGCCTCCATCAAGAGCCGGAGCGTATTGATCGAGGACCGCCCGGTGTACCAGCCGAGCGGCCGCGCGCCCGTCGCCTCGGTGTGCACGCGGATCGCTTCCGCGATCTCGGCGCGCTCCTCGCTCTCCGACATGTCCTTGTGCTCGACCCATCTAAGACTGTGGCTCGCGATGTCCCAGCCCGCCTCCTTCATCGCGGAAACGATCTCGGGATTGCGCTTCAATGCCATCGCGACGCCAAACACGGTGGTCGGCAATTTGCGTTCGCCGAACATACGCCAGAGCCGCCAGAAGCCGGCGCGCGAGCCATATTCGAACATCGATTCGATGTTGGCATGGCGCTGGCCCGGCCAGGGCTGCGCGCCGAGCACATCCGACAAAAACGCTTCCGAGGCGCTGTCGCCATGCAGGATGTTGTTCTCGCCGCCCTCTTCGAAATTCACCACGAACTGCACGGCGATGCGGGCATTGCCCGGCCATTTCGGATCGGGCGGGTTGCGGCCATAGCCGCGAAGATCGCGCGGATATGCTTCGGTCACTAAACTTCCTCGAAACGAATCTTCTGCGCGCCCTTCCAGAGCACGGTCTTGCCGAAGGTGACCAGGTTCTCGAGCCCCGACGTCAGCGTGATGAAATGGTTGCCGGCGAGCTGGCCCATCTTGCTTGCGAAATGCACGCCGCCATAGGCGAGCAGGATTTCGGTCTCGCTGATGCCGCCGGGATAGAGGATGATCTGGCCGGGCGCCGGATAGCTGGTGTGGTTCTCATAGGAGACGCCGAAGTCGAGATCGCCGAGCGGCATCCAGACCCCCTCGCCGCTCCAGCGGACATGGATCGCCTGGCTCTCGAACGGCATCGCCTTGCGAAACGCTGCAACCGTCTTCGGCGCCAGCGCCTCCTCAAAGCGCGCGTCGAATTTGAAGTCACCGGCATGGACAATCAGTTTGCTCATTGATCTCTTCTCTTGGATCTCTGCTGTTGTGTAGCTGGGAACCGCCTCTTGCTACCGCATTGCAGCGCGGCATCGGAAGCAAGGACCATTCCAGAGGCAGCGTTGGCCTAGTTTCTCCGATCGTACGACCAGCCGAACAGGCCGCTGCGCTGCGTCTCAGGCTCGGGCGGCGGCGCCTCCTTGGCCTCGGCCTGCGGCGGCGGTGCAGGCGGCGCCGGCAGGTTCTCGCATTTCAAGGAGTAGACCAGTTCGCCTTTCGCAGTGCGGCCGATCGGAGCACAATCGTCCGCCCGCGCGACCGCGCCTTTTGTCGCACCTTTGGTCTCCTTTGGCACCAGTTGGGTCTGCGCCACGGCCAGCGAGGAGACTGGCGCGGCGACCAACAGCAACACTGGTAAAAACTTCTTCATCGGCCTCACTCGTTGGGAATCCTTTGCCTTATTGAACCGGACCGGCACCGGTCACTCCATGATAGCGCGAACCGCCTGTAATACCTGCTGAATATTTAGCCGTGACCAAGAAATTTGCTCGCCGCTTCGTGATGGGCGCAACCGTACTAACCGCCAGCGCACATCGCTATCTCCCTCTTTAGCGCTGAGGTGCGAGCCGCACAGGCCTCGCAGACGAAGCGTAATAAAGCCGGGAGAACCACATGAAGACATTCCTCACCATCCTTGGGTCAGTTTTGATTGTTGCCTCATCCGTCCAGTTCGCTGCGGCAGCGCAGCGTCCTCACCACTACAAATCGGACCGCGTCGTGGTGCGCCAGCAGCCGTGTCCCTGCAATTCCTATGCAGCCTGGCCTGCTCCGTCCGCTGAGATGTACGACTACCCGCCGAGCGTCTTCACTGGCGGCTGGTCGGCACCCGCCGGCCGCTGAGCCGATCGAGCTGAACGCAACAAAGGCCGGCCGCGGACATCGCGGTCGGCCTTTTCGTGTAAGATGACCTCGCAACCTTCAGACGGGAGAGAATGATGACGACAGCGACATTGCGCGGTCATGTGGCGCTCGTGACCGGAGGTTCGCGCGGTATCGGTGCGGCGATCGTGCGCGCGCTGGCAGAGCAAGGCGCGGCCGTGGCGATCAACTATCGCGAGCGCGCGGGCGAAGCGGATGCGCAGGCGAAGGAGATCACGGCCGCGGGCGGAAAGGCGATCGCGATCGGCGCGGACGTCTCACAGGCCGCAGCGGTTGCGGAGCTCGTGCAGCGCGCCACGGCCGAGCTCGGCCCGATCGACATCCTCGTCAACAATGCCGGCATCGCAATCACGCGCGGGGTCGACGATCTCACCGAAGCCGATTTCGATTCCACCATCGCGGTGAACCTAAAATCGGTGTTCCTGTGCACGCAGGCAGTGCTGCCGGCGATGCGGGCCAGGCAATGGGGCCGCATCGTTAACATCTCCTCGGGAGCGGCACGCGGCGCCGGCGCGATCGGGCCGCACTACAATGCATCGAAGGCCGGCGTCGAGGGATTGACACGCGGCTATGCCGCACGCCTCGTCAAGGAAGGCATCACCGTCAACGCGGTCGCGCCCTCACTGATCGAAACCGACATGATGAAGGGCCAGCCAAACCTGGTCGGCCGGATTCCGCTCGGCCGTTTCGGCACCGCCGACGAAGTCGCGCAGGCCGTGATGATGCTGATCGGCAATGCCTACATGACCGGCCAGACCGTGGCGATGAGCGGCGGCATGGCGTTCAACTAGGGCGTAGACTCATGAACGGCAGCCAACCAAGTACTGCGATGGCGAGATCGAGATCGTAGCGAAGTCCCCTCAGCCTCTACCTGGTACGCGCCTCTTTTGCGTTTTGAATTTCCTCGTTTGTAGGCTTGAGCATCGCTTTGAGCTGTTCTTCGAGCGATCGCGGCGAAATTCCGAGCGCGGCAAATCCTGGCCGGCTGCCCGAAGCCGTCGTGTCGATCTGCATAAGCTCAACCTGATTGCGCGTGAGCGGCGGGTGCGGCAGGATCTCACCGAGGCCGGCGACGGCATGCCAGAAAGCAAAGGGTATGCGCACCAAGGCCGGTCGCAATCCTGCGGTGCGCGCAATGGTCCGCAAGAGCTCCTCGTACGAGTAAATGCGCGGACCGGCCAGTTCGTAGATAGGATACGGTCTTTGTGGTTGCCGCAGGACTTGTGCGATCGCCGCGGCGACGTCGTCCACGTGCACCGGCTGAAGCCTGGTCCTGCCGTCGCCGAATAGCGGATAAGCCGGCAACGTCCGAAGCAGCCCAAGAATTGTGGTGAGAAAGGTGTCGTCCGGTGCGAACATGACCGCCGGGCGGATAACAACTGCGCCAGGGAATGCGGCTTGCACGGCCGCCTCACCCTCACCGCGACTGCGAATATAGGGCGAGCGCGAGGCGGCGTCAGCGCCTATTCCCGATAGGTGCACAAACCGTTTGGTTCCGGCCCGCCGTGCCGCATTAGCGATCCTGGCGGCCGCTTCGACGTGCACCGAATGATATGTGTCGCCTCCATGCTCGAGGTACAGGCTGATCGCGTTGATGACGCCATCGGCACCCGCAATTGCAGCCTCTATGGAGCGCTCGTCATGTGCATCGGCGACGATCTGCTCCACGTTGTCACCTTCGGTCCGCGCAGGATGCCGTGAGGCTATGCGCACTGTAACGGTGGAGTCGCTCAAATGGCGCACGACGCGACGACCAACAAAGCCCGTCCCCCCGAACACGGTCACGCGGTTCATGGCCTGGCCCATCCCACGATCCTGTGCGACGCTCTTCATTGACCCGCCGAGCGCCGCGCGCACCACCTCAGCGGCCTGCGCCGGCGAACTGCCTTTGTTGAGATGATGTGAGATCACCTCAATCAATATTTGCGCTGCAGGGCCGACCGCTTGCCACTCGATCCTGGCTTCATCGATCAGCGGCTGCGCTTCATTATAGAGCGCTTGTGCCTGTTCGATGATCGGATGTGCCTTGTTGAAAAGATCGATCAGCGCCCTGGTCGCTGGCAATGACTGTTCAATTTGTTCAAGCTGCGCATCGCTGAGACCGGAAGCGTGACCAATGACCTCAATGAGCAAGTGTTTCAGCATTGCGCACTCTCCTTCCGGCGGCCGCGCTCGCCACCCAAAGTTCCCATGAAGCCGCCGAGTTCTACAAATCGGCCGCAACAATTCTGAAGGGTCTATGAATGCACCGTTCAGTCAACATTGCAAAAACGGAGCTGATAATCCGCAGGAGCATTTTGCCACGACGGACGAGGCACCAAATGAAGCGGCTTCTGATGATCGGACTTGCCTGCTGTGCCTTTGGGCTCGCGCCAACGACGGGGTCGGCTATGCCCGCGGCAACGCCTTATACGCTGGGCGGCGCCGATGGGGCAGTGATTCAGGTCAGAGGCGGCCATGGACATGGGCATGGGCATGGGTGGGGCCATCACGGCGGTCGCGGCCACCACTACGGTTGGTATCGGGGCCGCCACCATGGCTGGCGGCATCATCGCCATTGGTGGTGATTTTGACCCGAAGGCCAAAAAAGGGCTGCAGTCGTTGGTGGCCCGCTTTTCCGCTCAATGTCGCAATCAAGGAGGTTCGCAGTTCGGTCGCATCGCTGATAGAACCAGTTGGGAGCCGATGAGCGAACCTTGGTTGCGTGGGAGGAAGGTCATGACGACTTCCATGTTGAAATTCAGGTCAAAGTTCGCCGCATGCGCTGCCGTGCTGGCTTGCGCGATGGTCCTGTCGGTCGCGGCATATGCCAGAGGCGGTGGTGGCCACGGCGGCGGCGGTGGCTTTCACGGCGGTGGAGGCTTTCACGGCGGTGGCTTTCACGGCGGTGGCGGCTTTCGTGGCGGCGGCTTCCATGGGGGAGGCTTTCGTGGTGGCGGCTTCCACATCGGCGGAAGACACTTCGGTGGCGGCCGTGGATTCGCCGCAAGACCTCATTTTGCCCCGCGGGTAGGCCGTTCGTTTGCGCGGCCGAGCTTCCATGGCGGCCGTTCGTTCAGCCAGCGATCGTTCGCGCCGCACAACAGAACCGCAGCGGTCGGCGCCTCGGCGCTAAGGGCGAGGCCCGTCAACGTGGCGCGGAACGCCAACGCCGTGCGGCGTTCACTGAACGCGCGCCCGATCAACCGGGCGCTGAACAACACCGGCGCGCTACGCGATCCGCGCACCCGCGCGTTCATCACCGCGAGCGTGGCCACGGCGGCGTGGCATGGTGGCAACTGGTCGTGGTGGCGCCACCGCAATGGCGGTTTTGGGTGGGTCGGCCCCTTGTTCTGGCCGTTCGCTTTCTATGACATTTATGATTACGCTTTCTGGGGCTATCCCTATGATGATGCGTTCTGGGGCTATGGCTACCCGGACCTCTATGCCGGCATCTTTGGCCTTTACGGCTACGACGACCTGATGGGCTATGCGGGCTACCTGCCGGGCCATGCCAGCCGGCGCGGAGGCAACCTCGACACCTATGCCTATGCGCCGTCGAACGGCCGGACCAATCTCGCGCAAATGTGCGGCGACGATAGCCGCGTGATCGCTGGGCTGCCGATCGAGGCATTCCAGAATGCAATCCAGCCGAACGAGGCACAGCGCGCCGCGCTCGACGAACTCGCCAACGCTTCGGAAAAGGGCGCTGCAGGCCTCAAGGCCTCCTGCCCCACCGACGTTGCGCTCACGGCCCCAAGCCGGCTTGCTGCGATGCAGCAGCGCATCGAGGCGATGATCGTCGCGGTGCAGACGGTGCAAGGGCCGCTCGATAAGTTCTACGGCCTCCTGAACGATGAGCAGAAGGCGCAGATCAACGCACTTTCCATTACGCGCCAGCGTCCGGGCCGGACCGCGGCAAGAGCCAGCCCGGCTGGACCAGCCTGCGATGTGACGCAACCGACGCTGAGCGAGTGGCCGACCGCCACAATCGAGCAATCGGTCAGGCCGACCGACCAGCAGCGCCAATATCTTGACGCGCTTCAGGGCGCCGCTGCCCAGGCCGCGGACACGCTGAAGGCATCGTGTCAGATCCGGCCGGAGGACGCGCTGACGCCGCCGGCACGCCTCATAGCCGTCGGCCAGCGGCTCGACACGATGCTGCAGGCGGTGAAGACCGTGCGCAAGGCGATGGATGACTTCTATGGATCGCTGACCGACGAGCAGAAAGCGGCCTTCGACGCGATTGGTCCGCAGCAGGCTGGCGGGCGCCGACACGTCCGCGGGCGGGCGTCGGCGGACGACGCGCGGTGGGGTCGCATAGGATAAGTCTCCGCGCCTCGCGGACGTAGCCTTCGTCCGCGTCACGCCGAGGGTTTATGGGTACGCGGCCCAGCGAGACGGATGCGATAGCTCAGCGATCGGCTCGCTCCGGGCGCGATCTGCATCAGGCCGGGCTTGCCTGTGAACTCACCGTCAAAATCCACCGGGCTGGCATAGCCGTGCCACGGCTCGATGCACAGGAACGGCACGCCGCCGGGCTTTGACCAGATGCCGAGTTCGCGGAAGCCGTCCCACGCAACGTCGATCGACGGCCCACGATCGGCGGCATAGCGCACCGAAGTGCTCACGAGGCGGTCGAGGATCACAGCGTCATCGTCGAACAGCCCCTCGGAGAGTGCGAGCGTTCCGCCTTTGACCGGGGATGGCTGCGCGTCCGGCCGCATCAGACCGCCCTCGAGCCGGCGGATCGGCGCGGGCTCGTCATCCGGGAAGGTCAGCGTGTAGGCTTGCTTCGCAAGGCCCGGAAGCAGCGGCCAGCCGAACGCGGGGTGCCCGCCGAGCGACGCCGGCAGCGTCTCATCACCGGGGTTGGCGATCTCGAACGTCACCTCCAGATCGGCGCCCCGTGCCGCGTACGTCACCTCCAGGCGGAAGGCGAAGGGATAGCCGGCGCGGGTCGCATCATTGTCCACGAGCACCAGCTTGCAGGACGCGTCCTCGCGCGAGACCCATTCAAACCGCTGATCGCGCGCAAAACCGTGTTGCGTCATCGGGTAGGTCTTTCCCCGGTGGCGCAGCTCGTCGTTCTTCAGCCGCCCGACAATGGGAAACAACAGCGGCGCATGTCGCGGCCATTCCGGCCCGGCCTGCCACAACAGCTCGAGCCCGTCCGCACTCTTCAGCGAACAAAGCTCGGCGCCGGCGGCCTTGATCGTCGCGGTAATCGCGTCGCTGCGGATGATGTGGGTGTCCGTGCTCATGTCTGACCTCGCGGGAAAGCGCGCCAATCCCTGTATATTTTTTGGGCTGACGATGTCGAGACTTTCATCTTGCCGCGACAATCGCGGTTATGTGAGCCTCCCCGGAAAGCCGCTGTTCGGAAGCGAATTTGCGGCTGTTCCGATGCGAGCAGAGCTCGTTCCAAGAAAGTCAGGTCATGTTCAAACGGCTGTTGTTTGCCTTCCTCCTTACCACCGCTAGCGTCGGTACCGCGATGGCGCAGGAATCGCCAAGGATGGGAGGCGTGATCAACACCGTGATCCAGCCCGAGCCGCCCGGCCTGATGCTGGCGATGATCCAGAACGGCCCGACCCAGATGGTGTCAGGCAATATCTTCGAGGGGTTATTGCGCTACAGCCCGAAGCTGGAGCCGCTGCCCGGCCTCGCGGAAAGCTGGACGGTCAGCCCGGACGCCAAGGTCTACACCTTCAAGCTCAAGCCTGGCGTGACCTGGCACGACGGCAAGCCGTTCACCTCGGCCGACGTGCTGTTCTCGATCGACATGTTGAAACAGACCCATGCGCGCGCCCGCAACAATCTGTTGCAGGTGGAGAAGGTCGAGGCGCCCGATGACCTCACCGTGGTGTTCACGCTCAAGGAACCGTTCGGACCGTTCCTCGGCATTTTCGAGGTCGGCTCGATGCCGATGATCCCGAAGCATCTCTATGCGGGCACCGACTTCAAGACCAACGCTTACAACAATGCGCCTGTTGGCACCGGTCCCTTCATGTTCAAGGAATGGAAGAAGGGCTCGTTCATTCACCTCGTGAAGAACCCGAACTACCACGAGAAGGGCAAGCCCTATCTCGATGAGATCTATTGGCAAATCATTCCCGACGCCGCGGCGCGTTCGGTGGCGTATGAGACCGGAAAGGTCGACGTGTTGCCCGGCGGCTCCGTGGAGAATTTCGACGTGCCGCGCCTGTCGAAGCTCAAGGACACCTGCGTGACCGGCGCCGGCTGGGAGTTCTTCAGCCCGCTCGCCTGGCTGTGGCTCAACAACCGCCAGGGTCCGACCGCGAACAAGAAGGTGCGTCAGGCGATCCTGTATGCGATCGACCGCAACTTCGCCAAGGACGTGATCTGGAACGGGCTCGGCAAGGTCGCAACCGGCCCGTCATCCTCAGCCGTCAAGTTCTACACCGACGACGTGCCGAAATACGACTTCAACCCGGCCAAGGCCAAGGCGCTGCTCAAGGAGGCCGGCTACAATGGCGAGAAGGTCCGCCTGCTGCCGCTTGCCTATGGCGAGACCTGGCAGCGCTGGGGCGAAGCCGTGAAGCAGAACCTGCAGGACGTCGGCATGAACATCGAGATGATCGCAACCGACGTGCCCGGCGGCAACCAGAAGATCAGCGATTGGGACTACGACATCGCCTTCACCTATCTCTATCAGTACGGCGATCCGGCGCTCGGCGTCGGCCGCAACTACGTCTCCAGCGCCATCGCCAAAGGCCAGATGTTCAACAATGTCGAGGGGTACTCGAACCCCGAGATCGACAAACTGTTCGCCGAAGGCGCGATCGCAACGCCCGACTCCAAGCGCAAGGAGATCTACGAGAAGGCGCAGAAGATCCTGGTCGAGGACGTGCCGGTTGCCTGGATGCTGGAATTGCAGTTTCCGACCATCACGCGCTGCAAGGTGAAAAACCTCATCACGACAGCGATCGGCGTCAATGACGGCTTCCGCGACGCCTGGATCGAAAAATAACGATCTCGAATGAGATCATGTCAAATTGCGTCCCCGATGGACACTCCGCTCCCTCTCCCGCTTGCGGGGGAAGGCACACTGTCCGATCGTGGGAAAGAGCCAACCCGCAATAGCCTATGGCGACGCCGCTAATGGCCCGAACTTACTTCCGCTTTCGGCGGCACAGCGGACATGGCCGGGCTGGCTGCTATCTCGCGCGAATGACCCGGACCGGACAGCGGGCGCAAGTGAATGGCGTATGTTCATGCCCCTCGGCCTCTTCCCGAAGCTCTAATCGAGGGGCTAAAGTGCCTTTACTTGGAAGCGGGTATGCGACCGTGTGAGTTTTTGACGCCTGCGGTCGTCAAAGGGTCTGGCGCGTGACCGACGGGCGCGCGCCAAGGGCGATGCGAATGGAGGAAACGATTGCTGCGAATGCTCCACTTCGCGAAATGCGCCCCTGCGTTTTTGACGTGTGGTGCCTTGTTGGTGATTCTGCCTCCGGGGATGACTACCGCTTGCGCGCAGTTGCGCGGCCATGGCGGGCCGGTGCGGGCATTGGCGATTTCGTCTGACGGACAAACCGCGATCTCAGGAAGCTTCGATTCAACCGCAATCCGCTGGTCGCTGACTCGCAACGCGGCCGAACAGGTGCTGCGGTTCCATGCCGACGCCGTCAATGCAGTCGTGCTGCTGGGGGACGGGCATGCCGCGACCGCAGGCGCCGACGGGCGCATTGCAATCTGGAGTCTCGGCAAGGCGGAGCCCGATTCCGTTTTGGAAGGCCATACGGCGCCGATCGCCGCGCTCGCGCTATCGCCCGACGGCACAACACTGGCTTCCGCGTCGTGGGATCATACGGTTCGGTTGTGGCCGCTCGCGGGCGGTGCGGCGCGTGTGCTCGAAGGGCAAACTCAGAACGTCAATGGCGTTGCATTCGCTCCGGACGGTCGCACAGTTGTCAGCGTGAGCTACGATCAGAGCGTGCGCATCTGGCCGTTCGCCGGCGAGACGCCGACCGTTGTTGCAATGCCGAGCCCGCTCAACGCTGTGGCAATCGGCAGCAATGGCGAAATCACGACCGGCGGCGCTGATGGTAAGCTATATTTTCTGACGGGAGCCGGCGCGGCTGCGGGTGAGATCGCAGCCGACCCGAGACCAGTGACCTCGATTGCGATCTCGCCGGACGGCGCGCTGGTGGCTGCCGCAAGCGTTGGCGGATCGGTCGCAGTGATCGATCGCAAGGCGCGCACTCTGGCGCGCAAACTGGCCGGTCCCGAGCTGCCGGTCTGGTCGATCGCGTTTATGCCGGACAGCCGCACCCTGCTCACCGGTGGCGCCGACAACATCATCCGCCGCTGGAACGTGGTGACGGGAGATCCCATCGATCCACTTCTCCTGGAGACGACGGGAGATCCGCTGGCCGCCTATGCCGGCGACCATGGTGCGGAGGTGTTTCGTGCCTGTGTTGCCTGCCATACCCTTGGCGCCGAGCAAGCCAACAGGGCGGGCCCAACCCTGTCCGGCATCTTCGGCCGACGGATCGCAACCGTGCCGGGCTATAATTTTTCCGAAGCACTCAAGCGCCTCGATATTGTCTGGACGCCGGAGACGGTTTCCAGATTGTTCGAGATCGGACCTTCGGCCTACACCCCGGGCACCAAGATGCCCGAGCAGCGCATTGGCTCGGCACAGGACCGCGCCGCACTGGTGCAATTTCTCGAGCGCGCGACAAAGAGATAGATGCTTGATAGGATATGTGGAGATTACAGTACGATGAACGCCTGCAAATCATCGCTCTGCCGGATTTCCGCTAGTTCTGTGCGTCAAGTTCAGCAAAATTGATCATGGGGTCCGGCCAAGCCATCGCCTCGGAGCCGCCGTCGCTCGCT
>NZ_JCAMOR010000109.1:0-19116 GCF_059512385.1 Bradyrhizobium sp. Crot121 | reverse complement strand
CGGAAAGGCAAAAACACTATGAAAATCAACGGCGCGGACGTGGCGGAATTGGTAGACGCAAGGGACTTAAAATCCCTCGATGGCAACGTCGTGTGGGTTCGAGTCCCACCGCCCGCACCAATCGAATCAGACGAATCTCGCTTTGGCTACGACGACGACGACACGACCAGAGCCGGCAAGTCAGCCGGCACATGGCGGTCTGGACCGAGACCATAACCTACCAGGAACGAGGATATCATGATGCGCATTCTGGCTTTGGCTATCCTGGCAGTCGTTATGCTCGGCAAGACAACGCCAGCCCAGGCCCAGACTTACGATCCGAACTATCCGGTCTGCCTGCAGATCTACCAGGGCATGGTGGATTACTACTTCGAATGTCGCTACACCTCGATACCCCAGTGTCAGGCATCAGCCTCCGGCCGGGCGGCTCAGTGCGTGGTCAATCCTTACTATGCCAAGCCCATCCCGCGCAAAAAGCGCCGCACAAGCAAGTCGCACTAGGCCGTATCATGCGCCGATTGCCGACGTCAGAGCCAAAGCTGTCCGCACAAGAAGTGTACATCTGAGCTGCAGAAGGACGCCGCCGAGAACTATCTGGAGGAGATATATGCCAAATGGAAAGCCGGCTGATCACCCGTACACGGACATTGTCACACATGGCCAAGACGTCTACTCGTCCCGTGCCGCGAACCTAGTCCGCGAAATCGCCAAGCTCTCTGACGATAAGGCACGGCGCAAGCTCGCTGACCTTCTCTTCTCTGAGTACAACGAGTTTAGTCGCCCTGACGTCGCCAAGCTTGAGGCTGTCCTCACCCAGATGCGTGACAAGGCTCTCCAAGACGCACGCGAACGCGGTCCGTAGAGAATGATTAGTCACTCGCCTGGCCAAGGTTCTTGAGCGAGAGACCATGATGCATCGGATCGCATCATTGCGCGCCACTCTCGTGAGATCGTCCAAAACGACTCGACACCAAGCGTAAATGAGCACGCTTTGATTGCTTGCGAGATCGCGAGAACGTTCGAGTTGCCAGCCGACGACAACACGCTCGCGCGCCCCCTTCATCACGTTCCCGTCAGGTGTGGCTGGGATCACATCAACGCCTGCCACAGAAACCTAGTCTTTGCGCGCCGACGGCAATCTTGCGGCTGTCAAATCTCAACGCGTATGGATTGGAGATGTGACGATGGCAAGTTCGGAGCAGGATCGGCTTGCGGAGAAGACAGCCTGGATCGGCCGCGTAGCGATCATCATTGGTGTTCTGTTCTTATCGCGGCTGTTTCTCGTCGCGTTGTACGCCGCCGCGATGTCGCCAGGCACGGCACTCGGCGATTTCGCGACAATGACTGTGTTCCCGTAAATTCGGACATTAGAGACCGTCGCCGGGCGCGCAGCGGGTGCGGAACATTCTCTCGCCGAAAATGTTGTGATGCAGCATTGGAGTGCGATTGACATGGCGAAAGACTATCCAGGGGAACAACGGGCGGCGGAACAGCATCCGGAACCGCAAGAGCAGAAGCAAGAGACGCGCAGGCCGGCTTCGCTGCCGGAACCCGCTCCGCCGCTTCTGAACGAAGGGTTGGAACGCGTGCGCGAGAGTCACTGCTGAGCGCGGACGAAACTCGCTCGCTCAATGAAAATGGCCGGGCTGAGCCCGGCCATTTTGCTTTATTATTCGATGAAGCGCCCTACTCGCTCTTGTCGATGTTCCAGAAGATCGGCGTCGCCGGGCCGTCGAGCACGCCGGTGAGCGATTTGCGCCAGCCGCTCGGGAGAGAATACTGGCCGAGCGGGATATACATCACCTGGTCGTAGGCCTGCTTCTGGATCTCGGCGGCGATCTTCTTCTGCTCATCCGGCGAGGGGGAACGGGCAAACTTGTCGCGGAGCTCCTCGATCTTGGCGTCCTCAGCCCAGCCGAACCAACCGCCGTTCTTGCCGCGGCCGGTAAGGGAGGCGTTGACGATGGGATTGGCAACGTCGGCAGCGACCCAATTGGTGAAGAACATATTCCAGCCGCCCTCCTTCGGCGGCTTCTGGCTGGCGCGACGGGTCACCACGGTCTGCCAGTCAGTGGCCTGCAGGTCGACCTTGAACCCGGCATCGCGCAGCAACTGAGCGGCGACGATCGGTTGCGCCTTCAGCGTGATCACGTCGCCGGGCGCCATGATCACGACCGGCGTGCCGTCATAGCCGGACTCGGCCAGCGCCTTCTTGGCTTCGGCCATGCCGTTGCCCTTCACCAGAGTCTCAGCACCGACATCGGTCTCGAGTGGCGTTCCGCAACCAAAGAAGGCGCCGCAGATCGTCTGGTACTTTGCATTGCCGACCAACGCATCGAGCACGTCCTTCTGGTTCATCGCTAGGAAGGCGGCGCGCCGCACCTTCACGTTATCGAACGGTGGATAAAGGAAGTTCATGCGCCCCAGCGTCTGGAAGCCGAACTTATTGAGGACCTCGATCTTGAGATCCTTGTTCGGCTCAAGCACCGGCAGCATGTCGAGCGGCAAGAACTCCATGAAATCTATATCACCCGACTGCAGCGCGTTCACCGCGGTCTGCGCGTCGGGCATGGTGATCCATTCAACGCGATCGACCTTCACGACCTTGCCGCCGGAGGTCCAGTTCGCCGGCTCCTTGCGCGGCACATAGTCCTTGAACTTCTCGTAGACCGCCTTCACGCCCGGCTGGAATTCGGCTTGCACAAACTTGAACGGGCCGGAGCCGATCTGCTCGGGAATCGGCTTGTCGGGCGGGGTCTCGGCGAGACGCTTCGGCATCATGAACGGCACGCGCGAGGACGGCTTGCCGATCGAATCCAGCACCAGGCCATAGGGCTCCTTCAGCTTCAGCGTGATCGTCTTGGCATCGGTCGCGGTGAGGCTTTCGGCGAAGTCCATCAGCTTCTGACCCATGCCGTCGACCTTGCCCCAGCGCTGCAGCGAGGCGACGCAATCTTCCGCCGTCACCGGCGTGCCGTCATGCCATTTCAAGCCGTCGCGCAGCGTGAAAGTATAAGTGAGCTTGTCGTCGGAGACCTTCCAGTCCGCCATCTGAGGCTGGATCTTGAAATTGAAGTCGGTCGCGAGCAGCGTGTCATAGACCATGTAGCCATGATCGCGGCTGATGTAGGCCGTGGTCATGATCGGATCGATCACGCGCAAGTCCGAATGCATCACCGCGGTGATGGTCTTGCCGGCCGCGAGCGCCTGCGCGCTCAGCGCCACCGAGAGCGCAACGATTGATAACGCTGATGCCAGCGCCCTGCGCTTCCAACTGGACGTTTGGAACATTCGTGTCTCTCCTGACGTGAAACTGGTCAAAGCCGGCTTATTCGTTATGCACTCGGTCCGTTATTTAGGCGGACTAACATGCTGCAAGGGCGGCAAATTTGAGACTTGCACCAAGCGTGTTTTGCGTCAATCGGGTTTTAGTCGAGATCGGATGTACACAAACGAATGGTGCGGCTCCCCGCAATTGACGCTACAACTTCGCCGGCCGATTTCGACGATCGCGATCCGATTGCATTGCGCACCTGCAGCAACGAAGAGAGAGACCTCATGTATCCAGCCAATCTTCCCTTTGATTCCGAAGTGATGCTGCAGGGCCTGCGTAGCTGGGTGGAGTGCGAGAGTCCGACCTGGGACGCGGCGGCTGTCGAGCGCATGCTCGACCTTGCAGCGCGCGAGATGGCGATCATGGGTGCGACGATCGAGCGCATTGCTGGCCGCCAAGGCTTTGCCGGCTGCGTGCGTGCGCGCTTTCCCCATCCGAAGTTCGGCGAGCCCGGCATTTTGATCGCAGGTCATCTCGACACGGTGCACCCGGTCGGCACCCTCGAGAAGCTGAAGTGGCGGCGCGAAGGCAACAAATGTTTCGGCCCCGGCATCCTCGACATGAAGGGCGGCAATTATCTAACCTTGGAAGCAATCCGGCAATTGATCCGCGCCTCGTTCACGACGCCATTGCCGATCACGGTGCTGTTCACGCCGGACGAGGAAGTCGGCACGCCCTCGACGCGCGATATCATCGAGGCGGAAGCCGCGCGTAATAAATATGTGTTGGTGCCGGAGCCAGGCACCGCCGACAACGGCGTCGTCACCGGCCGCTATGCGATCGCGCGCTTCAACCTGGAGGCAACGGGACGGCCGAGCCATGCCGGCGCGACACTCTCTTCCGGCCGTTCGGCGATCCGTGAGATGGCGCGGCAGATCCTCGCGATCGACGGCATGACGACGGAGGACTGCACCTTCTCGGTCGGCATCGTGCATGGCGGCCGATGGGTCAATTGCGTCGCCACCACCTGCACCGGCGAAGCGCTCAGCATGGCCAAGCGCCAGGCCGATCTCGACCGCGGCGTCGAGCGGATGCTGGCGCTGTCGGGCACGTCGAATGATGTCACCTTCACGGTGACGCGCGGCGTCACCCGCCCAGTCTGGGAGCCGGATGCCGGCACCATGGCGCTCTATGAAAAGGCCCGCGCGCTTGCGGAAGGGATGGTCTTGAAGCTACCCCACGGCAGCAAGGGCGGCGGTTCCGACGGCAATTTCACCGGGGCGATGGGCGTGCCCACGCTCGACGGCCTCGGCGTGCGCGGTGCCGATGCACACACGCTCAATGAACATATCGAGGTCGACAGCCTTGCCGAGCGCGGCCGGCTGATGGCAGGGTTATTGGCGACGTTGCAGTGATTGCCCAGACGCTGCAGTCGGCTCGTCATGGCCGGGCTTGACCCGGCCATCCACGTGCCGCGGCCGCGTGAAAAGGCGTGGATGCCCGGGACGAGCCCGGGCATGACGGCAGTGAGTAGGCCGATGGCACGGGAATTGCTGAAATGCTACGCTGGTGACGGAACTCAGGTTAACGGCCGACGTCACTCTTAACTGACCCTAATCTGACGGATCGACATTGCTGGGATATCTGCTTCGCCGAATCCTTGCCGCTATTCCCGTGATGGGCGTGGTGGCACTGTTCGTGTTCCTCCTGCTGCGGCTGACGCCGGGCGATCCCGCGGCGATCCTCGCCGGCGACAACGCAACGCCCGAGCAGCTCGAGCGTATCCGCACCTCGCTCGGATTGAACGAGCCGATCTATATCCAGTTCGTGACCTGGGTCGGCAAACTCCTGCACGGCGATCTCGGCGTGTCCCTGATCTCGAACGTGCCGGTACTGAAGATGATCAGCCAGCGCATTGAGCCCTCGATCTCGATCGCGCTTTCCACCATCGTGCTTTCGATCGTGGTGGCGGTGCCGCTCGGCGTGATCGCGGCCTGGCGGCACGGCACCTGGATCGATCGCTTCGTGATGGGACTGTCCGTGCTCGGCTTCTCCGTGCCGGTGTTCGTGATCGGCTATGTGCTGATCCAGATCTTCGCGATCGATTTGCGCTGGGTTCCGGTGCAGGGCTTCAAGAGCATCACCGCCGGCTTCGGCCCGTTCTTCCAGCGCATCATCCTGCCGACCTGTGCTTTGTCCTTTATCTATGTCGCGCTGATCGCACGCATGACGCGTGCCTCGATGCTTGATGTGATGGGTGAGGATTACATCCGCACCGCACGCGCCAAAGGCATTGGCGAGATGGGCGTGCTGCTGCGGCACGGGCTGCGCAACGCGGCAGTGCCTGTCATCACCGTGATTGGCAGCGGCTTTGCACTTCTGATCTCCGGCGTCGTCGTCACCGAGAGCGTGTTCAATCTGCCCGGCATCGGCCGCCTCACCGTCGATGCGGTGCTGGCGCGCGACTATCCGGTGATCCAGGCCATGATCCTGCTGACGTCGGGCATCTATGTCGCCGTCAACCTCTTGATCGACCTCGCCTATACCCTGCTTGATCCAAGGATCCGCTACTGATGGCGATCGATACCCTCCCCGAGTCGTCGCTTCCGATCACGACGCCGCTGCGGCCACGATTTGGATTCCTCACCTCGACGCCGATCATGACGGTGGCGACGATCTGCCTGTCGCTGATCATCCTGATGGCGATCTTCGCGCCATGGCTTGCGCCGCATGACCCGGTGCAGCTCGCACCGGCACTGCGACTGAAGCCGGCCAGCGCCGAGTTCCCGCTCGGTACCGACGCCTTTGGCCGCGATCTGTTGTCACGGATCATCTATGGGGGCCGGATCTCGCTTCTGATCGGGCTCGGTGCCGCCGTGTTCTCGATCAGCATCGGGCTCGTGATCGGTCTCGTCTCCGGCTTCTTCAAATGGGTCGACGCGGTGATGATGCGGATCATGGACGGCCTGATGGCGATCCCGAGCA
The DNA here is from genome assembly GCF_059512385.1 of Bradyrhizobium sp. Crot121. NCBI lineage: Bacteria > Pseudomonadati > Pseudomonadota > Alphaproteobacteria > Hyphomicrobiales > Nitrobacteraceae > Bradyrhizobium > Bradyrhizobium sp. Crot121. The sequence continues at coordinate 12,857 of NZ_JCAMOR010000109.1, read as the reverse complement.
TCCTGCTCGCGATCGCCGTGGTCTCGCTGTCGGGCGCCAGCATCTGGACCGTGCTGGTGGCGATCACCATTCCCGAGGTGCCGCGGGTGGCGCGATTGGTGCGCTCGGTGGTGCTCACCGCACGCGAGGAGCCCTATGTGGAAGCCGCGATCTCGCTCGGCTCCAGCCTGCCGAAGATCATGTGGCGGCACCTGATGCCGAACACGATCGCGCCGCTGATCGTGCAGGGCACTTATGTCTGCGCCTCCGCCGTGCTGACCGAAGCGATCCTGTCGTTCCTCGGCGCCGGCATCTCGCCGGAAACGCCAACCTGGGGCAACATCATGGCCGAGGGACGCGCGTACTTTCAGATCAAGCCGTCCCTGATCTTCTGGCCCGGCCTCTTGCTATCGATCGCGATCCTCTCCGTGAACCTGATCGGCGACGCCGCACGCGATGCGCTCGATCCGCGCATGAAGCAGCGGGGGAGCGGGAAGTGATGAAGCCATTCACTCCGTCATTCCGGGGCGCGCGAAGCGTGAACCCGGAATCCATTTCTCCGCTTGCACTTGTGGCCCGATGGATTCCGCGCTCGCGCTTCGCGCGCCCCGGAATGACGAGAGAGTAACTGAATGACCGACATCGTCCTCGACATCGACAATCTCGTCGTCGCCCTCGGCAATAAGCCGGGCGCAAGCCGCATCATCGACGGCATTTCACTGCAAGTCCGAGAAGGCGAGACGCTGTGCCTGGTCGGCGAAAGCGGTTCCGGCAAATCGGTGACCTCGCTCACGGTGATGGGCCTGTTGCAGAAGGGCTCGCTGATACCAACCGGTGGCAGCGTCAAGCTGGTGGGCGAGGAATTGCTCACCGCAAGCGACCGCCGCTTGCGGCAATTGCGCGCCACGCGGATGGCGATGATCTTCCAGGAGCCGATGACGGCGCTCAACCCGGTGGTGCCGGTCGGCCGCCAGATCGACGAAGTCCTGCGCGTGCACACCAATCTCGACGCCCGCGCGCGGCGGCAGAAGATCCTTGCGATGATGGAGCAGGTGCGGCTGCCCGATGTGGAGCGCATCTTCGCCTCCTATCCGCACCGGCTTTCTGGCGGACAGCGCCAGCGCATCATGATCGCGATGGCGCTGGTGCTGGAGCCGAAGCTCTTGATTGCGGATGAGCCGACCACCGCGCTCGACGTCACCACGCAGAAGCAAATCCTCACCTTGATCCGCGACCTGCAGCGCGACCATGGCACCGCGGTGCTGTTCATCACCCACGACATGGGTGTCGTCGCTGAAATCGCCGACCGCGTCGCGGTGATGCGTCACGGCCGGCTGGTCGAGAGCGGGCCGCTGGACAGCATCCTGCGCAATCCGTCGATGGAATATACCCGTAACCTGCTGGCCTCGGTGCCGAGCCTGGTGCCGCGGCCGCCGCGCGAGGAGACCAGGGAACCGGTAGTGCTCGAGGCCAACGAGCTCTGCAAGGTCTATCGCGAGCGTTCCTTCCTCGGCAAAATCCGCGAGGTCGCGGCCGCCAAGGACGTCACGCTGACGCTGCGCAAAGGCCGCACGCTCGGCATCGTCGGCGAAAGCGGCTCGGGCAAATCGACGGTGGCGCGCTGCATCGTGCGCCTGATCGACCCGACCTCCGGCGGGGTGCGGCTGGTGGGCCGCGAAATCTCCGAACTGTCGCGGCGGCTGTTGCAGCCGCACCGCAAGAAGATCCAGATCATCTTCCAGGATCCCTACCGCTCGCTCAACCCGCGCGTCACCGTCGGCGAGTCGATCGCGGAAGGCCCGATCAATTACGGCATGCCGCACAAGGAGGCGCTGAGCAAAGCGCGCGAACTGCTCGAGCTGGTGCATTTGCCGGCGGACGCGATCTCGCGCTATCCGCACCAGTTCTCCGGCGGCCAGCGCCAGCGCATTGCGATTGCGCGCGCGCTCGCGCTCGACCCTGAGGTGCTGGTGGCGGACGAGGCGGTGTCCGCGCTCGACGTCTCCGTGCAGGCGCAGGTGCTGGATCTCCTGGATGAGATCCAGAAGCGGCTCGGCATCGGGCTGCTGTTCATCACCCACGATTTGCGCGTTGCGGCGCAAATCTGCGACGATGTCGTTGTGATGCAGCATGGCCGCGTCGTCGAACAGGGGCCGGCGGCGGAAGTGCTCACTCACCCGAAAGAGGCTTACACCAGGGCGCTACTTGATGCCGCACCCGGCCGCGGCTGGGATTTTGCCAATTTCCGGCCGGTGGCTGAGGCCGCGGAGTAGCCGGTCCTCCTCCGTCATTGCGAGGAGCGCAGCGACGAAGCAATCCATGCCTCAACAAGCGGAGAGATGGATTGCTTCGCTCCGCTCGCAATGACGGCGTTCCGGTATCCCAGATTGCCCCCACGTTCCATCCGGGCTACGCGTCTGCATCCGGGCTACGCATCATTCGCAATGCTTCGCGGCTTGCGCTGGCCGCAGCGACACGCTTAACGTCGCGCCCCACGACCTCTTTACGAGACCCTGATCAATGACCCGTATCGCCGTCGGCGGCTTCCTGCACGAGACCAACACCTTCGCGCCGACCAAAGCGACCTATGATGATTTCGTGCATGGCGGCGGCTGGCCATCGATGGCGCAGGGCGCCGACGTGTTGAAGGTGATGCGCAAGATCAATGTCGGGCTAGCCGGCTTCGTCGAGGCCGCCGAAGCCAATGGCTGGGAATTGATCCCCACGATCTCCTGCGGTGCCAGCCCGTCCGCCCATGTGACCGAAGATGCGTTCGAGCGTATCGTCAAGAAAATGATCGACGGCATCGCCAGTGCAGGCCCGCTCGATGCTGTCTATCTCGACCTGCACGGCGCGATGGTGACCGAGCATCTCGACGACGGCGAAGGCGAGATATTGGCGCGCGTGCGCAACGTGATCGGCAAGGACGTGCCGCTGGTCGCAAGTCTCGATCTGCACGCCAATGTCACGCCTGAGATGGTCGAGCATGCCGATGCGCTGATCGCCTACCGCACCTACCCTCATGTCGACATGGCCGACACCGGCCGCGCATCCGCAAGACATCTCGCGCTGCTGCTGAAGACCAGGCAGCGCTTTGCAAAAGCGTTCCGGCAATTGCCGTTCCTGATCCCGATCAGTTGGCAGTGCACCAATGACCAGCCGACCAGAGGCATCTACGAGAAGCTCGCCGCGATGGAGGGCGATGCGGTGCCGACCCTGTCCTTTGCGCCGGGCTTTCCCGCGGCCGATTTCGAACATTGCGGGCCGAGCGTGTTCGCTTACGGCAGGACACAGGCCGACGCCGATGCCGCCGCCGACAAGCTTGCCGCGCTGATCGCGGGCCATGAGGACGATTTCGACGGCCGCATCTATTCACCCGACGACGGCGTCCGCCATGCGATGGAATTGGCAAAGACCGCGACCAGGCCGATCATCATTGCCGACACCCAGGACAATCCCGGCGCCGGCGGCGACTCCGACACCACAGGGATGCTGCGCGCATTGGTGCGCAACAATGCGACCCGCGCCGCAACCGGCGTGATCTACGACCCCCAATCGGCGAAGGCGGCGCATGCCGCGGGCGTCGGCGCCACCGTAACGCTCGCGCTCGGCGGCAAGTCGGGCATCCCGGGCGATGCGCCCTACAAGGAAACCTTCGTCGTCGAGCAGCTCTCGGACGGAAAGTTCGTGGCGCCCGGTCCCTATTATGGCGGCCGCGACATGGACATGGGACCGTCGGCGTGCCTGCGCATCGGCGATGTCAGGGTGGTCGTCAGCTCGCACAAGGCGCAGCTCGCCGACCAGGCGATGTACCGCTATGTCGGTATCGAGCCGACCAAGCAGGCGGTCCTCGTCAACAAGAGCTCGGTGCATTTCCGTGCCGATTTCGAGCCGATCGCCGAGAAGCTTTTGATCTGCGCCGCACCCGGCGCGATGCCGGCCGACACCGCCTCGCTGCCGTGGACCAAATTGCGGCCGGGAATCCGTATCAAGCCGAACGGGCCCGCCTTTGCGCCTGTCAACACATCACGTTCAACCGGATAAGGACCAAATGCCCACCATCGAACGCATCGAAGGCTTTGCCGACGAACTCACGGCGATCCGTCGGGATTTCCATGCCCATCCCGAGATCGGCTTTGAGGAGGTCCGCACCTCCGGCATCGTCGCCGAGAAGCTCGCGAGCTGGGGCATCGAGGTGCATCGCGGCCTCGGCGGCACCGGCGTCGTCGGCGTGCTCAAGGGCAAGGGCAATGGCGGCAAGCGCATCGGCCTGCGCGCCGACATGGACGCGCTGCCGATGGAGGAAAACACCAACCTGAAATGGCGCTCGACCATTCCCGGCCGCTTCCACGGCTGCGGCCATGACGGCCACACCACCATGCTGCTCGGCAGTGCGCGCTATCTCGCCGAAACCCGCAATTTCGACGGCACCGTGCATTTCATCTTCCAGCCGGCAGAGGAAGGCCTTGGCGGCGCCCGCGCCATGATCAAGGACGGTCTGTTCGAAAAGTTTCCCTGCGACGAGATCTATGGACTGCATAATGCGCCAGATCTGGACCACGGCGAGATCGCGGTCCTGCCGGGGCCGGCAATGGCCGGCGCTGATTTCTTCGACATCACCATCCAGGGCTATGGCGCGCATGGCGCGATGCCGGAGCGCTCCAAGGATGCTGTCGTGATCGCGATGACGCTCGGACAGGCGCTGCAGACCATCGTCAGCCGCAATGTCGATCCGCTGCAGGCAGCGGTCCTGTCGATCACGCAAATCCACTCAGGCTCAGCGTATAACGTCATTCCCGGCGATGCGAAGCTGTGCGGCACCGTGCGCGCCTTCTCCGACGAGGTGCGCGCGCTGATCCGCGAACGCATGCGGGCGATCTGCGCCGGCATTGCCGCGACATTCCAGGCCGAGATCGCCGTCGACATCCGCGACGGTTTCAGCGTGCTCGTCAACCAGGAAGAACAGTCTCGCGTGGTCGAGCAGGTCGCGCGCACGGTGGTCGATCCGTCGAAGGTCATCACCCGCTCGCAGCCGAAGATGGGCAGCGAGGATTTTGCCGACATGATGATGGCGGTGCCCGGTGCCTATTTCTGGGTCGGCCATGATGGCTCGGTGCCGGTGCACAATCCCGGTTATGTCCTCGACGACAAGATTCTGCCTGTTGGCGCCAGCATGTTCGCACGCATCATCGAGACTCGTTTGCCGGTAGGTGCCCATGCATAAACCAGCCCCCGAAGAAGCCGTCACCTCGCTGCACGACCTTTCCGCCACCGACCTGATCGCGGGCTACCGCGCCAAGCAGTTCTCGCCGCTGGAGGTGCTGGACGAGGTGATCGCGCATGTCGCGCAGTGGGAACCGCACATCAAGGCGCTCTATCTGTACGACCCGGATGGCGCGCGCGCAGTGGCCAAGGCCTCGACCGATCGGTGGCAGGCCGGCGAGCCGATGGGCACACTCGACGGCGTGCCTGTCACGATCAAGGACAATATCGCCACCAAAGGCCAGCCGGTGCCGCTCGGTGCCGCCAGCGTCAAGCACGTGCCGGCGGAAAAGGATGCTCCTCCTGCGGCACGCTTGCGCGAAGCGGGCGCGGTGATCTTCGCCAAGACCACGATGCCGGATTACGGCATGCTGTCCTCCGGACTCTCTTCGTTCCATCCCCTCACCCGCAATCCCTGGGACCTCAGCAAGAATCCCGGCGGCTCGAGCGCAGGCGCAGGTGCGGCCGCTGCGGCCGGCTACGGGCCGCTGCATCTCGGCACCGACATCGGCGGCTCGGTGCGCCTGCCGGCATGCTGGTGCGGCCTGGTCGCACTGAAGCCGAGCCTCGGGCGCGTCCCGATCGATCCGCCCTATGTCGGCCGCGTTGCGGGTCCGATGACCCGCACCGTCGACGACGCCGCGCTGATGATGAGCGTGCTGTCGCGCCCCGATCGCCGCGACGGCATGAGCCTGCCGGCGCATGAGATCAACTGGAAGACGCTCGAGAAGTCGCCGCGCAAGATGCGCCTCGGCCTGATGCTCGATCTCGACGTCGGCCAGGCGCTCGAGAAGGAAGTGCGCGACGTCGTGGTGAAGGCGGCGAAAACCTTCGAATCCGCAGGCGCCGTCGTCACCGAGGTCGACGGCTTCTTCACGCGGGAAATGCTCGAGGGTCTCGACAATTTCTGGCGCGCGCGGATGTGGGACGATCTGTCGAAACTGTCTGCGGACGAGCGCGCAAAGGTGCTGCCCTATATCTACAAATGGGGCGAGGCCGGCGCGAAGCTGTCGGGCGTGGATGTCATCCGCGGCTTCAACCAGACCATGGCGATTCGCGCGGCCGCAGCCAAACTGTTCTGCGACTTCGACTACATCATCTCGCCGGTCTCACCGGTGGTGAACTTCGCGGCCGAGCTCCCCGCCCCGCTCAACGATCCTGACAAGCCGTTCGAGCACATCTGCTATACCGTGCCATGGAATATGTCGGAGAACCCGGCGCTGTCGATCAACGGCGGCTACGACAAGAAGGGTTTCCCGATCGGCGCGCAGATCATCGGCCGCCGCTTCGACGACATCGGCGTGCTCGGCATGGGCAAGGCCTTCGAGGCCCTGCGCGGCCCGCAACGCCCCTGGCCGCAGCCGCCTGAGAAATAATCCGCACACTCCGTCATGGCCGGGCTTGTCCCGGCCATCCACGTCTATACGCTTGCGATGAAGCAAGAACGTGGATGCCCGGGTCAAGCCCGGGCATGACGATGATTTGCGCTGGGACGCAACGAACAGACACAAGGAAGGAAACCACCATGGGGTATGAGACGATCAAATACGAGGTCGCCGAGCAGATCCTCACGATCACGCTGAACCGTCCGGACAAGCTCAACGCCTTCAACGCGATGATGCAGCAGGAGCTGATCGACGCCTTCGATGCCGCCGACAAGGACGACGACATCCGCGCCATCATCGTCACCGGCGAGGGCCGCGCCTTCTGCGCGGGCGCCGATCTCTCCTCCGGCGCCAACACCTTTGACCGCGATGCGCGGCGCGGACCGGTGAAGCGGCTGCCGAGCGGCGCGGTCGATTACAGCGATCCCAATGTGCGCGACGGCGGCGGCCGGGTGACGCTGCGTATCTTCAAGAGCCTGAAGCCGGTGATCGCGGCGGTGAACGGGCCTGCGGTCGGCATCGGCGTCACCATGCAGCTTGCGATGGACATCCGCATTGCGAGCGAGGCCGCGCGGTTCGGCTTCGTGTTCTCCCAACGCGGCATCGTGCCGGAGGCGGCCTCGAGCTGGTTCCTGCCGCGCATCGTCGGCATCTCGCAGGCGCTGGAGTGGTGCTACACCGGCCGCGTGTTCCCTGCGCAGGAGGCACTTGCCGGCCGTCTCGTCAGCAAGGTGGTGCCCCCGGACGAGCTGTTGCCGACCGCCCGCGCGCTGGCCAAGGAGATCGCCGCCAAGACGGCGCCGGTCTCGGTGGCGCTGATCCGGCAGATGATGTGGCGCATGCTCGGCGCCGACGATCCGATGGAAGCGCACAAGGTCGACAGCCGCGGCATCTATGCCCGCGGCCGCTCGGACGACGTCAAGGAAGGCGTGGTCTCGTTCCTGGAAAAGCGCCCCGCGCAATTCAAGAACAAGGTCTCGTCCGACATGCCCGACTATTTCCCGTGGTGGCAGGAACGCGCATATAAGTGAGCACACTTGGGATGACGCCAGCACGGGACGGCGCCGTCCTCCTGCACGGCATCAGCCGGACCGCGCGTTCGTTCCGCAAGATGGAAAGCGCGATCGAGCGCGCCGGTTATACAACGCTCAATCTCGACTACGCCAGCCGCCGCAAACCGCTTGAGGCGCTGGCGGAAGACATCCATCCCGCGATCGAAACTTTCGCAGGCCGTCTTGGTGGCCGAGTGCACTTCGTCTGCCATTCCATGGGCGGACTGCTGGCGCGCGTCTATCTCGCCAAACACCGGCCGCACAATCTCGGGCGCGTGATGATGCTGGGGACGCCCAACGGCGGTAGCGAGATCGCGGACCGCTTGAAGAATGTCGTGCTGTATCGCGCCTTCTTTGGCCCGGCCGGGCAGCAGCTTGGCACGCTGCGCGACGTTGCGACCATGGCGCTGCTGCCGCCGATCGACTATCCGGTTGGCATCATCGCCGGGAACCGTTCAATCTACCCTGTCGCCTCGGCCTTCCTGCCGCGGCCACATGACGGTCGTGTGTCGGTCGCGAACACCAGGCTCGACGGCATGACCGATCATATTGTCGTGCGCACGTCACATCCATGGCTGGCGCGCAATGACGCGGCGATCGCGCAGACGATTGCGTTCCTGCGGGAGGGGAAATTTACGGCGCATTGGTAAAGTGGGCGTCGATAACGTGCCACCTCGGCTTTTGATCCATGCCGGCCGCGCATGGAGGCGAGCAGCACGTCCACTGCAACGCAAATTCGCAACGCGATATCGTCGCTGTAAATCCAGTCACTGAATCGGTACCGATGCGACTTCGCCTGCGGATGCTTATCCTGGCACCCCTCGTCCTGGCCGGCTGTGCCGAACGGGACGCCGAATGGGCGCGGCGCGGCCGGGAAAGCCTGATCGGACTTAATCAATCGAACATCCGGATGTGCGCGGGGCTGCCGACTGGAACCACCAAGGACGGCACCGGCGAAATCTGGATGTATGAGCATGCCGCCAGTGCGCCCGGTGGCATCGCGCCGCCGGCTCTCACGATCCCACCCGGGCTGAACATCGGCGGCCAGCCCTTGAACGGCTATTGCCGCGTGCAGCTCCGCTTCGTCGGCGGCAAGGTCGCGGAGGTGCAGTACGCCGGGAATACCGACATCGGCGACGCGCGGGATGCCGTCTGCGGCCAGATCGTGCGGACATGTCTCGGCTACGCGCAGGCGGGCAAGTGACGCCAGTATCCATCATCACCCGCGAAGGCGGGTGATCCAGTATCTCAGAGGCGATCAAGATTCACCGAAAGACCGCGGCGTACTGGATGCTCCGACGGAGCCTGTCATCGGGCTCGCCGAAAGCGAGACCCGTTGGCGGGGCATGACAGAGAAGGTTCACCCCATCATCAGCGCCACGCGGCCGATCGCCTTGCGCTCCAGCAGCAGGCGCATCGCTTTCGCAACATCCTCCAGCGGCAAACGATGCGAGATGTTCGGGCGCACCTTGCCGGCTTCCGCCCATTCGGTCAGCGCCTTGATGCGCACCTCGCCCAGCGCCGGATTCCGCCGCACGGCTTCGCCGGCGCGGATGCCGAGCACGCTGGCGCCCTTGATCATCAAGAGATTGGTGCGGGCAAGCCCGATGCCGCCGGTGAAGCCGATGACGAGCAGCCGCGCGCCCCAGTTGATGCAGCGCATCGAGTTTTCGAACACCTCGCCGCCGACCGGATCGAACACGACATCGGCGCCGTTGCCATCCGTAATGCGTTTCACGGCATCGCGAAACGGCTCGCGATCGTAGAGCACGAGATGGTCCGCTCCCCTCGCCTTGGCGATCGCAAGCTTCTCCTCGCTGGACGCGGCAGCGATCACGACGGCGCCGAGCAGCTTGCCGATCTCGACCGCCGCCAGTCCCACGCCGCCGCCGGCGCCATGCACCAGCAGCACCTCGCCGTGCCGAAGCTGGCCGCGGTCGATCAGCGCATGATAGGCCGTGCCGTGCGCGGCAAGAAAGGTCGCGCCTTCCGCATAGTCGAACGTCGACGGCATCCGCGTGAGCTGCGACGGCGTGGCCACCGCCTCGTCGCTGAAGGCGCCGTGGCGCATCTTGACGATGACCTTGTCGCCGACCTTGACGTCCGCGGCATCATTTACCTCGACCACGTCGCCGGCGGCTTCCATCCCCGGCGTGAACGGCAATGGCGGCTTGAGCTGATATTCGCCGGCCGCCATCAGCACGTCGGGAAAATTGATCCCCGCGGCGCGGATCGCGACGCGCACCTCGCCTGCCTTCAATGGCGCGGACGAAAATGTTTCCAGCCGCAGGCGCTCGGGCGGGCCGAGCTCGCGGCAGACAACGGCTTTCGGCATCAGGCTGCGCGCTCCTTCTTGCGCTCCAGCGCCTCGCGGATCAGCGGCAAGCGGTCGTTGCCGAAATACATGTCGGTCTTGTCGATGAAGATGGTCGGCGAGCCGAAGCCGCCGCGCGCCATCACTTCATCGGTGTTGGCCTTGAGCTGGTCCTTGATCGCCTGCTGGCTGATGCCGGCGAAGAATTTTGCCGGATCGATGCCGACCTTGTTGCAGATCTCGGTCAGCACCGCATCCTGCGAAATGTCCTTGTCGTCCCCCCAATAAGCCTCGAACACCGCGCGCGCGAACGGCACCATCTTGTCGTTGCCGAGCCAGATGCAGCCGCGCATCGCCTTGACACTGTTCACGGGAAACACGCTTGGCGGCATCTTGATCGCAAGGCCTGCCGAGCGCGCCCAGTCGGAGAGATCCTTCTTCATGTAGCGCGCCTTCAGCGGCACCGGCGTTTCGCGCGAGGCGTAGACGCTCGGGTTGACGGTGTTGAAGATGCCGCCGACCAGGATCGGCCGCCAGGAGATATCGACGCCGAACTCCTTTGCCAACGGCTGGATGTTGTGGAAGGCGAGATAGGTCCAGGGGCTGGAGCAGTCGAAGAAGAATTCGATCATGGTGGCGTTTCCTGTTGTGATATCGCTTGTGTCCATTTTCGTCATTCCGGGATGCGCCGCAAGGCGCAAGCCCGGAATCCATTGATCAGCGCGCGCCAGCGGCGAAATGGATTCCGGGCTCGCGACTTCGTCGCGCCCCGGAATGACGGGTAGTTACTGCTTCTCCAGCATCTCCCTGGCGCGCTGGCCGAACATGTTCTTGCGTGCCTGCTCGTCGAACGGTTCCTTGACGAACTTGCCGATCGCGAGCCCCGCCTGCACCTGCGGCCGGGCGCGCACCCCGGCGTACCAGCGCTTGATGTTCGGGTAGTCGTCGAGCGTAAAACCCTGCGCCTTGTGGGTCATGGTCCAGGGGAAGCAGGCGATGTCAGCAATGGAGTAGTCGCCGGCGATATAGGCGCCGGTCTTGCCGAGTTGGCGGTCGAGCACGCCATAGAGCCGCGCCGCCTCGTCGCGGTAGCGCTCGATCGCATAGGGGATCTTGTCGGCGGCATAGAGCGCGAAATGGCCGTGCTGGCCAAGCATCGGACCGAGCCCGCCCACCTGCCACATCACCCACTGAATGACCCTGGAACGGCCGCGCATATCCGCAGGCAGGAAGCGGCCGGTCTTCTCGGCGAGATAGATCAGGATCGCGCCGGTCTCGAACACAGCGAACGGCTCGCCGCCGTCGGCAGGAGCGTGATCGACGATCGCCGGAATCCGGTTGTTCGGGCTGATCGCCAGGAATTCCGGGCGAAACTGCTCGCCGGCGCGGATATTGACCGGGATGACCTGATAGGGAAGCCCGAGTTCCTCCAGCATGATCGAAATCTTCCAGCCGTTCGGCGTCGGCGCGTAGTGCAGGTCGATCATGGTTTCTCCCAGAGGTCGCGTCATAAAGACGCTTGTTGTTCTGTACCTCGATCATAAGACATGGCAGACAGGCGCTCAATCCGAACCGAGGGAGGCCAGACATGCTGTTTCCGACCACGATCGCAGGCTCCTTGCCGAAACCGGAATGGCTGGCCGAACCCAACACGCTGTGGGCGCCCTGGAAGTCGCAAGGCGACGAGCTGGCGCGCGCCAAGCGCGACGCCACCCTGCTCGCGCTGAAGCTGCAAGAGGATGCCGGAATCGATCTCGTCACCGAGGGCGAGCAGGCGCGGCAGCATTTCGTCCATGGCTTCCTGGAGAAGGTCGAGGGCATCGATTTCGCCCACAAGGTCGAGATGGGTATCCGCAAGGACCGCTATAAGGCGATGGTGCCGCAGGTGGTGGCGCCGCTGCAGCTCAAGGGCCGTGTCCATGCGACCGAGGCCCGTGTCGCCCGCACCCACACGACGCGCAAGCTGAAATTCACCCTGCCCGGCCCGATGACCATCATCGACACCATCGCCGACCAATATTACGGCGACCGGGTCAAGATGGCCTTCGCCTTTGCCGAGCTCCTGAACGAGGAGGCCAAGGCGCTGCAAGCCGACGGCGTCGACATGATCCAGTTCGACGAGCCCGCCTTCAATGTTTACATGGACGACGTCCGCGACTGGGGCATAAGTGCGCTGGAGCGCGCCGCCGAGGGGCTGACCTGCGAGACCGCCGTGCACATCTGTTACGGCTACGGCATCAAGGCCAATACCGACTGGAAAGAGACCCTGGGCAGCGAATGGCGGCAATATGAAGAGACGTTTCCTGTGATCGACAAGAGCACGATCCAGCAGGTCGCGATCGAATGCCGCAACTCGAAAGTGCCGATCGAGCTGCTCGCGCTATTGCCGGGCAAGATCGTTCAGGCCGGCGTGATCGATGTCGCGAGCGACGTTGTCGAGACCGCCGAAGACGTGGCCAATGTGATCGAGGCGGTCGCGAAATTCGTGCCGAAGAGCAACATCGTCGCGACGACCAATTGCGGCATGGCGCCGATGCGGCGCGATATCGCGGAAGCCAAGCTGATGGCGCTCGGCGCAGGCGCCAAGCTGGCGCGGCAGCGGCTCGGCTGATGTGGGCTGGCCAACGAAGCCTGTTGATGCGCCCTCGCCCCTTGTGGGAGAGGGCTACTCCGACGCCGGCAACAGACTCGATGGGGGTGAGGGGTTGCCTCCACGAGCACCGGCGCTCGCGGAGAGAACCCCTCATCCGGCGCTTCGCGCCACCTTCTCCCACAAGGGGAGAAGGGAAGACGGTCCTAACCGGCTACATAGGTAACAGAATAGACCGGCGACATGGGTAACAGGTCAACTGATCGGCAAGGAGG
>NZ_JCAMOR010000108.1:0-19587 GCF_059512385.1 Bradyrhizobium sp. Crot121 | reverse complement strand
CTGTTGGCGCGGATTGCGCAGGACGAGAATCTTCCGGAGCTGGCGCGTGAGCTGTTCGTGGTGCAGGGGCGTGAATACGCAAGGCTCGGGACCGAGCTGAAGGAGATCGAGGCCAAGCTGTTGGCCTGGCACCGCGCCAATGCCGTCAGCCGGCGCCTGGCGCAAATCCCTTCGATCGGCCCGATCATTGCGACCAGGATGGTGATGAAGACGCCCGATCCAGCCGCGTTCCGCTCCGGCCGGCACTTTGCCGCGCATATGGGCCTCACACCAAAGGACCATTCCACCGGCGGCAAGACCAGGCTCGGCAAGATCACGCGGGCCGGCGACGAGGACCTGCGCCGCCTGCTGGTGATCGGGGCGACCGCGGTGATCCAGCAGGCGCGGCGCGGCCGCGGCCATCCCTGGGGCTGGCTGGTCGCGCTGCTCAAGCGCAAGCCGCCCAAGCTGGCCGCCGTGGCACTCGCCAACAAGGTGGCCCGCATCGCCTGGAAGCTGATGGTGACCGGCGAGAGCTACGACGCGGCGCGGATGAATGCCATGCCGGCAACCGCCGCCTGACAAAGATTGGCCGACCGGCGGGCTCGCGCGCCGGCCGACCCGGAAGCTGCAAGAGCAGATGGAGCGATCGATCAATCAACGAGGCGAGACATTCCGTGGGACCCATTGGCCGCCAGCAGGTCGCCAGGTTGTTTGGAGCTCGCCTCGCGCATCCCATCTTGGCCAGCGATCATCCGATCGCATCAAACAGGCCGGACATATGGATGCAAGCGATCCGATCACCTCAAAAGCTCTTGTGCCACGGGGGCCGTCCACATATGGGTCCCCGCGCCCTGGGCGCAATTGCGCCCTAGGCGGGGACGACGGGGAGAGCTACGTGAGCCTCTGCAAGAACCCCGTCAGATCGTCCGTGACATGGTCGACATGAGCGGCGTCGCGGCCCTCGAGCTCCCAGTCCTCGCGCACGACTTCCTGCGTCCCGTCGGGCACCACCAGCACCGTGGTCATGCCGAGCTGATGCGGCACGACCAGGTTGCGCGCGAGGTCCTCGAACATCGCGGCGTTGGCGGGATCGACGTCGTGCAGCGCCAGGAAGCGCTGATAGGTCTGCGGCGCCGGTTTCGGCTCAAGCTCGGCGGCGATAATGTCGAACACCGCCTCGAAATGTGCGCCGATGCCGAGACGCGCGAGCACCGCGCCGACATGGTCGGTCGAGCCGTTGGTCAGGATCAGCTTGCGGCCGGGCAGCCTTGCAATCGCGGCGCCCATCGCCGGGTTCGGCTCCAGCGGCGAGTGATCGATCTGGTGGACATAGGCGAGGTAGTCGTCGGCGCGGACGCCGTGCTCGGTCATCATGCCGCGCATCGTGGTGCCGTAGCGGAGATAATAGTCCTTCTGGATGCGGCGGGCTTCTTCCGCCGTGACGCCCAGCCAGTTGCTGACGAACTCGCCGATCCGCGCATCGACCTGCTGCCACAGGTTGACGTGATGCGGATACAGCGTGTTGTCGAGGTCGAACACCCAGGTGTCGATATGGTCGAAGGCGCGGGACATTTTCACCACTCTCTCAACGCGTCGTCCCCGCCTAGGGCGCAATTGCGCCCGGGGCGCGCGGACCCATAACCACAGGGAAGTGTTGTGGCGCGAGCAAGCAGTTACAGCTTCGCATATCACTAAACCCTATGGTTATGGGCCCCGGCTTTCGCCGGGACGACGGCTGATGTTATCACGGCATCGCAAAGCGCAGCGTCTTGCCACCGCTGGTCATGTCGACCGGCGCAAAGCCGACTGCGGCCAGCCCGCGGGTGGCGCAATCGCCCTGCTCGGCGATCTCGAACTTGCTCTCGCGGGTGCAGAGCTGCGTCGCGCCGCCCCAGTTTAGCGGCCTGTCCTTCAAGCGGATGGTGCGGTTCTCGGCATCGACGGCTTCGGCGAAGGAGAAGATCTGCTTCGGCTGGCCGGTGACGTCGGGATGCAGGCACTTGCCGGGATCGATCCGATACCAGCCGCGGCTGGTGACGGCCTTGCCGTCGTCGGTCGCCACCGCCGCCATGACCTTGTGCGGCGTGTCGTTGCACCAGGTCAGTCCGGTCGCGGATGGCTTCTGCACGGCATCGATCATGGTGGTGAAGAAATTCGGCGATTGCACGACGTCGCTGGAGAGGCCGCGGCTCTTGAGGAATGCCGACAGCGCTCCTTGCGTCTTCGGCCCGTCGACGCCGTCGATCGGCGCGGCATCATAGCCGGCGATCACGAGCAAACGCTGGATGCCGGCAAGCCGCGCCTGCTCCTCGTCATATTCGGAGCCTTCGGCGAGATAGGCGACGAGGTTGCCGTCCTCGGACTGGGTCGGCGTTATCTGCGTGAATTGCGCCGGCGTCTGGCCGCTGCGGCACTGGCGGGCGGCGGCGATGGCAAAATTGTCCTGCGCGACGCAGAGCGTGTCGGTGCCGTTTTGCGGGATTGGCGAGGCGCCGTAGACGCCGAGCGCGCGCGCATTCAGAAGCACGCGGTCGGCGGTAAGCGCGCCCTGCACCACGACGCGGCAGGCGGCGGGATCGATGCGGAACCAGCCGCGCGTCGCGGTCGCCGATTTGTCGTCGATCCCGATCGCGGCCTCGACCACGTAGCTCATGCGGTTGCAGAGTTTCAGGTCGGCGCGCGCCGGCGCGGAGGAAAGCAAGAACGAAAGCGCCGCGGCCGGCACCGCCATCAGCACTTGAGCTAGAAGGGACCGGCGCGATCTCCTCACCCTCGCCTCGTCATGCCCGGGCTTGGCCCGGGCATCCACGCCTTTCGCACGCGGTTGCTGCTGAAAAGACGTGGATGGCCGGGACGAGCCCGGCCATGACGGTGAATAGTAGGACCTGGTCACTTATGGATCAGCGTGCCTGTCCCCTGATCGGTGAACAGCTCCAGCAGGACCGCATGCTGCGTCTTGCCGTCGATGATGACGACGCCCTGGACGCCCTGCTCCAGGGCGTAGATGCAGGTCTCGACCTTCGGGATCATGCCGCCGGAAATGGTGCCGTCCGCGATCAATTTGCGCGCATCCTTTACCGATAGTTCCGGGATCAGCTTCTTGGACTTGTCGAGCACGCCCGGCACGTCGGTGAGCAGCAGCAGGCGCTTAGCCTTCAAGGCGCCGGCCACAGCGCCGGCGAAGGTGTCGGCATTGATGTTCAGCGTCTGGCCGTCCTTTGATGTCGCCAGCGGCGCCAGCACCGGGATCAGCTCATAGCCGATGAGCTGGTTGAGCAGCGTCAGGTCGACCTTCTCCGGTTCGCCGACGAAGCCGAGATCGATCGCCTTCTCGATGTTGGAACCCGGATCGATCATGGTGCGCGTCGTCTTCGACGCCTTCACCATGTTGCCGTCCTTGCCGGAGAGGCCGACCGCCTTGCCGCCGGCCTCGTTAATATAGCCGACGAGCTGCTTGTTGACGGAGCCGGCCAGTACCATTTCGACGATCTCGATCGTCGCCGCATCGGTGATGCGCAGGCCCGCCGCGAACTCGGACTGGATGCCGAGGCGCTTGAGCATGGTCGCGATCTGCGGCCCGCCGCCATGCACGACCACCGGATTGATCGCGGTCTGCTCCAGGAGCACGATGTCGCGCGCAAACGCCTTGGCGGTATCCTCCGCGCCCATGGCATGGCCGCCATATTTGATGACGATAGTTTCCTCGTCATATTCTTGCATATGCGGCAGCGCCTCGGACAGGATGCGGGCCTGGTCGAGCGGGCTGATCTTCGTGTCGGTCATGGAGCGGGTCTCGCTATTCCCAGAAAGCGGCGTCGGGCGCGGTTCTATCTGATTGGCGCGCGAGGCGCAAAGCGCTGTTCACCCTCTCCCCTTGTGGGAGAGGGGGCTTCGATGCGGAAGCATCGAAGCCGGGTGAGGGGTCTGTCTCCGCGGATAGAGACCCCTCATCCGGCGTGGACTGCGTCCACGCCACCTTCTCCCACAAGGGGAGAAGGGTTAAGTCCGATGTGGCCATGCTGCCGCAAGCGCCAGCACCAGCCAGCTCACGATCAACAGCGTCCCGCCGGTCGGCGCGGCCATTGGAAACAGGCCGTGACCGGCATATTGGCGCAGGCAGAGATCGCCGGCGAACAATGACGCGGCGATGACGAAGCCGATCGCTGAAACAGTCCCGATCGCGCGGTTCAGCAAGCCGCGCCCGACGAGGGCGATTGCCCCGAGCACCGCACTGGCATGAAACAGCAGCATCGACGAGGCGGCTGCAAGCCGCGTCGCATCGGCGAGATGGGCGGATCCGGCCGCCAGCATCACGCCACAGGCGCCCATGATGCCGGCCAGGACCAGTAGGATTCGATGCAGGCTGTTCATCCGCGGCGCTCTTCGAGCAGGCGCACCATCGCGGCACGCAATTCCGGCATGCCGGTGCCGGTGCGCGAGGAGGTCGCCAAGACATCCGGAAAGGCGGCGGGGTGTTTCGCCAGCGCGGCCGCGGTCTCTTCGATGCGGGCGGCGAGTTCGGAGGCTTTCACCTGGTCCGCCTTGGTCAGCACCACCTGGTAGCTGACGGCCGATTTGTCGAGCGTCTTCAGGACATCGAGATCGACATCCTTGATGCCATGGCGGGCATCGATCAGAACATAGACCCGCGCCAGGGTGGCGCGGCCCTGCAGGAATTTATGGATCAGCGCGGTCCAGGACGCGACTTTTGCCTTGGGTGCGGAGGCATAGCCATAGCCGGGCATGTCGACCAAACGGAAGCCCGCTTTCTCAGGGCCTTCGAAGAAGATCAGTTCCTGGGTGCGTCCGGGTGTGTGCGAGGTGCGCGCGAGTGCGCTGCGGCCGGTGAGCGCGTTGATCAGGCTCGACTTGCCGACATTGGAGCGACCGGCAAAGGCAACCTCGAGCCCCGCCATAGGCGGCAGCGTCTCGATCGACGGCGCGGCCCAGATGAAGTGCCAGTCGCCGGCGAACAGTTTTCGCCCCGCTTCGATCAGCTCCGCATCGGTTTCGGCGGTCATGTGGGAAAGATCTCATTTCGTCATTGCGAGGAGCGAAGCGACGAAGCAATCCATAGCGCCACTTGCTGAGGCATGGATTGCTTCGCTGCGCTCGCAATGACGGCGCTACGTCGCCTTCTTCGCGAAGGTGGCCTTGAGATTGTCGAACAATTCCACCTTCACCCCGTTCCGGTGCATGATGTAGCTCTGCTGCGCCACCGAAAGCAGGTTGTTCCAGGCCCAGTAGATCACCAGGCCTGCCGGGAAGCCGGCCAGCATGAACGTGAAGATCAAGGGCATCCAGTCGAAGATCATCTTCTGCGTCGGATCCGGCGGCGTCGGATTGAGCTTCATCTGGAACCACATCGTGATGCCCATGATGATGGGCCAGATGCCGAGCCAGAGATAATGGCCGAACACCGGGATCGTGGTGGGGTCGAACGGGATCAGGCCGAACAGGGTGAACAGGTTGGTCGGATCCGGCGCCGACAGGTCCTTGATCCAGCCGAAGAACGGCGCGTGCCGCATCTCGATGGTGACGAACAGCACCTTGTAGAGCGAGAAGAACACCGGGATCTGCAGCGCGATGGGAAGACAGCCCGCGATCGGGTTGATCTTCTCCTTCTTGTAGATCTCCATCATCTCCTGCTGCTGCTTCACCCGGTCGTCCGGATAGCGCTCCTTCAGCGCGGCAAGCTGCGGCTGGATCGACTTCATCTTCGCCATCGAGGCGTAGGACTTGTTGGCGAGCGGGAAGAACAACAGCTTCACGATCACCGTCACCAGCAGGATCGAGACGCCGAAATTGCCGAACAGGCGATAGAACCAGTCGAGCGCCAGGAACATCGGCTTGGTGATGAAGTAGAACCAGCCCCAGTCGATCAGCAGATCGAAATGATTGAGACCGAGCTGCCGGTTGTAGCCGCCCGGCCCAAGCGGGAAGTTGATGCCGACGACCCCGGCTTCCTTGGCGCCGGCGAACAGCCGCGCATTGGCGGTGACCGTGGCGCCGGCCGCGACGGTCTGCGGCTCCAGCAGATAATCGGTCTGGTACCTTCTGTTGTTGTTGACCAGATCGGAGGAAAAGCTCGCCTGCAGCTTGGCGGAGGTGTCCGGCAGCAGTGCGGAAGCCCAGTATTTGTCGGTGATGCCGAGCCAGCCGTCGGTGGCGCTGAAGTTCACCCGCTTGGCGTCGTCGATCTTCTTGTAGCCGAATTCCTGCAGGCCATGATCGCCGAGATAGCCGATCAGGCCTTCATGAAGGATGTAATAGCCGGAAACCTGCGGCGTGCCGTGGCGCGAGATCAGCGCGTAGGGATAGAGCGTGATCGGGGCGCTGCCGGCATTGGTGACGTCATCCTTGATGGTGAAGAGATAGCGGTCATCGATCGCAATCGTGCGGCGGAAGGTCAGGCCTTCGCCATTATCGTATTTCAGCGTGACCGGATTAGTCGGCGTCAGCGCGCCGGAACCCTCCTGCTGCCACACCGTGGTCGCGTCGGGCATCCGCACCGTGGCGCCGGTCGCCGGCACCCAGCCGAATTCCGCGTAATAGGGCGCGGCGGTCTGCGACGGCGAGAACAGCACGATCGGTGGTGATTTCGGGTCGACGGTGTCGCGGAATTTCTCCAGCGACAAATCGTCGATACGCGCGCCCTTCAGCGAGATGCTGCCGGACAATGTGGGCGTGTCGATCTTGACGCGCGGGCTGGACTCGATCGCGGCTTCGCGGCTGACGACCGGCGCGCCGGAGGCCGGTTGCGCGCTCGAAGGCGAAGGCGCCGATCCCGGCTGCGGCGCGGTGCCCGGGGTTGTCTGCTGCGCCGGCGGCGTCTGCTGCTTCTGCAGTTCAGTCTGCGCCTGCTGCTGCGCGCGCTGCTTCTCCATCTGTGGCACGTTGTAGAAATATTGCCAGGCGATCAGCACCAGGCCGGACAGAATGACGGCGATGATGGTGTTGCGGTTGTCGGTCATCTCTTCAAGGTCTCGTCATTCAATTCCGGTTGCCGCCGCTCTTTATATTATTCTGGCTGCGGCCGCTTTTGGCCGGTTGCCGGTCGAGGCGGCGGAGCGCTGTGCGGAGGTCGTCGAGCATGGCCGCGAAGTCGCGGGTTAGTGCATCCCGGCGGCCGACTAACACATAATCATGATGTGGCCGCATCGGTATGACGTCGAGCCGCTGTATCAGCGCGCGAAGCCTGCGCCGGATGCGGTTGCGCTCGGTAGCGGTGCCGTTCTTTTTGGTGACGGTGAAGCCGACGCGGATCGGGCCGTCATCATCACGGGCGCGGCCTTGCAGCACAAAGGCCGGGCTGCTCGCCCGCGCGCCATTGGCAACGGCGACGAAGTCCGCCCGCTGCCTTAGCCGATCCATTTAGAATCTCCGGAAGACGCCCGGGCTCAGGCGCTCAGACGCTTGCGGCCACGCGCGCGGCGCGCAGCGAGGACCTTGCGGCCACCGGCCGTGGCGAGACGGGCGCGGAAGCCGTGGCGGCGCTTGCGCACCAGTTTGCTGGGTTGATAAGTCCGCTTCACGGGTCGTTCTCCGCTGAACAGGCAATCTGCCGATGAATTGAGATAGGTCCGATGATGCTGGCTGGCCCAGAATGGGCCATTCGCGGCCCCAAATGAGCCGCCCCCGGCAAAACCGGGCCATCGCGGACAATTTGCCCGGCTTATACGGGAGCGCCTCCTTTTCGTCAATGTCGGCCAGCGCGGCAAAAGCGGTTCTTCGAAAGGTCGTAATTCGCGGAAATAGTCCTGATTCTGTGGGGTTGTTGTCTATGTGGCCCGGCGTTAGCCGGCTGCATCCGGGGCACATGGAACCGGCTTACATTAGCGATCCGTAATTTGACCGGCGATGGTGCACGGCAGCATGCTGAACATGCGCCAAAGAAGGCCTATATCGTGTCAGTGACCGACGATCAGCCGACGACGGAGAAGTCTCGGGCGCAGCCGGTGTACCGGCTTGGCCTGTCCGGAAAGCTTCTGCTGCTCACGATCCCCCTGGTGATGATCGCCGGGATGCTGATCTATGTGCCCGCGATCGCCAACTTCCGGATGAACCGGCTGAACGACCGGCTGGCCGCGGCCAACACCGCGGCGCTGGTGCTCGATGCCGCGCCGTCCGGCTATGTCCCGGAATCGTTGGCGCGCCAGATCCTGACCAGCATCGGCGCCCGTGCGGTGGCGATCAAGATGGGCCAGCAGCGGCGGCTGCTCGCCAGCGCCGACCTGCCGGCTGCGATCGAC
Organism: Bradyrhizobium sp. Crot121; assembly: GCF_059512385.1. Lineage (NCBI taxonomy): Bacteria > Pseudomonadati > Pseudomonadota > Alphaproteobacteria > Hyphomicrobiales > Nitrobacteraceae > Bradyrhizobium > Bradyrhizobium sp. Crot121. The sequence continues at coordinate 11,353 of NZ_JCAMOR010000108.1, read as the reverse complement.
CATGACGTCGACATGCGCGAGATGTCGGTGTGGTCGGCGATCGTCGATGCGTTCCAGATCATGCTGGAGCATGGCGACCAGACCATCCGCGTGGTCGGACCGGCGCCGGGCCAGGCGCAGTTCATCGAGGTCGTGATCGACGAGAAGCCGTTGCGGCAGGCGATGTACCGCTTCTCCCGCAACGTCTTGATCGTCGCGCTGCTGATCGGTGGGCTCACCGCGGGCCTGGTCTATCTCGCCCTGCATTATTTGTTCGTGCGCCCGATGCGGCGGCTGACCGCGAGCCTGATCGGTTTCCACGAAAACCCCGAAAGTTCGGCGCGGATCATCGTGCCGAGCCAACGCGGCGACGAGATCGGCGTCGCCGAGCGCGAGCTTTCCGACATGCAGCGCGACCTGGTTTCGATGCTGCATCAGAAGAGCCGGCTGGCGGCGCTGGGGCTCGCCGTCTCCAAGATCAATCACGATCTGCGCAACCTGCTTGCCTCCTCGCAGCTTCTGTCCGATCAGCTCGCAAGCGTCCCTGATCCCAGGGTGCAGCGCTTCGCGCCGAAACTGTTGCGCTCACTCGAACGCGCCATCGCCTTCTGCCAGTCGACATTGTCCTACGGCCGCGCCCAGGAGGCCGCTCCCGACCGCCGCATGATCCTGGTCGAGCCCGTCGTCGTCGAGGTGCGCGAATCGGCAGGGCTTGCCTCGGACGCCTCGATCACCTGGATCAGCGCCATCGAGCGCGGGCTCGCGATCGACGCCGATCCGGACCAGCTGTTCCGCGTGCTGCTCAACCTCGTGCGCAACGCGGCGCAGGCGCTGGAGAGCCGTCCGGCAACCGACGGCGGCGCCCAGCAGATCCGCATCACCGGCCGCCGCGAGGGGACGGTCGCGATCATCGAGGTCTCCGACACCGGGCCCGGCGTTCCCCAGAAGACCCGCGATCACCTGTTCGAGGCGTTCCAGACGTCCGGCCGCCCCGGCGGCAGCGGGCTCGGCCTCGCGATCGCCGCCGAACTGATCCGTGCCCATGACGGCGAGATCAACCTCGTCGAGGGTACCATCGGCGCCACCTTCCGCATCGCCATCCCCGACCGCCCGGTGGAACTCCAGATCGTCCGCACCGAGCGCGCACGGGCCTGAGGCGTATGCCGGAATAGCTGTAAACTCCGGACTTTCACTGCCTTGGGCGCACTTTCCGCTCAAATCAACCCGGAGACCCCCCATCCCAGACCCTTGCCAACCGGACCGGGACCCTGTAGCTAGAGCGCTCTTTCGCTGATGCCTCCGAGCCTCCTCGGATGCACCCGGGCTTTTCTGCCCCTCACGCGAAAACGCGCCCGTAGCTCAGCTGGATAGAGCATCAGACTACGAATCTGAGGGTCGGACGTTCGAATCGTTCCGGGCGCGCCAGCAACCATTTGAACACAATGGCTTTTCCAACCCTCGAAAGCCTGATGCCTCCATACGCAACCGCGGTGGAAGCAATATGGAAGCATGGCGGCGTCTTTCTTGCGTGGTGCATCCGCCTTCAGGCTCGTCTGGGCAGTAGAGCATTCGCCGCTTACCGCCACCGAAATCGCGGCGTGACGATACGCTGAGTAGCTCGTTGGAAACGGCCCGATCGCGGGTCCTTTAGACGCGAATCCGCGCCGCCGCTGGCACCAGTACCAACCCGCGCCGCGCCATCCGAAGCTTTCCAGCGATCGATCCGCGTAGAAAATCTCAATGCGGGCGCCGGTCACCGGGTTTGTGTCGAAGAACGCCTCATGGGCGCTTTCGGGCCGAGACATGGCAGCGCCTCACGCAGCGAGGTCCGCCGGCTCGGCCAACGCCATGCCACGCAGGTAGTCCGTAGCCCGTGACGCCTGGCTGCAGGCGGTGAAGAAGGCCCGTTTGTCGGCCTTCAGGAAGTCGATCCAGGTCGCGATGTAGCCGGCGTGCCGGAGATCACCATCAAAGCCAAATTCTGCACACAGGAACGCGGCGCCAAGCTCCGCAATCAGTTCTTCCGCCGCGTAATTGCGCGAGCCGAAGCGGTTCTTCAAATCGCGGTCAAGACGGCTCTTGTGTGCCGTCCAGTGCGAAAGTTCGTGGAACACCGTGCCGTAGAAATGATCGGCTCCGTTGAAGGCCTCGAATGCCGGCATGGAGATAAAATCTCGGCTTGGCACGTAGTACGCTTCACCGTGGCCCTCGCGGATGTCAGCCCGAGTTGAATGCAAGAATTCGTCGGCTGTGTCATCGCGGTGGTCGGGATTGCGAACGCGCGACGGCTTGCCTGCCCTGACGCTGTCGGGAAGGCCGTCGCATTGATCGATGTTGAAAACAGCGTATTCCCGCATCATGGGGACGAGCCGCGTTGCACTGTCGTCTTCAGCGTCTTCCTGGATCTGTAGCTGCTTCACGAAATACACTTTGGTGCCGCGCTCGCCCTTGCGCACGTGGCCGCCCAGCTCAAGCGCCTGTTTGAATGTTAGAAAGCGTGGGGTGCGATATCCCGCCGCTTGCGCCATCCACAACAGAACGACGTTGCAGCCGGAATAGGGGCGATTGGTCACTGCGTTGCATGGAGTGTTCGCGCCGGGCGTTGCGGACCATGGCTTAATCCACGGCGCCGCGCCGGCTTCTAGCTCTGCAATGATCCGCGCCGACACTTCCGCATAAAGATCACGTTTCACTCTTGGACTCGCTGGCTATGGCTGATGCGACGGGAGTGGTCGCGTGCCGTAGCCGCGTCGGGTCGGATGACGGGACTTGCGAAAATTACCCCCCGGGGGGCATGGACAGGCCGGGGCACCTCGCGCGCGACGAGACGTGTGCCGGAAATATGTGGCCTATAAAAAGGTCTCGTTAACGAAGGTTAACGGCGGAGAGGTCGGCCATACACGAGGTGAGTTGATGCACCGTCCTCAGCGATTTAGCTCGTGTTACTTTCACTGAACCGTACCGACAGTTCGAATCGCCCTCCCACCGCCACTTCGCCCCGTGATTTCGTACCTAGAAACGGAGACAGGCCCAAAAAGTCGGCCGTTTTCGTGCATTTCTTTGCGTTGGAGAATGCCGGTCATCCCAAAAATGGGCCGTCTATGCGGCTGGAGAACGCGATTTTCTCCGAATCCTAGAACGCCGCAAATTCGTACGGTACGGCATTTCGCGGGAAACATAGCCTTTTTTGGGGACTCAGTTTGAATCTCCGTCGCTCAACCGACGGAAATACGGACTGATACCTGCTCAACCGGAAAACTTCGGTAGGCTCAAGCCGTATTCGCTGTCGGAGAATATCCCGCCTCGGACCCCCTCCGCACTTGCAATTCGGTCTGCGGGATTTCTTTCTCGGCAGCGGCCATGAACTGAAACCCTGTTGATATTAAGAACGGAAGCGAGCGGCCGCATTTCGCTCGTGTATAGCAGCGATGCTCAACACGCCGCGCTGGCGGTGTTTCAGCAAAGCGTTCTCGATTAGATTAAAAGCCTGATTCGCCAAGCACAGAAAATCAGGGGGAGCAGTGAGCCGCTTTTATCCAACAGGTGCTCCGAAATCGCTGAGTGCCGCGAAGAACTGGCGTGATGTCGCTTTAAGACGGGGCAATTCGATTTTCACTGCTGACCAGGTTTGGTCAACTGCGAACCTCCAGGTTTTTGATCAGGTCTTTACTCAAAATCCTGATGAAACTGATCGGCCCTTCTCTGCAAAACTTCAGGATCAGCTCAGCAGATGCACCGGTCTGGTCAAGCAATTGGCAGCAGAAGTACTATGGCTTTTGTTGTTGTGTCCCAGCAACATCTCTTCGGAGCGCAAGCGCGAGAATATCAGAAGCATCTGGGAGTGGTCACAGTCGCCATACCCGGCCACCAGTGAATGGCTGGCCGATGATGTTCTATCCGGCATTGGGAGCGCGGGCCCTGGGTACAGCAATCACCGACCAAGAGAGCTAACTTTCTGCCTGAATTTTCTTCTTTCGTTTCGACAGCTGAGCGATGATCGTCAAGCTCTGCTGCTGGACAGTCCGTGGGAATTCGCAGAGTGGCTACAATCCGTGCCGGATGCGAAAGCGCGGCAATTCCGACACATGATTCTTCATCTCCTGTTTCCCGACGAATTCGAGAGGGTATTTTCTGCTGGCGATCGCAGAGCGATTGCTGAGCGTTTCGCCGACATTTCAGCCTCCGAGGCTAACAAGCTGCCGGCAGTAGAGCTTGATAGGCTGCTGCGCCAAACAAGAGCTAGGCTCGAGCAAGAATATGGCACGGAGGAATTGGACTATTATAGAAGCCCACTTCGGGAGCTCTGGCAGCAGGATTGGCAAGCCGACAGTTCGGCGATAGCCATACATCATGTGCGGGAAGCGATCCACGAGCTCCAAACAGGTGGAGTGCCGTCTGATGCGAGGTCGTCCAAATATGACCTCGTGGAAGATGGAAAGCGATATCCACCCAAGCTTATTTTTTCGCTGGCTTACAAACATGCGACGGGAAAAGAGCTACCCCGGAACGAGTTTCCTGGAGGAGACGATACAGCTTCATTCAGAATCCTCAGGAAACTCGGCTTCTCGATCGTTCCGAAGGACTTGATCGGCGATCTCGTCTCCAAGTTCTTGGCTCAGGCGGATGCCGGCCAAGATTTGCGAACAAGTGAGTATCCGAAAGAATATCGCAGCCTTCAGGTCAAGGTTAGCTTTGGCCAAGGAGTTTTCTCTCGAGTACCTTGGGTTGCCTTCTTGGCTCCTGGCCAGAAAGTAAGCGAAGGTATTTATCCGGTCCTACTTTACTACCGAGAAGCAAAGGTCCTGATCCTTGCTCTGGGCGTCAGCGAAACCAATCCACCAGAAAAGAGCTGGGACCACACTTCTGAATTGAGCGCTGTGGCGGTTCTCCTGCGCGAGAAGTATGGAAGGGAGGCAGAACGCTACGGTGACTCCTTCGTAGATGCTGCCTTCGTCATACCCGACGGTCTGGAACTGAACAAACTGACTGAGCGCCTGGATGCTGTTATCGATCGATACGCGCGAACGCTCAATTCTACAGTCGAGGCGGTTAATGGGCGGCCTATCAACGAGGTATCGTTAGCGGAGCTGTTGAAGGACATCTTCGTTGAGCGGGAGTTCTTTGAACGAGTACTCCATCGGTTGGAGTTGAAAAAGAACATTGTTTTGCAAGGGCCGCCAGGGGTAGGCCAAACATTCTTGGCCAGCCGATTGGCGCAAGCCGCTACTCAATCGTTAAAATCAGATCGCGTCGGCATGGTTCAGTTTCACGCGTCGTATGCTTATGAAGATTTTGTCCAAGGCTATCGGCCCGATGGCGAGAGTGGATTTGAACGGCGGGACGGCGTCTTCATGCGGTTCTGTCGACGAGCGCTCGCGGATCCGGCGCGGCCATACGTCTTTGTGATCGATGAGATCAATCGGGCCAATCTAAGCAAGGTCTTCGGTGAGCTCTTGATGCTTATTGAAAGCGATAAGCGAACAGAGCTCTATGCGGTTGAATTGGCGTACTCGACGGACGATGATGCACGCTTCCATGTGCCGGGAAACGTTCATATCATCGGCCTCATGAACACCGCGGACCGATCTTTGGCGCTGGTCGACTATGCTCTGCGCCGCCGGTTTGACTTCTTCACAATCATGCCTGGTTTTGAGACTGAGCAGTTCAGATCCCACATGTTGTCTAGGGGCATGCCGGACGATCTCTTCTCGCATCTCAAGCAGAGCTTCAGTGAATTGAACAAAGTGATCGCCGAAGATCGGGACCTGGGACCGGGTTTTGTCGTCGGGCATAGCTTCTTCTGTGATCTCCCCATGACCGGAGATGTCGAAGATGCTTACAACGAAGTAGTTGATCTCGAAATCATTCCTCTGCTCCGAGAGTACTGGTATGAGGGTGCGCGTGCCGAAGAGTGGCGCAAGAAGTTGCTCAAGGCTTAGGCTATGAGCTCCTCGATTCCGATCGCAAATCTGTACTATTTGCTCTGCTATGCGTGGGACAGACTAGATCAGGGGAACTTGATTAACGTCAGTTCCTTGCCGTCGACGGAGCTGGCAGACTTGTTTGCTCTTGTGCTTTGTGATGGCATTCATCATCTGGCTCGTCGCGGCTTGGAGCAGAGCTACGATGTTCGCGACGAAGAGCTTGGCGGAATTCGCGGCCGTATCGACATATCGCAGAGCCTGCGCCGCTCGTTGTTCTTCCAAGGACGTGCTCATTGCCGTTTCGATGAGCTGACGGTCGACACACCAGCGAATCGGATCCTGAAATCAACCCTGGTCGCGTTGCTCGAGCTAAAGGAGTTGGATCCGAAGCTTCGGCATAGGGTCTATCGCACGTCCCAACTATTACATGGCATACGCCCTCTCCGACTCTCTCCAAGAGATTTCGAAAGCGTGCGCGTGACCTCTAACAATCTCTTCTATCGATTTTTACTGAATGTCTGCAAGCTTGTGTTTGAATCTTTGTTGGTGGATGAACGCACTGGGGATACGAAGTTTCGAGACTTCACGCGAGATGAAGCGAAGATGGCGCTGCTTTTTCAGTCGTTTCTGTTTAACTTCATCGCGCGCGAATGTTCTGAGTGGAAGGTTAAGGCCGAAAACATCGCCTGGCAGGCAACAAGCGTGACAGATCCGGAGTTGCGGTTGCTGCCGAGAATGCAGACCGACATTTCAGCGTTCCGTCCTGGCGAATATCGCATCATTGATGCCAAATTCTATCAGCGGAGCGTAGGGTCCTATTTTGGCAGCGAAAAGTTTCACAGCGACAATCTGTACCAGATATGCAGCTATCTTTTGAATGCGCGTCCGGTAGGGCATGTCCAAGCAAGCGGAGTGCTTATCTATCCTCGTGTGGATCGCCAGATTCGACAGCGCTATGAGATCGCGGGTAGGAGGGTCTCCATCTACACGGTCGATCTCAACGCACCCTGGCAGGCGATCGACGAGGAGCTTCGCGAACTGATGCTTTAGGAACGTGCGTTTGCGCTGGCCATCGAGTGGGTCTTCGCCGGATGGGCGGCAGCTTCGTCAGCCAATGGCTGAGTTCTTCCATAACATCTCATATCCGCAAGACGTCGGATGTTCGTAAGGAAGCGGACGTGTCGTTGATCGGATTCGCGGTCCGTTAGTGACCCCAAGCGGACCCCGACGGCCCAAGATTTTCGCAGCGCAAACTGGCTATTGACCCCCGCCTCCGCGCGAGGGATGCCAGCAGCGTCTTCGCCTATGTACTCTCCGGGACAACGATGGAATGGCCTTTCGCCAGGACGTCACGGACGGATCAGCCTCCGGCTCCGCCCGTCGCACCCAAAACCTTCATGTTCGATCTCGATCTTCATTGGTGTGGACATCGCGGTTCACGCCGTCACGGCTTTCTGGGCCGCCGCGAAGACGTCACGTGCGGACGTCGTACCCGCTACGTGCTCCGTACCCTCGACTCCGAGGTCCATCCAACCCGCGTTCACCGCCTCAAACATTTCTTCGGCAGGTCCGGTGCGGCCCTTCGGGATGCCGAATTGTTCGAACGCCTCCGCCCATGCTGCACGCGGGATTGCAAAGGCTTTCACGTCGAGATTCAGGACTTCACCCAACTGAGCCGCGACCTCATCCGCGCTGACCATCGAACCAAGTTCGACAACGCGCTCCGCTGACCACGCTGGCCCGGTCAAAAGGGCTGCGACCTCCGCACCGATGTCATTCGTTGCGGCCATGGTCGATTTTCGGTTTGTCGGGTTGTAGTAGACGGGCAGCGTGCCACCCTGGGCGACTTGCAGGCCGTAAAGGAAGTTTTCAAAGAACCCGCCGGCACGCACAAAGGCGATTGGCGATGCCAAGTCACGAAAGCCTTGCTCCAGCAGCGACAGCGCCGTGATCATCCCCAGCCCGCTGGCTCTGTTCGCGCCCATCGACGAAAGTGCTACCACCCGCGGCGGTGCCGCCTTGGTGAGCGCCTCGACATAGTTCGCAATCACGCCCTTTGCTTCCTTGTAATCGGGCGACGGGGCCCACACAGCCGGCAACATGACAAACGCGCCTTCGACGCCTTTGAGTGCCCACTCGATAGCTGCCGAGTCATTCCAATCGCCGTCTATCAGTTCGACGCCCTGGTTCGCCCAGCTTGACGCCTTCTCGCGATTGCGGACGAGCGCGCGTACCTCCTTGCCGCGCGCCAACAGATGTTTTGCCGTTGCGCCGCCAACTTTTCCCGTGATTCCCACTACTAAAAACATGCGTTTTCTCCGATTTTGAGGGACAGAGCACTGCCCCTGTTGTTCAATGGATGAGCGGCAGTAGGGCCGGGATCCGGGAATCGCGCAGATAGAGGCCGCCCCATGTCATCGCACCCAGAAGCAGGGAAATGAGTTCCGGTGGCGATCCCAGCTCACCGATGCGGACATGGGCGCAGATGGCGCCGCCCAGAAAGCCCGTCACCAGGATCGCGCCGAGGACGGCGGTGGCTGGGATGGCGTAAAGGATGGCGCAGGCGAGCATGATCGGACCCACGACACGGGTCAGGTCCATCGCGAACCCGGTTTCCTGCAGCATGCTCGCGATCTGTGCCGGCGCGAAAAGCTGAATAGTGCCATCTGCCAGCAGAGCGACAACGACAAACGCGCTCATTATTCGGCCGGCCCATAGGATGCGATGCAAGGTCATCGCTTCAGGCGCCGGATGCAGATTCATGGTTTGGGACATTCGTCATTCTCCGATGGAGGCATCTCCATCGTCGGAATTTATTGTTTCCAATCGGCACGATAAATATTGGCAGAATGAACGCACTGTCCTCCTTAGAGAGAACAATTCCGAGGCACGAAAATGCAGAATCTTGAACCCCTGCTCATATTCGCAACGGTCGCGGAAATGGGGAGCTTTACCCGTGCGGCCGATAGTCTGGGCATACAGAAGGCTAGGGCCTCAACGGCGGTCCGGAAGCTGGAAGAAGATGTCGGTGCCAGGCTCCTGCACCGGACGACGCGAAGCGTGCAGCTGACGGAAGACGGACGGGTATTTCATGCCCGTGCCCGCGATCTGCTTGCTGAAGTCGATGACCTACACTCGATGTTTGCAGACGATCGCGTGGCGCTTCGCGGGCGTTTGCGGGTCGATCTTCCGACCGAGGTGGCGCGCACGACGATCGTGCCGGCCCTGCCGGACTTCATGGCGGCTCACCCCAAGTTGGAGCTGGAGGTGTCGAGTACGGATCGGCAAGTCGATTTGGTTCAAGAGGGGTTCGACTGTGTATTGCGGCTTGGACCCATAGGGGACGAGACGCTGATTTCCCGTCCACTGGGCCTGTTGCGCATGGTCAACGTTGCCAGTCCCGCCTATCTGGCGCGCTATGGCGTCCCTCGATCGCTGGAAGATCTTCAGCGTCAGGAGCATCGGACCATTCATTTTTCGACGATACTGGGCGCAAGGCCCTATGGATGGGAATATCCGGACGGCGACAGCTACGCGACGCTTCAGTTGCCAGGTGCGCTACACGTCAACAGCGCGCAGACCTACGACGCCGCTGCCCTCGCCGGCCTTGGCCTGATCCAAGCGCCACTCTTGGGGATTGGCCAATACTTAGAGAGTGGAGCGCTTGTGGAGATTATGCCCGAATTTCGTCGCCGGGCGATCGCCGCGTCCCTCGTCGTAGCACATCGGAGCAATCTGTCACGCCGAGTCCGCGCGTTCATGAAATGGATCGAAGATGTGCTGACGCCGTATCTGGAATAGCGATACGAACATCTTCGTCCAGCCCCGAAATCAACATTCTGAGTTATGGCACCAGGGCGGTCTCACGCCCGTTGTCCGCCCAAATGCCCGTAAGCCGGCGGCATCAGCCGCACGGTGTGGCCGAGTGCCTGCAACTCGCGCGACCAATGATGCGCCGAGGCGCCGGCATCTATTCCGACCAGACATGGCGGCAAGCCACTGTTACCGCCCATAAACAGTGCTGGCGCTCAAAGCCGTCGGGCCTAGCTTCGGTAAAAAACCTGAACCCGCCTACGCCAAATATCACGCGGTTTGGAGGTGGATGAATATGTCGGTTGTTGGCCCTGAAGCGAAGTCCGCGCGAGTTCTGAAATGGTCTGCTTATCTGGGCAAAACGGAAGCGACTGGCTGCCTTCCTAAACGGCGCTTTTGACCCCTTAGCGGACATGCTGTTTGTAAGCTTCGATGTCGGCTTTGCGCTGTTAAGCGGACATGGACCGCGCGGCTCGACTGAGGTCAGCTTTGCGCCAGGAGGCGCACTAGCGCTCTCCAGAGACGGTTTAGCACCCCAAAACGACCGGTGCCCGCTGATTTCCTGGATCCCGATGGCAATTCACTTCCTGAAGGCAGCTTCAACGGAATTGGAACAATGTCCAGGCGATCTGATTGGAAATTGTTAGAGCCGGGCTAGACCTATTCCTGGTGAGGCGTCTTTATCAGGGAAGGAGCATCAAATGGAAGACGAACGAAAATCATCAAAAGCGGGGGATCGGGCCGCTGAAGACTTGCGCGAGGCGACTGCTAAGGAAGAAGCGAAAAACGAGAGCAAGACGGGGCACGATCTAGCTAAGGGCGCTGATCGCTTCGAAGAACGCTCTAAAAGCTCCGATGGAAAAAGCGCAGAAGAAAAGCAAAAAGGGTGAATGTATACAGCAGACCGGGCGGAGCGTTTCCTCGCAAAAGGCCTCCCCAGTGACGCCGGAGACCTTCACTACGAGGGCCTCGCAAGCCGTTCGGCCCTCGCTTAGAAAGCGTCGGCGGCTCGCTTGCGCTCTGCCAATGTTTTCTCCGCTTCGGCCCGCAGCTTTTCTTGCCTCGCCTCCCTCGAACACCTTAGTGGCGGCGCTTGTCTGGCATTCGTCCAAGGCTGATCTGAGCTGGCGCCAGCCAAAGTCCGCTTGTGACCGATTCTGTTGAAAAAGTCTTCGCCGCTGTCGGGGCCAAATTTTTAAGGGCCGCTGATGCGTTTGACGCCTTCAGACACGGTGGACCGCATCGACCTGAACAGAACCTTTCGACGACGTTCTTCTTCGCATGAAGAACCTGTCCTCAGAAAGAAATCTGCCGCCGGCAAGTTTTTGCGAGAATTTTGCCTTGGCAGCATTTTCGACTTTTTCATAATCGACCCTAATGCGACACAGCCAAAACCCTGACCAGAAGTTAATTGTTCGTAAAGGCTAGTCATCCGCCACGTGCGCAAGCACGGCGTCGAGCGGCGGCCGTAGCATTCGCCAACAAGAAGAGTCGTGTTGCCTTTGTGAAATTGATGACCGCCGCGCTACGCACTTTTCGCTGCACGGACCGTGGGTTCCCCTCCCAAACAACCGACGGTCAGTCCGAGTGATGCCTAGAAGACGCCTGGAAAAAGTCGTGAACAAGGTAGCAGATAA
>NZ_JCAMOR010000107.1:0-20016 GCF_059512385.1 Bradyrhizobium sp. Crot121 | reverse complement strand
GCGAGCGGATGACGCAAAAAGGGATTGACTGAGCAAGGCCCGTTACAGAAGGGTGGGCAAAGCGAAGCGTGCCCACCATCCACGTTCGGTGCAAGAAAGGTGGGCACGCTTCGCTTTGCCCACCCTACAAATTTTTCGCTACTTTCTTGTCGCGGGCTAACTACTCATTTCCCGGATTGACGTCTTCGCTCGGCGCGGGTTGCGCGGCGGCGTCGGGTCGCGGGCCGTGCGGGCGGCGGCGGCGGCGCGGGAAGCGCTCGTTACGTTCGCTGCGTTCTCCGCCGCCATTGCCTTCATAATTGCCATTGACCTGCGGCTGCGCACCTCCGGTGATGAAGGAGGGCAGACGGTCGACGCCGCCATTGTCCGCGATCACCGGCTGCGGCTGATTCTGCGGCGGCGCTTGATATTGCGGCTGCTGACGATGCTCGCGCTCGCGTGGCTGCTGCTGGTCGCGCTGATAGGGCTGCTGATTGTTTTCGCGCGCATAGGGCGGCTGTGGCACGAAGCCGGGCTCCTGCCCGAAGCTCGAATAGCTGTCGTCCTCGTCGCCCTCGTCGGTCGTTGACGCATCGTTGTTGTTGTCGACGCGGGGCTGCTGCTGATTCTGCCGAAGCTGTTCCTGAGCCGCGGCGATGATGCGGAAGTAATGCTCGGCGTGCTGATAGTAGTTCTCGGCGGCGACCGGGTCGCCGGAGGAGCGCGCATCGCGCGCGAGCTGAACGTATTTTTCCGCTACGTGGGAAGCAGTGCCGCGGATCTTGATGTCGGGTCCGTTCGATTCGAACACTCGCGTCAACGGGTTCTGACCGCGCCGGTTGTTGTTGTTGTTGTTGTTATTGTTATTCCGGTTACGCATCCGCTTGTTATTTTGACCGTTTCTCATGTCTCGCCTTTTATTCCAGCCCTAAGTTACCAGCGTTAGTTACCAGCGTTGAAATTGCCGTTGCGGTGGAAGTTGCCAGTGCAACTGGCGCACGCGCTCATGCGCACCGACTCACGATGCCATTCGGATCAATGCCAAAGTTCGCCAACCATCGCGTTGAGCAAAACGCGTTCCCCAACCGCCGGCCGGTCGGCCTGCGGATCAATTATTCAGCTTGCCACGCAAGCCCAGTTCTCTCACGTAAGTCTTCAAGCGCAATAACAGGCTTTCGTTCGCTTGGCGGTCGAGAGCAGCACAGCCCCGGCTATTGCGCTCATACAGACCCGCGTTTTGGAACCTTTGATCGGCGGGCTCTCGGCGAGAACCCTGGTCTTCACCCGTTAACGGTTACGGGGCCAAACCGATGTCATGACCGGAACGTAGTCGTTCCCGGGGGATATTCCAAGAGGTTTTTTTGCGTTCCAATAGGACTTTATCGCGGCAATTTGCGGCCCGCCACCGCCCGTGGGATGCCCGCCAGATCTGCCCTCGGCGGACCGGCTGGGACGAGCCCCGCACCCGTCATCAAAGCTTCAATGGCCTCGCTCTGTCCAATGCCTGATTCGACAACCAGGGCGGCGCCAGGGGCCAGCAGGCCGGCGGCCTGCGGGATCAGCGCGCGATAGGCATCCAGCCCATCGTCGCCGCCATCGAGCGCGGCAAGCGGGTCGTGCTCGCGCACCTCGACCGTAAGGTCGGCAATGTCAGCGGATGGGATGTAGGGCGGATTCGACACGATCAGGTCGAAGTGGCCGGAAAGGCCCGATGCATAGTCGCAGGCGATGAACGTCGCACGATTGCCAATGCCCAACATCAGCGCATTGGCGCGCGCCGTCTTGAGCGCCTCCGTGCTGATGTCGGTGCCGTAGCCCGTGGCCGCAGCAAGCTCGGAGAGCAGCGCCAGCAGGATGGCACCGGTGCCGGTGCCGAGATCGGCGATCCGCAACGGTTTTTCCGAAGCTCCGTCCGCGCGGAGAATTTCCATCGCGAACTCCACCACGGTCTCGGTGTCGGGCCGCGGCACCAATGTCGCGGCGGAGAGTTTTAGCGGCAGTCCCCAGAATTCCTTTTGCCCGAGGATGCGCGCGACCGGCTCGCCGGCGAGGCGACGGCGCGCGAACGCTTCCAATTCTGCTGCTTCATTCCCGGTCAGCGTCCGGCTCGCTGCCGTGATCATGCCGGTGAGATCGAGCTTGAGCACCGCGCCGAGTAGCACGCGTGCATCGAGCTCGGCCGAATCGATCGCCGCCGATTTGAAGCGTGCGCCGAGTTGTCGGCGCGCCGCATCGACATTGAGACCGACAAAAGCGCTCACACCCTCACCGTCGTCCCTGCGAAAGCAGGGACCCATAACCACAGGACGGAGCGATCCCGCGTAGCCCGGATGGAGCGGAGCGCAATCCGGGATTCGTGCAGTCCGGCCCGCTGCCCCGGATTACGCTGCGCTCCATCCGGGCTACGGGAGTCCTCACGCCGCCGCACCCTGCGCGGCGAGTTGCGCTGCCTGGTGCTCCGTCGTCAGCGCGTCGGTCAATTCACCGAGTGCTTCACCTGATATCACCTGCGGCAATTTGTAGAGCGTCAGGTTGATGCGATGATCGGTGACGCGGCCTTGCGGAAAATTATAGGTGCGGATGCGCTCGCTGCGGTCGCCGGAGCCGACCTTCTCCTTGCGGTCGGCGGAACGCGCCGCCTCCACGCGCTGGCGCTCGGCATCGTAGATGCGCGAGCGCAGGATGTTCATCGCCGACGCCCGGTTCTTGTGCTGCGAGCGGCTGTCCTGCATCATCACCACGATGCCGGTCGGGATATGGGTGATGCGGATCGCCGATTCCGTCTTGTTGACGTGCTGACCGCCGGCGCCCTGCGCCCGCATGGTCTCGATCCTTAAGTCCTCGTTCTTGATGTCGACGTCGACATCCTCGACCTCCGGCAGCACGGCCACCGTCGCGGCGGAGGTGTGGATGCGCCCCTGCGTCTCGGTGTCGGGCACGCGCTGCACCCGATGCACGCCGGATTCGAATTTCAGTTTCGCGAATGCGCCGCGGCCCTGCACCTCGGCGATGATTTCCTTGTAGCCGCCGACCGTGCCCTCGCTGGCCGAGATCACCTCGACCTTCCAGCCCTGCAGCGCGGCGAAGCGTTCATACATGCGGAACAGGTCGCCCGCGAACAGCGAAGCTTCGTCGCCACCGGTGCCGGCGCGGATTTCCAGCACGACGTTGCGATCGTCCATGGCGTCCTTCGGCAACAGCGCGATGCGGATCTTCTGCTCGAGCTCGGCAAGCCGCGCATGCAGCGTCTCGAGCTCGGCCTCCGCCATGCCGCGCATGTCGGGCTCGGTTGTGGGATCGGCGATCAGACTCTGGGTGTCGGCGAGCTCGGTGCGCGCGGCGCGATAGGCCTTCACCGCCTCGATCAGCGGATTGAGCTCGGCGAGCTCGCGGGTGATCTGGACATAGCGTTCCGAATTCACCTGGCCGAGCAGTTCGGCCTCGAGCGAGGCATGATGGGCGAGCAGGACATCGAGTTTGGCTTCGGGCAGCATGGATGGTTCTCAAATAACGGAAAGGGCAGGGGCGGCGCCGTCGAGGAGAGCGTCGCTACAAGGTGAGCCCTTCGGCTTCCGCAAATTCCGTCAGCTTCTCGCGGATCGAAACGCTGCCGGCCGGTGCGTCCAGAAGCGGGTTGATTATCGCTTCGGCCTTTTTCGCGTCGAGCTCGAGGATCATCGCTTTCACCGGACCGTGCGCGGTCGCCGACAGCGACAGCGAGCGGTAGCCGAGCGCGATCAGCACCAGCGCGCCGATCGGCTTCGATGCCATCTCGCCGCACAGCGAGGCGACCTTCCTGCTTGCCTGCGCCTTGCGAACGATGTCGCGCAGCGCGCGCAGGATCGGCGCGGACAGGGTGTCGAACCGTTCCGAGACCTTGGCGTTGCCGCGGTCCACCGCGAACAGGAACTGGAACAGATCGTTCGATCCGACCGAGAGGAAATCGACCCGCTTCAACAGCTCGTCGAGCTGGTACAGCAGCGCCGGAACCTCGATCATGGTGCCGACATCGACGCGCTCGGGCAGCGAATGGCCGTGCTGGCGCAGATAAGTCAGTTCCCGCTCGACAATCGCCTTGGCCTGATCGAACTCGGCAACATCAGAGATCATCGGGAACATGATCTTCAGCGCGCGGCCGCCGGCGGCGCGAAGCAGTGCGCGGATCTGACCGCGCAACAGTCCCGGGCGGTCGAGGCCGAGCCGGATCGCGCGCCAGCCGAGCGCGGGATTTTCCTCGACGAACGTCTCCATATAGGGCAGTGCCTTGTCGCCGCCAATGTCGAGGGTGCGAAAGGTGACGGGCTTCGATCCCGCCGCATCCAGCACGGTGCGATAGAGCGCGAGCTGGTCGCTGGAGCGCGGCAGGTTCGGGCTCACCATGAACTGCAGTTCGGTCCGGAACAAGCCGATGCCGGCGCTGCCGGTGTCATCGATATGCGGCAGGTCGATGGTCAGGCCGGCGTTGATCAAGAGTTCGATCGGCTGGCCGTCCTTGGTCACACAAGGCTTGTCGCGCAGCGCCGAATATTGCGCCTGCCGCCGCGCGCGGAAGCGGACCCGCTCGGCGTAGGCGGATTCGATCTCCGATGACGGACGGACATAGATCTCGCCCGAGATGCCGTCGACGATGATGGCATCGCCGGGATCGGCGATGCCGGGCGCGTTCGGCACCTCGCCGACGGCGGGAATGCCGAGCGCGCGTGCCACGATCGAAACGTGGGAATTGGCGGTGCCTTCTTCGAGCACCAGTCCGCGCAATCGCTTGCGGTCATAGTCGAGCAGCGCCGCCGGGCCCATCGCGCGGGCGATCAGGATCGCGTTGTCGGGCAATTGTTCGCGTGATGGCGCGTGGTCCTGGCCGACCAGTTGCCGCATCAGGCGATGGCCGAGATCCTCGAGGTCGTGCAGCCGGTCGCGCAGGTAAGGATCGGTCGAGCGCAGCATGCGCGCGCGGGTGTCGGACTGCACGCGCTCGACCGCGGCTTCAGCGGTGAGGCCGGTGGCAACCGCCTCATGCAGCTTGTGCGACCAGCCCTGGTCGTTGGCGAACATGCGATAGGCTTCGAGCACGTCGCGATGCTCGCCGCCGTCGGCGACGTCGCCGCGCTCCAGCAGCCGGTCGAGATCGGCGCGCAGCTTGGTCAGCGCCGCATCCAGCCGCTTGATCTCCTTCGGCAGGTCTTCGGCGATATAGTTGGTGATGACGACGCGCGGCTCGTGCAGCACGACATGGCCGAGCGCGATGCCTTCGGAGAGAATGGCGCCGGTCTTGTGTAGGGAATGCCGCGCCGCAGGTTCGGCGCCCGGCTGCGCCAGCGCCGCCAATTCGCCGGAGGCGATCATCTCCGCCAGCACCATGGCGGTGGTCTGCAGCGCCTCGACTTCTTCCTCGACATAAGTGCGTTTGGCGCGGTTTTGCACGACCAGCACGCCGAGCGTGTTGCCGGCGCGCAGGATCGGCACGCCGAGGAAGGAGTGATAGATCTCTTCGCCGGTTTCCGGGCGATAGGAGAAGGCCGGGTGGCTTTGCGCGTCGCTCAAATTAAGCGGCGTGGCCTCGCTGGCGACGAGGCCGACCAGGCCCTCATGGGCGCTGAGCACCGTCCTGTGGACGGCGTCGCGGTTCAGACCTTCGGTGGCGTAGAGCTCGAGGGTGTTATCGACGCGCAGCACATAGACCGAGCAGACTTCGGCCACCATATTGGCCGCGATCAGGACCACGATCTTGTCCAGCCGCTCCTGGGCTGAGACCTGCTCCGCCATGGTTTCGCGGAGCCGTCTCAACAGGACGCGGGGACCTCCCGAAGCGCTCCGCATAGGTTGCAACCCTCCCCCACATGACCAGCAGGCCGTGTGGCCGGCAACTGGCGAGAAACTCGATTAATCCAACAATTTTATCCATCGGCGCCGCCGCAACCTCGCAACCCGGCCGAATCGGATTCGCCAAGACTGTGACACAGTTTGCGGCACCCTCCGATCAGGCCGTATAGCCAATCGAGGCTTGTTTTGCCAAGCAAAACGCCTGCCAAAAGATATAACGTCTCTGTCAGCCCAATGCTGCGGTAGCTAAGAGAAATTCTTACTCGCAACAGCGAGAAACGTGGGCTTGAGCTGTTCCACCTCTCCTACAGGGAGGGGCCCTTTACCCTCCCCTTTCAGGGCAGGGCTATCGCCTATGAAATAGAACTTGGCGGGCGATTCCTTCGTGGCCCATCCTTCGAGACGCGCTGCGCGCCCCTCAGGATGAGGTCTGGTTTCGCGGCGGAATCTTAGACCCTCATGGTGAGGAGCGCCGCTTGCGGCGCGTCTCGAACCATGAGGCCCGCCCCGTGCGGAACCTCTCCCTTCAGGAGAGGTGGCCCTCAAGCCTGGTCGAGACCGTACAGCGTGTGCAGTGTGCGCACCGCGAGCTCGGTATAGGCGGCATCGATCAGCACCGAGAACTTGATCTCGGACGTAGTGATGGCGCGGATGTTGATGTTGCGCGCGGCAAGCGCGGCAAAGGCCTTGGCGGCGACGCCGGCATGGCTGCGCATGCCGCTGCCGATCACGGAGACCTTCGAGACGTCGGTGGCGCTGTCGAAGCGCTGATAGCCGATCTTGCTCTTGGCCGCGGTAATGGTGTCGCGGGCGCGGCCATAGTCGCTCGCCGGAACCGTGAAGGTAAGGTCCGTGGTCTTGCCGTCCTCCGAGACGTTCTGCACGATCATGTCGACATTGATGTTGGCATCCGCGAGCGGGCCGAAGATCGCTGCTGCCACCCCCGGCTTGTCCTCGATCTGGCGCACGGAAATCTGGGCTTCGTCCTTGGAGAAGGCGATGCCGGTGACGACGTGCATTTCCATGATTTCCTCCTCGCTGCAGATCAGCGTTCCCGGCGGCGTGCCGTGCGGGTCGATATCTTCAGGCTTGTCGAAGCTGGAGCGGACGAAGATTGGCATGTTGTGCACCATGCCAAGTTCCACCGAGCGCACCTGAAGGACCTTGGCGCCCTGAGAGGCCAATTCCAGCATGTCCTCGAACGCGATCTTATCGAGCCGGTGCGCCTTCGGCACCACGCGTGGGTCGGTGGTGTAGACGCCGTCGACGTCGGTATAGATGTCGCAGCGGTCGGCCTTGACCGCCGCTGCAATCGCCACCGCCGAGGTATCGGAACCACCGCGGCCGAGCGTGGTGATGCGGCCGGTCTCGGGATTGATGCCCTGGAAACCGGCGATGACCGCGACCTCCTTCCGCTCCTTGAAGCGCTTCATGAGCTCGGTGCCGTCGATATCGAGGATGCGCGCCGAGGCGTGCGCGTCGGAGGTCTTGATCGGGATCTGCCAGCCCTGCCAGGAGCGCGCCTGGACACCCATGCTCTGCAGCGTGATCGCCAGCAGGCCCGAAGTGACCTGCTCGCCGGAAGCGACGACCGCGTCATATTCGCGTGCATCGTGCATCGGGGAAGCCTCGCTGCACCAGGCCACCAATTCGTTGGTCTTGCCGGACATGGCGGAGACCACCACGGCAACATCGTGCCCGGCATCGACCTCGCGTTTGACATGGCGTGCGACGTTGCGGATTCGGTCGATATTGGCGACGGAGGTGCCGCCGAACTTCATCACGAGGCGGCCCATGACGACGCGTGCATTCCCTGTGAGGATAGGTAGATTGCCCGCGCTTAACCCAAGCACGGGGGCTGAAACGCGCGTATACATAGCGAAGCGGCCGGGGGCAAGCGGGTTCCTGGCGCCGTCCGTGGTGGGGGCGCGGCGGTAACTGAGGCGTTTGTATGGGGCGGTATATCGACGAGATCCTGCAGCCCGGTGAGAGGGTGCTGTATTCGACGAACGCGCACTGGATTTTCTTCCTGCCGGCCATTGCCGGCTGGGGCGTGGCGATCGTGTTCCTGATCCTGGCCTATATGGTCCCAACCGGCGCGCCGGCGGTGCTTTGCCTGGCGCTGAGCGGAATCGCGGCGCTCGCGGCGTTGTACAAGACGGTGACCGCCTGGTTCCATCGTTGGACCACCGAGACCGATGTGACCAATCTGCGGATTGTGCACAAAGAGGGGTTCATTCAGCGCGAGACGTTTGAAATGAGCCTCGACAAAGTTGAGAGCGTCGACGTCTCCCAGAGCATTCTTGGCCGTATCCTCAACTACGGCAATGTGAGAATTCTCGGCGTCGGCGAGGGGCAGAAGACGATCAAAATGATTGCTTCGCCGCTCGCATTCCGTAGTTACATCACGGCGCGATAGGGGCGCGCGCATCATGGCCATGCAGTCTGACTTTTCCGGCACCACGGTCGATCCGGCCGAGGTCGCAAAATTCTCAAAACTCTCGGCGGAGTGGTGGGATCCGCGCGGCAAGATGGCGCCGCTGCACAAGATCAATCCGTTACGGCTCGGCTATATCCGCGATGCCGCGTGCCGCAAGTTCGACCGCAACGTCAGGAGCCTGAGCTGCCTGTCCGGCTTGCGCATCCTCGATATCGGCTGCGGCGCCGGGCTATTGTGCGAGCCGCTGGCCCGGCTCGGCGCCCAAGTGATCGGCATCGATCCCTCGGCCTCCAATATCGCCGCCGCGAAACTGCATGCCGACAAGGGGCATCTGGCGATCGATTATCGCTGCACCACGGTGGAAGAAATGGACGCGCGCGAGCGCTTCGACATCGTGCTGGCGATGGAGGTGGTCGAACACGTCACCGACGTCGGCGTGTTTCTGAAACGCTGCACGGCGATGCTCAAACCCGGCGGGCTGATGGTGCTCTCGACGCTTAACCGCAACTGGAAGAGCTTTGCACTCGCGATCGTCGGCGCCGAATATGTGCTGCGGTGGCTGCCGCGCGGCACCCATCAATGGAGCAAGTTCGTCACCCCCGACGAACTCGCCCACTACCTGCAAGACAACCGCCTCACCATCACCGACCAGGCCGGCGTGGTCTACAACCCGCTCGCCGACCAATGGAACATCTCCTCGGACATGGACGTGAACTACATGGTGGTCGCGGAGGAGGGGTAAGCATTTCCCGCGAAGCCGTCATTGCGAGCGGAGCAAAGCAATCCATAGTGCCACTCGCCGAAGCATGGATTGCTTCGCTCCGCTCGCAATGACGAGGCGCCGCAGCGCAATCCTGTCATGCGCTGTTCCGGTTGACCGCGCGCGCGGCGCCCGGCACGGTGAGAGCGTTTTCCCCGCCCGCCCGCGATTCTTGCGCACATGCTGACGATTTCCTGGCTCTGGATTCCTTTCACCATCGTCGCTGCGCTCGGGCAGGTTGCGCGCAATGCGATGCAGCGGTCGCTGACCGGGCCGCTCGGGACCTGGGGCGCGACCAATATCCGCTTCCTGTTCGGCTTTCCGTTCTCGATCCTGTTTTTTGCGCTGGTCATCGTGGTGACCGGCGATTCCGCTCCGTGGCCGCCGGTGGCGTTCTGGCCGTGGCTGCTGCTCGGTGCGCTCAGCCAGATCGTCGGCACCGGCCTGATGCTGCTGGCGATGAACGAGCGCTCCTTCGTGGTGACGACGGCGTATCTGAAGACCGAGGCGATCCAGACCGCGATCTTCGGCTTCGTCTTCCTCGGCGATCATCTCACCTTGCTGAAGGTGATCGCGATCCTGATCGCGACCATCGGCGTCGTCATCACCGCACTTCGGCCCGGCGGCGAGAAGGGGTTTGCGGAGCTGAGGCCGACCATCATGGGCCTGGTCGCGGCGGCTGCGTTTGCGCTGTCGGCGATCGGCTTCCGGGGCGCGATCATCGCGGTGCCCGGTGTCTCCTTCGTGACGGCGTCGTCCTATACGCTGGTGTTCGGCCTGTTCGTGCAGACGCTGGTGCTGTCGATCTATCTGTTGCTGCGGGCGCCCGGGGTGCTCAAGGCGATCCTCGGATTATGGCGGCCATCGATGCTGGCGGGCTTCATGGGCGCGTTCGCCTCGCAATTCTGGTTCCTTGCCTTCGCACTGACAGCGGCGGCGAACGTGCGAACGCTGGCGCTGATCGAAGTCTTGTTCGCGCAAGGCGTGGCGTATTATTCATTCAAGCAGCCGATCTCGCCGCGCGAGTTTTCCGGCATCGTCCTGATCGTGATCGGTGTGGCGCTATTGATCGCGGCGTGAGGATCAGTTCCGGTCGTCCGGCAGCACCGGCAGCGGCGAGACCTCGACGCCTTCCTCGATCAGCGAGCGGGCTTCCTCCGGCGAAGCTTCGCCGTAGATCGGACGGTGCTCGATATCGCCGTAATGCATCTTGCGCGCCTCGTTGGGGAAGCGGTCGCCGACATTGTCGGCGTTCTTGACGATGTGGTCGCGCAATTCCTTCAGCTTGGCGCGCAGTTCGCGCTCCTGCGCCATCATCAGCGGCGTGGATTCGGCTGGCGCTGCCGCCGGCTGCTCGGCCGGCACAGGCGCTGCGCTTTCGCGGCCTTTCTTGCCGACGATCTGCGGCGCCATGATTGCCTTCTCGATCTTTGACGAGCCGCAGGTCGGGCAGGTCACGAGCTTGCGGCGGACCTGAGAATCGTAAGCCGACGAAGTCTGGAACCAGCTTTCGAAAGCGTGGCCCCGTTCGCAGCGCAGGTTGTAGCGGATCATGCTGAGCCCCGGACGAGGTGCAGATGCTCCGGACCTGCCTTGGGGTCGGCGACGGTGAAACGCCGTCCGTGCTGCAGCGAGGGGATCGCCCTGCGCGCGGTCTCGACCTTGGCCGGATCGATCTTCGCCAGGAACACGCCCGGCTCGACGCCGCCCTCGGCGAGGATCTCGCCCCAGGGATCGATGATCAGCGAATGACCATAGGTCTCGCGCTTGTTCTCATGCAGGCCGGCTTGCGCGGCGGCAAACACGAAGCAGCCGGTCTCGACGGCGCGCGAGCGGAGCAGAATGTGCCAATGCGCCTCGCCGGTCTTGCGGGTGAAGGCAGACGGTACGGTCAGGAAGGACGCGCCGCTTTCGGCCAGCGCGCGGTACAGCGCCGGGAAGCGCACGTCATAGCAGATCGTCAATCCGATCCGGCCCCAGGGCAGATCGGAGATCACAGCAGTCTCGCCCGGCTGGTAATTGGCCGATTCGCGGTAGCTCTCGCCGCCGGGCAGATCGATATCGAACATATGGATCTTGTCGTAGCTGGCGAGCAGATTGCCGTCCGGGCCGATCAGGAAGGACCGGTTCACGGCCTTCTCCGGCGAGAAGCGCAGTGCCAGCGAGCCGATATGCAGATGGATCTTCAATTCGGCTGCGAGCGCGCGATAGGCCTTCAGCGACTTGTCGTCCTCTTCCGTCGCCAGATGCTCGAACAGCGCCTTGCGGTTCAATTGCATCATGTTGCTCACTTCGGGCGTGAGCACATAGTCCGCGCCTTGCGCCGCCGCCTCGCGCACCAGCTTGATGCCCTGCTCGAGGCTCGGCTCCGGCAGAAGCGAGGTGCGCATCTGCACCATGGCTGCGGTGAAGGTGCTGTCGGCACTCATCAGGCCACGCCTTCGCTGGCTAAGAGGCCATCGAGCTTGCCCTCGCGGTCGAGCGCATAGAGCTCGTCACAGCCGCCGACATGGGTGCTGCCGATGAAGATCTGCGGAAAGGTCGAACCGGCGCCGGCCCGCTTGTACATCTCGTCGCGATAGGCCGCGTCGCTGGCCACGTTGAATTCGGTGAACGCCGCCTTCTTGCGGGTCAGAAGCGACTTGGCCGCGCTGCAGTAGCCGCAGCCCGGGCGGGTATAGATTTCAATCGCAGCGGTCATGGTGCGCTCGGTTGTGATTTTGTCCGGGATTATATGGGAGTTTTGTGGCTATCGACAACCCGGGCGAACACCAGCACATCGACCTGTGCCGCCTTGGCGCGCAGAAGCGCCCGCGCGCAGGCGTCGACCGTCGCTCCCGAGGTCAGGACGTCATCGACCAGGATCACGCGGCGGCCCTGGATTTCGGCCGCGCGGTCCGGCCCCACTTTGAAAGCACCCTGGACATTGGTCGCCCGCTGCGCCCGCGACAATCCGACCTGCTGCTCGGTCGAGCGCACCCGGCGCAGCGCATCGGGGGCAAGCGCGACGCCGCTCTGGCGCGAAATGACGCGGGCAAGCGCGCCGGATTGATTGTAGCGGCGGCTCCAGCCGCGCCGCCAGTGCAGGGGAACTGGTACCAAAATATCGGCGTCGCGAAGCAATTCCTTCCCCGCGCGCGCCATCCAGCGGCCCATTGCTGGCGCGAGGTCCGTGCGGTCCTGGTATTTCAATGCGTGCACCAGCGTGCGCGCGACGTCGTCATAGCGCACCGCGGCGCGGGCGCGCTGGTAGGCCGGCGGACTGGCGATCGCCTCCATCGACAACAGCTCCGGACCGGGGTCGTAGACGAAGGGAATGCCGAGCCGCGGGCAGAACGGTGGTGCAATGAACGACAATTTGGCCCAGCAGGCGGCGCAGACGCCCTCGCCATCGACCGGCTCGCGGCACGAAACGCACAGCGTCGGCAGCGCGATGTCGAGCATCAGCCGTACTGCATGCGTCCATGCTCCCTGCGCAACGCTCAGCGCGCCGCGCAGATGGCCTGCAATGGAGCGGGATGGTGATGCCTCGGCGCCCATGGACCGAGGCTAGCCTCATGATCGTGTCAGCTCAAGCATTGCGTTGCCAGAGGTGAAGGCAGGGCGTAACCAGCGGACATGGCCGCAAATCCGACCACACCTGTGTTGTTCGATCGTTCGCTGCTCGCGGCGCGGCTGAAGCGCGCGCGGCGCGATGCGCCGGTCACCTTCCTGCTCGAGCGCGTCGGCGAGGACATGGCGGAGCGTTTGCAGGCGGTCACGCGGGAGTTTGCCGATGCCGCCGACATCTGGACGCCGGGCAATGCGCTCCATGATCTCTTGCGCGCGCGATGCAAGTCCGTCCGCGAGGTTGCGTTCGAGGCTGCCGAAGTCCTTCCGCTGCAGCCGGCTTCGCTCGATCTTGCGGTCTCCGCGCTCGCTTTCCAGTTCGTCAACGATCTTCCCGGCGTGCTCGCGCAGGTGCGTCGCGCGCTCAGGCCCGACGGGCTGTTGCTCGCGGCGATGATCGGCGGCGATACGTTGACCGAGCTTCGGCAATCCTTCGCCGCCGCCGAAGCCGAATGCGAGGGCGGAGTGTCGCCGCGCGTGGCGCCATTCGCCGATTTGCGCGACATCGGCGCGCTGTTGCAGCGTGCCGGCTTCGCGCTGCCGGTGACCGACGTCGACCGCATCGTGGTGCGCTACGCCAACGCCTTCGCGCTGATGCAGGAATTGCGGCGCATGGGCGCCACCAATATCCTGGTCGAGCGGCGCCGCGCGCCAACCCGCCGCGCCACGCTATTGCGGTTGGCGCAAATCTATGCCGATCGCTTCGCCGATCCTGACGGCCGCATCCGCGCCACCTTCGACGTGATCTGGCTGTCCGGCTGGGCACCGCATGAAAGCCAGCAAAAACCGCTGCGGCCGGGTTCGGCGAAAGCGAGTTTGGCAGAGGCGGTGAAGCGGGCAAAACGCGACTGACGCCGAATACCGCAGCCGTCATCGCCGGGCTTGACCCGGCGATCCATCGATCTGGAAAGAGCCTTTTTCGAAGATGGATGCGCGGGTCAAGCCCGCGCATGACGAGTGAGGGTGCGGCGGCCCTGTCGCGAGCAAACCTACAACAGCAGATCAATCAGATGCGGGATCAGCGGAATGTCCGCCGCCGGCATCTCATAGTCGCGCAATTTGTTGGCGCGGACCCAGGCGAGGTTCTGTCCCTCGCGCGCCGTCACCATGCCGTCCCAGCGCCGGCAGATATAGAGTGGCATCAGCAGGTGAAACGTCTCATAGGCGTGGCTCGCGAAGGTTAGCGGCGCCAGGCACGGCT
The DNA here is from genome assembly GCF_059512385.1 of Bradyrhizobium sp. Crot121. Taxonomy (NCBI): domain Bacteria; kingdom Pseudomonadati; phylum Pseudomonadota; class Alphaproteobacteria; order Hyphomicrobiales; family Nitrobacteraceae; genus Bradyrhizobium; species Bradyrhizobium sp. Crot121. The sequence continues at coordinate 6,207 of NZ_JCAMOR010000107.1, read as the reverse complement.
CGGCGACGGTGATGCCGAGTTCTTCATGCAATTCGCGGATCAGCGTCGCTTCCGGCCGTTCGCCGGCCTCGACCTTGCCGCCCGGAAATTCCCAGAGCCCCGCCATCGGCTTGCCGGCAGGCCGCTGCGCCAGCAGCACGCGCTTGTCGGCATCGATGAGCGCGCAGGCAACCACGAGGGTGAGTTTGATATCGGTCATGCGCGGCACGCCTGCTGAATCGTAGGATGGGTTTCGCTGCGCTCTACCCATCCTACATAGAATTACGACCGATAATCGCCGTTGATCGCGACATATTCCTTGGTGAGATCGCAGGTCAGCACGCGGTCGCGGCCCTTGCCGAGGCCGAGATTGACCTTGATCTGGATCTTCGGCTCTTTCATCGCCTGCGACACTTCCGCCTCGTTGTAGGAGGGATCGCGGGCGCCGCTCTTGGCGACGCGGATGCCGTTGAAGGAAATCGAGAGCTTGTCGCGGTTGGCGGGCTCGCCGGCCTTGCCGACCGCCATCACCACCCGGCCCCAATTGGCATCCTCGCCGGCGATCGCGGTCTTGACCAGCGGCGAGTTCGCCACCGACATCGCGATCTTGCGAGCGGAAGCCTTGGTCGTCGCGCCATCGACGATGATCTCGACCAGTTTCCGCGCGCCTTCGCCGTCACGCGCCACCTGCTCGGAAAGATCGGCGAGCACATCGCGGAACGCCTTTGCAAACGCTTTCAGGCGCGGATCGCTGGCGCGGCTGATCTTCGGCGCGCCGTTTGCCGCGGCGGCGCCGGTCGCGAATGCCAATAGTGTGTCCGAGGTCGAGGTGTCGCCATCGATGGTGACGGCGTTGAAGGTGTCCTCGACCCCGCTCTTCAGGAGCTGTTGCAGCGCGGCCGATGACAGCGGCGCATCGGTGAAGATGAACGACAGCATCGTCGCCATATCAGGCGCGATCATGCCGGCGCCCTTGGCCATGCCGTTGATCGTCACCTTAGCCTTGCCGAGCTTGACGGTCGCGGTCGCGACTTTCGGGAAGGTGTCGGTGGTCATGATTGCCTTCGCTGCGCTCATCCAGTCGTCGGGCGTCGCCGTCTCGGCCAGCGTCGCCAGCACGCCGTCGAACTTGGTCGCATCGAGCGGCTCGCCGATCACGCCGGTGGAGGCCAGGAACACCTCATTGACGCCGCAGCCGACCGCCTTAGCGGCGATCTGCGCGGTCAGCGCGGTCGACTGCTTGCCGGTCTTGCCGGTGAAGGCGTTGGCGTTGCCGGAATTGACCACCAGCGCGCGTGCAAATCCTCCCTTAGAAGATCCGCCTTTGCCGAGCTTGGCGCGGCACCACTCCACCGGGGCTGACGGGCATTTCGACTTGGTGAAGACACCGGCGACGGTGGTGCCCTTGTCCATCACCGCGAGCAGCACATCGGTGCGCCCCTTGTAGCGGATCCCGGCCGCCGCCGTCGCAAGCCTGACGCCCGCAATCGCGGGCAAATCGGGAACGTCTGTCGGGGCGAGGGGAGAAACGGCGGTGGACATGGCGGATTCCAATCAGGCAGGCGCAATCGTCATGGCCGGGCTAAAGTGCGAAGCGCGTCTTCGCGCAAGATGTCCCGGCCATCCACGTCCTTTTCCCGGCCGGCGAGGCGCCAAGACGTAGATGGCCGGGACAAGCCCGGCCATGACGAGTGTAGATACTATTGGCTTCGCTGAAGTGACAGCGAATTCTTACTTCTTCGCCGGCGGCGCCATCTTGGAGTCGGACGGCTTGGCGGCGGGGGCCGTCGTATCAGCAGGCTTGGCGTCGCTCTTGGCGGTCTCTTCCGGCTTGTCCATGCGCTCGATCTTGGCGGCCTCGCGCAGCTTGGCGACATAGTCGGCCTGCGCTTTGCGGGTCACATAGGTCTCGATCTGGCTCTTGACCTGGTCGAAGGGCGGCGCGGTGCGGTTGCGCTTTTCCTCGACCTTGATGATGTGCCAGCCGAACTGCGACTTCACGGGGTCGGAGATCTTGCCCGGCTCGAGCGAAAAGGCGACGGCAGAGAATTCCGGCACCATCTGCTCCTTGGTGAAGAAGCCGAGATCGCCGCCATCGGAGGCGCCGGGATCCTTGGACTTCTTCTTGGCGAGCTCGGCGAAATCGGCGCCCTTGGCGAGCTCGGCCTTGATTGCCTTGGCCTCGTCCTCGGTCTCGACCAGGATGTGGCGGGCATGCACTTCCTGCTCGCCGGTGATCTGCTTGGAGGCCTCTTCATAGACCTTCTTCATGGCGTCGTCGTTGGTCGCCGCCTTGCCCTCGCTGGCAAGCAGGCTATCCATCAGGAGGCGGTTGCGGGTGAAGGCGAGGCGCTTCTTGAACTCGTCGGTATTGTCGACCTTCTTGTCCTCGGCGGCCTTGGCGACGATCTTCATGTCGATCAGGAAGGCCAGGAGGTTATCCTTCCGCGTCGCAGGGTCCATCTGCTGCAGGCTCGGCCCAAGTTCCTCTTCGGCGATCGCCACATCGCTTTGGCGGATCTCCTGCCCGTTGACCTTGGCAAGCACCGGGTTGGAATCCTCAGCACGGACCGGCAGACCGAAGGCGAGAACCGCGGCGATCGAGCCGGTCACGGCCAGGGATGCGAGGCCGATACGCAAGCCGGGTTTCATTTCCGCGAACGACGTGGTCATGCAAAATCCTTAACTTGTCTCGAACAGGGGGAACTTCTCTTGAGCGGGGCGGACACTCGCCCAATCAAGCCGCCTTGGCAACGCGAAAAGTCTGACAAAATGATGAATTCCTTGACATCCTGCCGAGCGTTGACAACCCCCGGAGCGGGCCATATCTCTGGCCCATCGTGTCAATGGCGATAGCGCTCATTTTGCTTACGTTTTTGGCCGTTGAACCTTGGATTGCTTGCTTCCCACTTAATTGGCGGATCGGGCCCCAGGTTGGGGCCGTTGCCGGGGTGCGTCACGGTGAGTTGATAGACAATCGGCGGCACCACGCTCTGGTTGCAACGCAGAAGAACAGGAACTACGCATGATCGGCGCGCTCGCCCGCAAATTGTTCGGCTCCGCCAACGACCGGAGGGTGAAGGGCTATCAGGCCCGCGTCAACGCCATCAACGCATTGGAGCCCGAGCTCGCAAAGCTTTCGGACGAGGCGTTGAAGGCCCGCACCGCCGAATTCCGGCAGGAGCTGGCGAACGGCAAGACGCTCGACGACCTCCTGGTTCCGGCCTTCGCCACCGTCCGCGAGGCCGCCAAGCGCACCCTCGGTCAGCGCCATTTCGATGTGCAGCTCATCGGCGGCATGGTGCTGCATGAGGGCGACATCGCCGAGATGAAGACCGGCGAAGGCAAGACGCTGGTGGCGACGCTCGCGGTCTATCTCAACGCGCTCGCCGGCAAGGGCGTCCATGTCGTCACCGTCAACGATTACCTTGCCCGCCGTGACTCCGGCTGGATGGGCCAGATCTATTCCTTCCTCGGCATGAGCACCGGCGTCATCGTCCACGGGCTCGACGATGCCGAGCGCAAGACCGCCTATGGCTGCGACATCACCTACGGCACCAACAACGAATACGGCTTCGACTACCTCCGCGACAACATGAAGTACCGCCTGGAGGACATGGTCCAGCGCGGGCACTATTACGCCATCGTCGACGAAGTCGACTCGATCCTGATCGATGAGGCGCGGACGCCGCTGATCATCTCCGGCCCGCTCGACGACCGTTCGGATTTCTACAACACCATCGACACGTTCTTTCCCAAGCTCGACAAGTCGGACTACGAGGTCGACGAGAAGCAGCGCACGGTGACGCTGACCGAAGGTGGCATGGAAAAGCTCGAAGGGCTGCTGCGCGATGCCGGCCAGCTCAAGGGCGACTCCCTCTATGACGTCGAGAACGTCTCGGTCGTCCACCACGTCAACCAGGCGCTGCGCGCGCACACGCTGTTCACCCGCGACAAGGATTACATCGTTCGCGACGGCGAGGTCGTCATCATCGACGAGTTCACTGGACGCATGATGCCGGGTCGCCGCTACTCGGAAGGCCTGCACCAGGCGCTGGAAGCCAAAGAGCACGTCCAGGTCCAGCCGGAGAACCAGACGCTGGCCTCGATCACCTTCCAGAACTATTTCCGGATGTACGAGAAGCTGGCGGGCATGACCGGCACGGCCGCGACCGAAGCCGACGAATTGTTCGACATCTACAAGCTCGAGGTCGTGGAGATCCCGACCAACCTACCGGTGGCGCGCCTCGACGAGGACGACGAGGTCTATCGCACGCAGACCGAAAAATATGCCGCAATCCTCGCAGAGATCGAACGCGCCAACAAGCGGCTGCAGCCGGTGCTGGTCGGCACCGCCTCGATCGAGAAATCCGAAGTGCTGGCCGAGTACCTGCGCAAGCACGGCTACAAGCAGATCGACTTCGGCAATCACGGCGCGCTCGACAAGCTCTATGCCGCGGCGCGCGCCGGCAAGCCGGCCAAGCTGTTCGCGGTCTTGAATGCGCGCTTCCACGAGCAGGAAGCCTATATCGTCGCCGAAGCCGGCGTGCCCGGCGCGATCACGATCGCGACCAACATGGCCGGCCGCGGTACCGACATCAAGCTCGGCGGCTCGCTCGAGATGCGGATCCAGCAGGAGACGGCCTCGGTCGCTGACGAAGCCGAGAAGGCGCAGAAGATCGAGCAGATCAAGGCCGACATCGAGCGCTTCCGCGAGATCGTCTTGAAGGCCGAGGAGGTTGTCGAGGTCGAGCCCGCCAAGGGCAGCAAGCCGGCGAAGACGGTGACCAAGCCCGGCGGCCTCTACATCATCGGCTCCGAGCGGCATGAATCCCGCCGCATCGACAATCAGCTCCGCGGCCGTTCCGGCCGCCAGGGCGACCCCGGCCGCTCGAAATTCTTCCTGTCGCTGGAAGACGATCTGATGCGCATCTTCGGGTCCGACCGGCTCGACAGCATGCTGACCCGGCTCGGCCTGAAAGAGGGCGAGGCGATCATCCATCCCTGGATCAACAAGGCGCTGGAAAAGGCGCAGCAGAAGGTCGAAGCGCGCAACTTCGACATCCGCAAGAACCTGCTCAAGTTCGACAACGTCCAGAACGACCAGCGCAAGGTGATCTTCGACCAGCGCGTCGAATTGATGAAGGACGAGAGCGTCGCCGAGACCGTCACCGACATGCGCCACGCCTTCATCGAGGATCTGGTGGCCAAGCATATCCCGGAGCATGCCTACGCCGAGCAGTGGGATGCGGCTGGCCTGAAGGACGAATTGAAGCGCGTGCTCGATATCGACCTGCCTGTCGACGAATGGGCCAAGGAAGAGGGCATCGCCGACGAGGAATTGTTGGCGCGGATCGAGAAGCATGTCGACGAGCGCATGGCGGCCAAGGTCGCGCAATGGGGCCCCGACGTGATGCGCTACGTCGAGAAGACGATCCTGTTGCAGACGCTCGACCATCTCTGGCGCGAGCACCTGATCATGCTCGACCATCTGCGCCAGGTGATCGGCCTGCGCGGATATGGCCAGCGCGATCCGCTGCAGGAGTACAAGACCGAAGCCTTCAACCTCTTCCAGGAGATGAGCTCGCATCTGCGCGAGGCCGTCACCGCGCAATTGATGCGGGTCGAGATCATCCCGCCGGAGGAGCAGCAGCCGGTGTTGCCGGCGATGGAAGCGCACAAGCTCGATCCCAACACCGGCGAGGACGAGATGTCCTTCGCCAACGCCTCGCTGGTGCCGAAGGCCGCCCCCTCCGACCGCGATCCCAACAACCCCGCCACCTGGGGCAAGGTCGGCCGCAACGAGGATTGCCCTTGCGGCAGCGGCAAGAAGTACAAGCACTGCCACGGCCGGTATGCGTGAGATGAGCCGCCCGTAGCTGCGGGCAGCATTCCACGCTCTCGGTCGTTGACCGACAACATCGCCGCCACCTCCGTCGTCATTGCGAGCTCGACGCTTAGCGTCGCCCCGGAACGACAGTCCCGTCATTGCGAGCGCAGCGAAGCAATCCACGTCTCCACAAGCGGCGCTATGGATTGCTTCGCTGCGCTCGCAATGATGTTGTGGCTAGTTTGGGTGCGACATAACAACCCGACGGGCAAATCACCGAAAGTCTGTCCAGCCCTCGCAGAAAAAACATTCCGCTTTCGCCGTCGGGCAAATCAGTGATTTAACTCCGCGCGTCTCACCCGAATGAGGGGCGGCTCGCGATCGTCACGAACGTTGCG
>NZ_JCAMOR010000106.1:0-20095 GCF_059512385.1 Bradyrhizobium sp. Crot121 | reverse complement strand
GCGAGCGACGGCGGCTCCGAGGGGATGGCTTGGCCGGACCCCATGATCAATTTTGCTGAACTTGACGCACAGAACTGTACAGGAGAATGCAACTCGCGCAGATGGGCGCGTGCTCGCGCTCGATACGGCGGGTTAAGCTCTGTCGTTGGTATTGCTTTGGCGCTTCTCGCACCGGCGTCGTCCCCGCGAAGGCGGGGGACCCATAACCACAGGCCGATGTGACCTGCTCCGCTGTGACCGCCTGCCTGCGCCATAACATCTCCCTGTGGTTATGGGTCCCGGGTCAAGCCCGGGACGACGTGGGGAGAGATCACGATTCAAATGTCAAACAGCGAGGGGATGTAAAGTCGCGTTCTCGCGGCGCGTTGCGTCCGAGCTTTTCGTCTCGTTTCACCCTCCTCGATAGCAGAGGGTGCAGGGAAAGCCGGGTGCCGGTTGCACCCATGGGCCCCGTGCAACAAAAAGCACGGGGGTAGGACCACAGGTTCAACCGAAGCATTCCGGCTTTCCCTGCGCGATGGTTTACGGCTTACTTCGTGCTCTCCCCGGTGACCGGGCTCTTTTGCCACCGTCGCTTCGTGAGAAGCTTAGCGCCAGCGTCGGGGCGCCAGGACCACACGACTTCGCCGTCCGCTGATGTCACGCTCGTCAGTCGCGACACCCGCGTCCACCGCATCTCACCGCAACGTTCGTGACGATCGCGAGCCGCCCCTCATCCGGCGTGAGACGCGCGGAGTTAAATCACTGATTTGCCCGACGACGGAAGCGGAATGTTTTTCGCGCGAGGACTGGACAGACTTTTGCTGATTTTCCCGTCGGGTTGTTATGTCGCACCCAAAATAGCCACATCGTCATTGCGAGCGGAGCGAAGCAATCCATAGCGCCGCAAGTAGAGACATGGATTGCTTCGCTGCGCTCGCAATGACGGAGGTGGTGGCGCGAGCCGCCGCACCCTCGGCAAGGGGCTTTTCGACGACGATCATTCGTGTACTAATAAACAATCCGACTTGATCGGCACGTCAGGCCGCGGGCACAATGCGCGGCGCAGGGATTGAGCGAAAAGGACAGAGCATGGCCCACGATGCACCGCAGGCGACCGGACCGAGCAAGCTGGTGATCCGCAATATCGGGCTGTTGCTGTCGGGGGCGCTGGAGCGGCCGATCCTCGACGCCGACACCATCGTGGCCGAGAACGGCAAGATCACCGCCATCGGCCGCGCCAAGGATGTCGATACCGAAGGCGGCACCACCATCGTCGATGCCAATGGCACGACGGTGGCGCCCGGGCTGATCGACAGCCACGTCCACCCTGTTGCGGGCGACTGGACGCCGCGGCAGAACCAGGTCAACTGGATCGACAGCTATTTGCATGGCGGCGTCACCACCATGATCTCCGCCGGCGAGGTCCACATGCCGGGCCGGCCGCGCGATGTGGTCGGACTGAAGGCGATGGCTATCTTCGCGCAGCGGGCGTTCTGGACGCTCCGGCCCGGCGGCGTGAAGGTGCACGCCGGCGCGCCGGTGATCGAATGCGAGATGGTGGAAGAGGATTTCAAGGAAATGGCCGCCGCCGGCGTCAAGCTGCTCGGCGAGGTCGGCCTTGGCGGCGTGAAGGACGGCCCGACCGCGCGGAAGATGGTGGGGTGGGCGCGCAAATACGGCATCCAGAGCACGATCCACACCGGCGGCCCCTCGATCCCCGGCTCCGGTCTGATCGACAAGGATGTCGTGCTGGAGGCCGACACCGACGTGGTCGGCCACATCAACGGCGGCCACACCGCCCTGCCGGACGACCAGATCCGCTGCATCTGCGAGGGCTGCAAGCGCGGCCTCGAACTGGTTCACAACGGCAATGAGCGATCGGCGCTCTACACGCTGCGCATCGCGCGCGATATGGGTGATCTTCACCGCGTCATCCTCGGCACCGATGCGCCCGCCGGCTCCGGCGTGCAGCCGCTCGGGATTTTGCGCATGGTCTCGATGCTGTCCTCGCTGGGCGAACTGCCGGCAGAGATCGCGTTCTGCCTCGCCACCGGCAACACCGCGCGGATGCGCGGATTGGATTGCGGATTGGTCGAAGTCGGCCGCGCGGCGGATTTCGTGCTGATGGACAAGGCGCAGCATTCGCCAGGCAAGAATATCCTGGAGAGCGTGCAGCTCGGCGATCTGCCGGGCATCGGCATGACCATCATCGACGGCATCGTCCGCACCCAGCGCAGCAGGAATACGCCGCCGGCGGGCAAAGTGCCGGAGATTGTGGGACGGTAACCGCTCCGGAGTCATTCCGGGGCATCGCGAAGCATCGAGCCCGGAATCCATCTCGCCGCAGAGTGCGCGGCAAAATGGATTCCGGGCTCGCGCTACGCGCGCCCCGGAATGACGGGGTGTGGGTGCGCCTACTCGATCACCTGCACTATCTTCTGCTGCTGCGGATCGACCAGCACGATCTGGTCGCCGACAGCGAGATAGCGATAGTTCCTGAGCTCGGCATTGCTGCGCACCATCTCCTCTGGCACGGGCTGCAGCGAAAGGCAGTTCGATGCCGACGTTCCGCCCGACGAGGTCGTCGAGCCGACCGTAGTCGAAGGCCCGCGCGCCAACTCCCTGAACCTCGTGCGCATGTCGTCACTGATGACGATGCGCTCGCGGCCATAGGCTGCGGCCCCGCCATAGCCCGGCCCTTCGTCGAGGATGTCGACGACTTCGTGCCGCCGCGGATCGACGATCACGACCCTGTCGTCGACGAGCGTGTAATCGTAGTCGCGATATTGCGGAGCAATCCGCACGATGTCTGCCGGCAGCCGGTGAGGCTGGATACTCGGCGGCAACGGCTGGCCGATATTGACATTCACATTGGAGGTCCGGGTTGCCGTTCGATCACTCCGTAGCTGATCCACGATCTGCTTGCGCTGGTCGTCATTGACGTTTGCAGCGCGCTGACCGGCCTGTCCAGACGTTTGGCCGGTCCTGGTGGCCTGGCCCTGCGTCGTGTCGCTCGGCCGCGAGCTCTGCTGCTGCGTCGACGTGCCGGAGGGCTGTGCCGCCTGATCGCGCTGATCCCTGCGGTCGCGGTCCATCTGCTGCTGGCTCTGCTGCCTGGTATCGTCAGGCTGCCTGGTGTCCTGCGCGCGGTCACGTCCAGTGCGGTCCTCGCGACCGCGCTGCTGCTCGGTGGTCTCCTTGGCGTTGCGACCTTGCTGATCTTCCTTGCTCTGCTGCTGCGACGCGCTGGCTGGCGGTCGTTCGCGACGATCCTGATCCTGGCTTTGCCGGGTCGGCTCCTTGCTTTCACGTCCTTGCGGCTCCTGAGCCTGCTTGCTTCGCTCACCCGGCGACTGGCTCTCGCCGCGCTGCATGTCCCTGGCGCCGCCCCTCTGTTCAGATTGAGTGCGCTCCTTCGCGTGGTCGGCCGCCGCACCCGAGCGCTCGGTTTCCCTGGATTGGGCGCCCGAACGATCCATGTCTTTCGACTGAGCCGTGGGCCCCTGTGCGCGAGGGCTCTCCTCGCGCTTCTGCGATTGATCCGGCGCCTGCGCAATGGCCGCGCCGGCGCCGATGGTCATGGCGATTGCCGTTGTGTAAAGCCAATTCATCCTCATTGGGGGAACTCCTGTTGGTTCCTCTGCCCGCCTCTTGAATCTTAGCAATGTCAGCCGCCGGGTTTTGTTCCGCCGATAATCCGGCGGACTCTGGACGCTTCAGCGCAGCTTGCTCAGGAGCGCGATCAACGTCTCGCGCTCCTTGCCATCGAGCGGCGCCAGCGTTTCCTTGGTGATCGCCAGCGCGTTCGGCGCAGCTTTTTCGACCGTCTGCTGGCCCGCGCGGGTCAGGCTGACGAGCAAACGACGGCCGTCCTCAGGATCGGAACTGGTCTCGGTCAGGCCCCGCGCCGTGAGGCGGTCGATGACGCCCTTGATGGTGGCGACATCCATCGCTGTCAGCCGGCCAAGCTGGTTCTGCGAGCACGAGCCGGTCTCGGCGAGCTTCGACAGCGCCGCCCATTGCGGCGAGGTTAGCTCGACGCCGATCTCACGCGCGAAGATGGTGGCATGGCGCTGCCACACCTGGCGCAGCAAGAAGCCGATCTGCTCGTCCAGAATGTAGCTGATCTTCTGCGGCTTCGGGTTGCGTTTCGCGCCCCCATTCCTGGCCATTATTGAATCTCCCACCATCGCCCATCACAGCGACAGATGCGCGTCCCGAATATCGGGCCGCGCATCGAGCTCGGCCATCGTGCCGCCGAAGTAGATGCGGCCGCGCTCGATGATATAGGCGCGATCCGAGATCAGGCGCGCGAAATGCAGGTTCTGCTCGGAGACGACGATGCTCACGCCCTCCTTTTTCATGGCAAGGATCGCGTCGACCATCTGCTCGACGATCTTCGGCGACAGGCCTTCAGAGGGCTCATCGAGCAGCACCAGCGACGGGTTGCCCATCAGCGTGCGCGCAATCGTCAGCATCTGCTGCTCGCCGCCGCTCATGCGCCCGCCTGCGCGTCCCCGCATCTCGCCGAGATTCGGAAACAGCGTGAACAGTTTTTCGCGCGTCCAGTATGGCGCGTTGGCGCGCTTCGGCTGGCGGCCGACCTCGAGATTCTCCTCGACCGTCAGGTCGGTGAAGATGCGCCGTTCCTCCGGCACATAGCCGAGCCCGCCGCGCACGATCGCGTGCGTCGGCTCGCGCGAAACGTCCCTGCCCTCGAACACGATGCGCCCCGAGCGGTTCTCTACCAGGCCGACGATGGAGCGGAACGTCGTCGACTTGCCGGCGCCGTTGCGACCGAGCAGCGCGACCACCTCGCCCTCGCCGACATCGAGCGCGATATCGAACAGGATATGCGCCGGGCCATAGAAGCTGTTGAGATCGTTCACCTGGAGTTTCATACGTGCGCTCCGTCGCGGTGGCGCGCGTCATAGACCAGGCCCTCGCCGAGATAGATGGCGCGCACCTGCGCATTGCCGCGGACTTCCTCAGGCGATCCCTCGGCAATCAGGCTGCCGCGGTTGAGCACCAGGATGCGGTCGGCATGCTCGAACACGACATCCATGTCGTGCTCGGTGAAGAGCACGCCGATCGACTGCTCGCGCGCGATGGTCGCGGTGAGCCGCATCAAATCGATGCGCTCGCGTGGCGCCATGCCGGCTGTCGGCTCGTCCATCAACAGCAGCTTCGGCTGGTTGGCGAGTGCAACCGCGAGCTCGAGCCGCTTGAGGTCGCCATAGGCGAGCTCGCCGCAGGGACGCTCGGCATAGGCGCCCATGCCGACGAGATCGAGCAGCCGGCCTGCCTCCTCGCGCGCGAAATTCGGCGTCGAGCTCCAGACATTGAAAAGCTGGTGCCGGTGCGAGACCAGCGCGACCTGCACGTTCTCGCGCACGGTCATGGTGGGAAAGGTCGCGGTGATCTGGAAGGTGCGACCCACGCCGAGCCGCCAGATCGCGCGCGGCTTCTTGCCGGCGGTGTCCTCGCCCAGGATCGTGATGCGGCCGGAATCCGGGACGTTCTGGCCGTTGAGCATGTCGAAGCAGGTGCTCTTGCCGGCACCGTTGGGACCGATCAGCGCCAGGATCTCGCCGGCGCGCAATTCGAACGAGACGCCGCGCACGGCGTGCACGCCGCCATAGGATTTGGTCAGACCTTCGACCGACAGCAATGTGGGGACCATGCTCATTCGGCGGTCTCGATGCGCGAGGCGAGAAGCGGCGAGTTCGACGATGACGATTTGCGACGGCGGCTGAGGATCGACCGCAGCGTGCCGACGATGCCCTTCGGGAAGGCGACGACGATCAGCACGATGAAGGCACCGAGCACCAGTTTCGACCAATCGGTCTGGCTGACCAGCCAGATGTTCAGGGCCTTGTAGACGATGGCGCCGACCACGGCGCCGGACACCGTCTCGACGCCGCCGAGCAGCACCATGACCAGCGCATCGACCGAGAGCGAGATGCCCATGTTGTCAGGGAAGACGCTGCCCTTCAGATATGCGAACAGCGCGCCAGCGAGGCCGGCCACGGTGCCCGCAATCACGAACGCGGTCCACTGGATGCGCTTGCCGTTGATGCCGATCGCTTCGCTGCGCAGCGGCGAATCCCGCGTCGCGCGCAATGCGAAGCCGAAGGGCGAGAACACGATGACGCGCAGGATCAGAACTGCAAGCGCCGCGATGCCGAGCGAGAGCCAGTAGAAGTGCGACGGGCTTGCCGCCCACTTCTCCGGCCAGACGCCAAGGATGCCATTGTCGCCGCCGGTGACCGCCACCCACTGGAACGCGATCGACCACACGATCTGGGCAAAGGCGAGCGTCAGCATCGCAAAATAGACGCCGGAGAGCTGCACGGCGAAGAAGCCGAACACGGCGGCGCCGACGAGTCCCAATAGCGGGCCGAGCAGCAGGCAGGCGATCATGGGCAGCCCTGCGAGTTTGGCGAGGAAGGCGACGCCATAGGCGCCCAGGCCGAAATAGGCGGCATGGCCGAACGATGCGAGCCCACCGACCGACATTAGGAAATGCAGGCTGACGGCGAAGATCACGAAGATCGCGATCTCCGAACCGACGGTGAGCGCGTAATCGCCGCCGAACAATGGCAGCGCAGCAGCCACGATCAGCGCAGCAATAGCGGCGAGGCGCTCGTTCGAGGTCCAGGGCCGCCACGGATTGACGGTGAGGCCCGGCGTGCGGCGCGCCGGCGCTTCCGGCTTGCCGAACAGGCCCCATGGGCGGACGATCAACACCACCGCCATCACCAGGAAGACCAGGATGATGGAGATCTTCGGGAAGATCAAAATGCCGAAGGCATTGAGCTCGGAGACCAGCACCGCGGCGACGAAGGCGCCGGTGATGCTGCCGAGGCCGCCGATTACGACAACGACGAACACATCGACGATGATGCGCAAGTCCATCGCATGATGCACGGCATCGCGCGGGATCTGCAGCGCGCCGCCGAGGGCTGCGAGAAAGACGCCGACCGCAAACACGCTGGTGAACAGCCATTTCTGGTTGACGCCGAGCGCTGCGACCATGTCGCGGTCCTGCGTCGCCGCGCGCACCAGGATGCCCCAGCGGGTGCGCTGGAACAGCAGCCAGAGGATGCCGAGCACGACAGGGCCGAGCACGATCAGGAACAGGTCATAGCTCGGGATGTTCTGGCCGAAGAAATCGACCGCGCCCTTGAAGCCGGGCGCGCGACGGCCGACCAGGTCGCTCGGGCCCCAGATCAGCACGACGAGATCCTGGACCATCAGCGTGAGGCCGAAGGTCGCGAGCAACTGGAACAGCTCGGGCGAATGATAGATGCGCCGCAGCAGCACCATCTCGACGAGCACGCCAACCACGGCGACGACAAGTGCGGCGACAACGATGCCACCCCAGAAGCCGAGCGCGCCGGCGAAGCGCTCGGTGAGCGTGAAGGCGATGTAGGCGCCGAGCATGTAGAACGCGCCATGCGCGAAGTTCACGATCCGCGTCACGCCGAAGATGATCGACAGCCCCGAGGCGACCAGGAACAGCGAGGCGGCGCTGGCAAGTCCGGTCAGGAACTGAACGACGTAAAAGGCCATCGGCGATCCGGGTTGGAGGCTGGGTCACCTCTCCCCGCCTTGCGGGGAGAGGTCGAATTGCGCAGCAATTCGGGTGAGGGGCTCTCTCCGCGAGCGCGACTCGTGGAGACAGCCCCTCACCCCGACCCTCTCCCCGCAAGAGCGGGGAGAGGGAGGAGATCATCCATCAATCCTTCGGCCGCAGCTTCTCGATCTCGGCATCGGCAGGCAGATAGTCGGAGCCCTTCTTGTAGGAGGACTCCACCATTACGCCCTTGCCGTCCTTCAGCGCGGTCTTGCCGACGTAAGCACCGAGCGTCGACTGGTGGTCGATCTTGCGGAAGGTGATCTCGCCGAACGGCGACGGCACCGACAGGCCCTCGGTCGCCGCGATCAGCTTCTCCGGATCGGTCGAGTTCGCCTTGGTCAGGATCGCGGCCGCCGACTTGATGGTCTGGTAGCCGACGATCGAGCCGAGCCGCGGATAATCCTTGAACTTGGCCTGGTAGGCCTTCAGGAACGCCTCATGCTCCGGCGTCTTGATATCGTACCAGGGGTAGCCAGTGACGATCCACCCTTCCGGCGTTTCGTCCTTCAGCGGATCGAGATATTCCGGCTCGCCGGTCAGGAAGCTCACCACCGCGCGGTCCTTGAACAGGCCACGCGTGTTGCCTTCGCGCACGAGCTTGACCAAGTCGGCGCCGAAGGTGACGTTGAGGATCGCTTCCGGATTGGCTGCGGCAACCGCCTGCACCACCGGGCCGGCGTCGATCTTGCCCTGCGGCGGCCACTGCTCGTCGACCCAGACAATGTCGGGACGCTTCTCCGACATCAGCTTCTTGAACACGGCAACGGCGGACTGGCCGTATTCATAGTTCGGCGCGATGGTGGCCCAGCGCTTGGCCGGCAGTTTCGCGGCGGCCTCGACCAGCATCGCCGCCTGCATGTAATTCGAGGGACGCAGACGGAAGGTATAGCGGTTGCCCTTGGACCAGGTGATGGCATCGGTCAACGGCTCGGCGGCGAGGAAGAATACCTTCTTCTGGTTGGCGAAGTCAGAGACGGCGAGCCCGATATTGGAGAGGAAGGTCCCGGCGAGCATCGCGACGTTCTCGCTCGAGACCAGTTCGTTGGCCGCGGTCTGCGCATCCGCCGGCTTGCCATTGTCATCCTTGGAGATGACGATCAGCTTCTTGCCATTGATGCCGCCGCTCGCGTTGATCTCCTCCACCGCGAGCTGCCAGCCCTTGCGATAGGGCTCGGTGAAGGCGGGCAACAATGAATAGCTGTTGATTTCGCCGATCTTGATCTCGCTCTGGGCCATGGCGACATCAGCCATGCCCGCAACCAGCACCGCGAGCCCCGCCCCGATCAAATAATTCCGCATCCCTTACCCTCCAATGTCCAACAAAATTATCTCAAACCGTCTTCGCCCTTGATCTCCGCGACCGTCAGCCCGCCGACGCGCGGCAGCGGCCGGCCGGAATCGGTGACGGCGACCGCGACCATGATCTCGTTGGCCCGCGGCGCGTCATTGATCTGCACCTCCATGCCATCGAAATGGCTCCGCACGAAAGCCGCATCCTTATGCCCCAGCGGGATATCCAGCGTCGTCCCCGGACCAGAACGCTTTTTCGAGGATGGAATCAATGCGGCTCCTTTACTCAGGACCTTGCGGACGGGCGCTCCCATCTTGGGATGCAAGATCGCGGCCGCATGTTCGAGCTCGCCGTTTTCGCCGACGGCGGCGGCCTTTCCATAGGAATGCGCCTTGGAGCCCTCGATGCCAAGCGCCGCCACCGCTCGTTTCGACAGCAAGTCGCCGAGTTCCTCGCCAATCGCGATCAGAGACGAAAGGTCCTCGACATAGCGGCCGGCAAAGGGGTTCTCGATCACCGCGATCGCCGCCGCGCGCCGGGTCGGCGGAGCGATGGTCTTACCCATCTCGATGTGGGTCTCCTCGACCACGGTGACGATCTTGCGAATGATGGCACTCATCGGTTTCCGCCCTGTTGTCTTCGGCCCGGTTTCTGATCAGGTCCGCGCATTCTCTATCGCGCATTCATGAACGAGTTGCGATTCCGGCACGCTAAGCGCACGCGCCCGCACGATCACCGTCTCGCCGAACAGGCGCAGCGCCGCGCTCTCGATCAATCCTGCCGCAAGGCATTCTCGCGCGCAAACCGCACCCGCTTCAAGGGCATCGGTGATCTCGCGAGCCGACAATGTGCCGACCTCCCGCGTCACCAGGCGCGGGCCGAGGTCGCTGTCGGGCTGCAGTTCATTTGCCGGGCGGCGGACAATCTTAGGGTTTCCGGGCAGGTCGACGGCGTTGGCGATGACGGTCGCGGCGGCATCGGCTTCCGAGGCGGTCCGCGCCAGCACGGAGACGGCATCGGCGATGCCGAAGGAGAAGCTGCGCCCGTGACGGCCGCTGGTGGCGATGCCGCGGACGGGATCGTCCGCGTGGATCACCATGGTCTGCAACAGGCCGCGATGATCGGGACGGTCGATCAGGCCGACAGTGAACTGCTCGTTGCCGGCAAGATGCAGGGCGATGTCGCCGCCATTATTGACATAGGCGCGATCGAGCGATGCTGCCTCCAGCATCGCGCCGAGGATTTCTTCCGCCACGCTGCCCGCGACCGCTGCCATCGGCGTGATGAAGCGGTCGGCGGCGAACGGGGCCACCGCCGCATGCATGCGGCGCGCGATGACGCCTTCGAGCGCGCAGTGCATCGGATGGGCCGCCTTGCGCAATTCGCCGAGCTCCATGCAAAGCCCGTCCAGCAGGCCGGTGAAGCGGCACACCGCCGCATCATAGGCTGCGCGCACGGCAGTCTCGCTTCCCGTTGCCTCCACGATCAGATCGATCGGTCCGTCCTGCAAATGCAGCCGCTTGCCATCAGGAAGAAGCGCGATTTGCGGACGTCTCGTCATGGTCGCCTCCCCGAAGTGAAGAGCATCGGCCGGATCTCGGCGCTGTCGCGGAGCGATGACAGCGGCCGCACGTAATCCATGTGGCCGCCGAGCGCCGCATAGTCGGAAAGTCTTAGCGTGAACTCGATCGGCGCGACCAGCGCCGGCGTCGGCACGTAACCAAATGCCCCTATCGGCATCTGCGTGACATCGACCATGAAGGTGATGCCGCCGCCCGGCCAGACATAGACAGGTGCGCCGCCGCTGGTGACGCGGGTCAGCGCGTCCTTCACCGAGCGCGTCAGCCGCACCGGGTTGTCGGTGACGCCGGCGCGCAGCGAGCCGCCGGCGCCGGCCATGAACAGCACGGTGCACAGCGCCGGCTCGCAATTCTCCTGGATGCGCTCGACCGAGAATTTCAGCTCGGCCGGCATCTCCTGCTCGATCGGGCGCAGCGCCTCGTCGAGCACGTAATAGGCCGCATGCTCGCCGGTGGTCGAGACCATCAGCATGGTCAGCCCCGGCCGCGCTTCCTTGGGATCGAACGGGCCGAGCACGGAGAGCGGATCGGAGATCCTGGTGCCGCCCCAGCCGGTGCCGGGCTCGGCAACCTGGAAATAGCGGCCGGGCGTCGACCGACGGCCTTTCATCTTGATGCCGGTGTCCGCGATATCCAGCAGCTTGCCGGCCTGGTGCTCCGAGAGCACGCCGGTGATGTGGTCATCGACGACAACGACCTCGTCGACCTTGCCGTGCCACTGCTTGGCGAACATGCCGATGGTGGCCGAGCCGCAGCCGACGCGCATGCGCTCTTCCTGCACGCCGTTGACAACAGGCGCCTGGCCCGCCTGCACCACGACGGTGGCGCCGCCGTCGATAGTGAGTTCCACCGGCTTGCAGTTGGACAGATCCATCAGCGTGTCGCAGGTGACGCGGCCCTCCTTCTTGGAGCCGCCGGTCAGATGATGCACGCCGCCGAGCGACAGCATCTGCGAACCGTATTCGCTGGTGGTGACATGCCCGACCACCTCGCCCTGCGCGCGCACCGCTGCGGTCTCCGGGCCGAGATAGCGGTCGGTGTCGATCTTCACCTTGACGCCGCAATAGGAGAAGATGCCCTCGGTCACGACGGTGACCATGTCGACGCCGTCGATAGCCGAGGACACGATGAAGGGCGCCGGCTTGTAATCGGGATAGGTGGTGCCGGCGCCGATCGCAGTGACGAAGATATCGCCCTGGTGGACGATCTTGCCGTCCCAGTCGCCGCTCGCCTGGAACGGCACCACGCGCCCGCCATGCTCGAGCGCGCGTGACAGCACGATATGCGGATCGACGCGCACCAGCCTGCCATCATGATTGGCATAGCGGTCGCAGGCGCCTGCCGCGCCCGGCTTGATGTAGCACATCACCGGGCAGGCATCGCAGCGGATCTTGTCAGAAGCGGCAACGTCGGCCATCGCGAACAAGCCTGGTGTTGGGAGGCGGCGTTATCATCTCCCCGGGGACATCAATCATCGGGGATATCGTTCGTATACGAATGATCCTGCGCGCAGGTTGTAACCCTGTCAAGCGGGTGCAATCGCGAAAAACCACACCTGCCGAATAAAACCTCATTTGCCTCCCCGCTTTGTCCAGAAAGCGGGCAGCGCAGTGCAGCAAATGGCAGACGGCTTGCACGTTTGTACACAAACGTTATCCTCCGATGCACCGGTCGTAGATTTTGCGATCGCTGATTTTGCAATGCAATCATCGAAACACCTATCGAAGTCCTTGGGGAGCACGAGCACGATGCGCCTGACCGTCAACGGCAGGATTTTCGATGTCGACGCCGCTCCGGACACCGCACTGCTTTACGTGCTGCGCAACGATCTCGAACTGAACGGACCGAAATATGGTTGCGGGCTCGGCGAATGCGGCGCCTGTGCGGTGCTGATCGACGGCGTCGCGGCGCGATCCTGCGTGATCCCGATCGATGGCTGCGTCGGGCGCGACATCGTGACGCTCGAAGGGCTCGGCGCGCGCGAGCGTCCCGATCCCGTGCAGCAAGCCTTCATCGCCGAGCAGGCCGCGCAATGCGGCTACTGCCTCAACGGCATGATCATCACGACCAAGGCGCTGCTCACGCGCAATCCGCGTCCGACCGAAAACGAGATACTGGAAGCGTTGCGCTACAATCTCTGCCGCTGCGGTGCGCATATCGAGATCGTCCGCGCGGCGATGCGCGCGGCCGGCCACGAACTTGAGGCGCGCGATTGATGGCCTCGCAAGAGAATCCGGCGCGGCCGCTGGGGTCGCTCTCCGTTGTTCGCCGGTCGGACGCGAACGGCGCGTTCGAGACCTTTATCAAGATCACGGCGGATGGTTTTGTCACCGCCTATAACGGCCATGTCGATCTCGGCACCGGCATCCGCACCGCGCTCGGGCAGGTCGTCGCCGAAGAGCTCGACGTATCCTTTGCGCGCGTCGTCGTGGTGCTCGGCGACACCTCACAGACACCCAACCAGGGTCCGACGATCGCCAGCGAGACCATGCAGATATCGGCGGTGCCGCTCCGCAAGGCGGCGGCGCAGGCGCGGCACTTTTTGGCCGCACGCGCGGCCGAAAGGCTCGACCTATCGAGCGACGAACTCGTAGTCGAGGATGGCTTGATCCGCGGCAAGGACAACCGCAGCGTCACCTATGGCGAGCTGATCGCGGACGAGATCATTCGACTCGAACTGGCCGACGATGTGCCGGTGAAGGCCGTCGATGCCTATTCCGTCGTCGGCCAATCCGTGCCGCGCGTCGATCTTCCGGCCAAGGCGACCGGCGAACTGGTCTACGTCCACGATGTGCGCGTGCCCGGCATGCTGCACGGCCGCGTGGTGCGCCCGCCCTATGCCGGCGTCGACGCCGGGCCGTTCGTCGGCACCAGCCTGATTGCAGTTGATGAAAGCTCGGTGCGCAACATTCCGGGCCTCGTCGCGGTCGTGCGGATCGGCGATTTCGTCGGCGTCGTCGCCGACCGCGAAGAAAACGCGATCAAGGCGGCGGCGCAACTGAAGGTCACTTGGAAACCAGGGCCGACGCTGACCAGTCTGGACGACGTCGAGCAGGCGCTGCGCGCCAATCCATCGACGCCGCGCACGCTGCTCGACAAAGGCGATGTCGACAGTGCAATCAAGGGCGCCGCGAAGCCGATGCAGCGGACCTATCTGTGGCCGTACCAGATGCATGGCTCGATCGGCCCGTCCTGCGCGGTGGCGGACTATCGCGACAGTGCTATCCGCGTCTGGTCGGGCACGCAGAACCCGCACCTCCTGCGCGGCGATCTCGCGCTGCTGATCGAGCGGCCGGAGACCGAGATCGAGGTAATCAGGATGGAGGCGGCCGGCTGCTATGGCCGCAACTGCGCCGACGATGTCACAGCGGATGCGCTCTTGCTCTCGCGCGCGGTCGGCCGGCCCGTGCGCGTGCAGTTGACGCGCGAGCAGGAGCACGCCTGGGAGCCGAAGGGCACCGCGCAACTGATGGACGTCAACGGCGGCCTGAACGCGGACGGCAGCGTGGCCGCCTACGACTTTGCCACGCGCTATCCCTCGAACGGCGCGCCGACGCTCGCGCTGCTGCTCACGGGGAGGATTGCGCCGACGCCTGCTGTCTTCGAGATGGGCGACCGCACCGCGATCCCGCCATACGACTACGACCACATGCGCGTGGTCGCCCACGACATGCCGCCGATCGTGCGCGCCTCCTGGTTTCGCGGCGTCTCGGCGCTGCCGAACACCTTCGCGCATGAATCCTATATCGACGAGCTCGCGGCTGAGGCTCACGTCGATCCGATCGAATACCGGCTGCGCTACCTCAAGGACAAGCGCGCCATCGATCTCGTCAACGCGGTCGCCGAGCGCGCCGGCTGGAAGCCACGCCCGGTGCGCGAGGAGAAGGTCGCGGAAGACGACATCGTGCGCGGGCGCGGCTTTGCCTATGCGCTCTACGTCCACAGCAAGTTTCCGGGCTATGGCGCGGCATGGTCGGCATGGATCGCCGATGTCGCGGTCAACAAGGCAACCGGTGACGTCAGCGTGACGCGCGTGGTGGCGGGGCAGGATTCCGGACTGATGATCAATCCGGACGGCGTGCGCCATCAGATCGAGGGCAATGTCATCCAGTCGACCAGCCGCGCGCTGATGGAAGAAGTCACCTTCGAGCGCGGCGCGGTGACGGCACGGGAATGGGGCGCCTACCCCATCATCAGATTCCCGGAGCTTCCGAAGATCGATGTGCTGATGCTGCCGCGGCAGGATCAGCCGCCGCTCGGCGTCGGCGAATCCGCGTCCGTGCCGAGCGCGGCCGCCATCGCGAACGCAATCTATGACGCGACCGGCGTGCGCTTCCGCGAATTGCCGTTCACGCCGGAACGTATCCTGAAGGGATTGCACGGCGAGGAACCGACTGTCCCACCTGCGCTGGCGCCACCACTGCCTGCTCCATCAGAGAAATGGCAAAAACCGTTCGTGAGACGCACCGGCGTGCTTGCCGGCATCGCCGCCGTATGTGCGGCCGTCGTCGGCATCGGCGCGGCCGTGCTGCCGTGGCGCGCGATTGCGCCGATCGCGCGTCCTGACGCATCGGTCTATTCGGCCGCGACCATTGCACGCGGCAAGGAGCTTGCCGCGCTCGGCGCCTGCGCGGTGTGCCATACCGCAGCGGACGGAAAGCTCAACGCCGGCGGCCGGGCGCTGGAGACGCCGTTCGGCATCATCTACGCGACCAACATCACGCCCGATGTCGAGACCGGCATCGGCGCGTGGTCCTATCCGGCCTTCGAGCGCGCGATGCGCGAAGGCATCCATCGCGACGGCCGGCATCTCTATCCGGCTTTCCCCTACCCCCATTTTGCCAAAGCCACCGACGCCGACCTGCAGGCGCTCTATGCCTACCTGATGGCGCAGGCCCCGGTGCGCGCGATGACGCCGGAACACGAACTGAAGTTTCCTTTCAATCTGCGCCCGCTGCTCGCCGGATGGAATGCGCTGTTCCACGAGGCGAAATCGTTCCAGCCCGATCCGACCAGGTCGGAGATGTGGAATCGCGGCGCCTATCTGGTCGAAGGTCTCGGCCATTGCAGCGCCTGCCATTCACCGCGCAACGCGCTCGGCGCCGAGCTCAAGAATGCCTATCTCGCCGGCGGCTTTGCCGAGGGCTGGGAGGCGCCTGCGCTGACGTCGATGTCAAAGGCACCGATCCCCTGGAGTGAGGACGCGCTCTACGCCTATTTGCGGACCGGCGAATCCCGCTTCCATGGCGTGGCGGCCGGGCCGATGGCGCCGGTCGTGAAGGAATTGGCCGCACTGCCAGACCGGGACATCCGCGCCATGGCCGTCTATCTCGGCTCTTTCAACGAGACCGCCATTGACGGGCCGGAGCAGGAAGCGATCGCTGTGAAGCTCGAACATGCGACGGCCACAAGCGCGGTTGTGCCCGCCTCCTTCGGCGCCCGCCTCTACCAGGGCGCCTGCGCGGTCTGTCACGAAGTGGGCGGACCGCCTCTGTTCGGCAGCCGGCCCTCGCTGTCCCTGAACAGCAATCTGCACAGCGCGGTGCCGGACAATTTGATCCAGGTGATCCTGCACGGCATCCGCGAACCCGCGACCGGCGACCTCGGTTATATGCCCGGATTCAAGGACAGCATGACCGACGGCCAGGTCGCCGAACTCGTTTCCTATCTCCGGCGGCAGTTTGCTCCGGACAAGCCGGCCTGGACCGGCATCGAGGCGACCGCTGGCAGGATCAGACAGGGAACACGCTGAGCTGCCCTGCCAGAACCACTGCCACAATCCACTGGTTGGGCAGCTTTTGGCACGCTAAGGTTCCGCCATGACGTTTACCGATATTGCAACCCGAACCTACAACCATGGCTGGCGGCTCGACCCGATCGTCCGCAGCCTGCTCGACACCGATTTCTACAAGCTGTTGATGCTGCAGATGATCCGGGAGTTCTACCCGGACACGCGCACGACCTTTTCGGTGATCAACCGCACCAGCCGGGTCCGGCTTGCCGAGGTGATCGACGAGGGCGAATTGCGCGCGCAGCTCGACCACGCCCGCACCATCCGATTCAGCAAGAAGGAGCTGATCTGGCTCGCCGGTAACACGTTCTACGGCAAGACCCAGATGTTCTCGCCGGAATTCATCAACTGGCTTTCGAATTTCCGCCTGCCCGAATACGAGCTGCGCAAGGTCGATGGGCAGTATGAGCTGCATTTCCACGGGTTCTGGACCCACACCACCATGTGGGAGATCCCGGCGCTCGCGATCTTGAACGAATTGCGCTCGCGCGCGGCGATGAAGGGTCAGGGCCGTTTCGCGCTCGACGTGCTCTATGCGCGCGCCAAGGCCAAGCTGTGGGCCAAGGTCGAGCGCCTGCGCAAGCTCGACGGCCTAAAGCTTTCGGACTTCGGCACCCGCCGCCGCCACGGCTTCCTCTGGCAGCGCTGGTGCGTCGAGGCCGTGAAGGAGGGACTCGGGCCGTCTTTCACCGGCACCTCGAACGTGCTGCTGGCAATGGACAACGACCTCGAGGCGATCGGCACCAATGCCCATGAACTGCCGATGGTGGCTGCGGCGCTCGCCAATTCGGACGAGGAGCTGCGCTGGGCGCCCTACGCCATCCTCGACCAGTGGCGCCATACCTACGGCGGCAACCTGCTGGTCGCCCTCCCCGATGCCTTCGGCACCAGGGTGTTTCTGCGCGACGCGCCGGATTGGGTCGCCGACTGGACCGGCTTTCGCCCGGACAGCGCGCCGCCGATCGCGGCCGGCGAGGAGATCATCCGATGGTGGAAGCAGAAGGGCCGCGATCCCAGGGAGAAGCTCCTGGTCTTCTCGGACGCCATGGACGTCGATTCGATCGAGGAAAGCTACAGGCATTTCGCCGGCCGCGTTCGCATCAGCTTCGGCTGGGGCACCAACCTCACCAATGACTTCGTCGGCTGCGCGCCTGACGGTTCCGCCGACCTCGACCCGATCTCGATCGTCTGCAAGGTGACCTCGGTCGACGGCAGGCCGGCGGTAAAACTCTCAGATAATCCCGAGAAGGCGACCGGTATCCCCTCCGAGGTCGAGCGTTACCTGCGCGTATTCGGCAACGCCGGCCGCGTGCGCACCGCCGTGCACGTCTAGTTTTGGGCATGATCTCCGCGCAAACACTACGCGTTTGTCGCGCGGGAAAACTGGCTTCCATCTTTCCGGATCAGGCCATAAACCGCACCAATCCCGCCCCCAGCTCGCGAGTTTCAGCATGCCCGCACCCAACCCGCCTGCGTTCGAAACCCTAAGCCTGCATGCCGGACAGCGCCCCGATCCCGTGACGGGATCGCGCGCAGTGCCGATCTACCAGACGACGTCCTACGTGTTCCAGGACGCCGATCATGCGGCCGCGCTGTTCAACCTGGAGCGCGCCGGCCACATCTACACACGAATTTCCAATCCAACGACTGCGGTGCTGGAGGAGCGGATCGCAGCGCTCGAAGGCGGCGTCGGCGCGATCTGCACCGCGAGCGGCATGGCGGCGATGCATCTGGCGATCGCCACGCTGCTCAATGCCGGCGACCACATCGTCGCTTCGGCCTCGCTCTATGGCGGCACCATCAACCTGCTGGCGCACACGCTGCCGCGCTTCGGCATCACGACGACCTTCGTGAAGCCGCGGGCGCTGGACGAATTCCGCGCCGCGATCAAACCGAACACGCGCCTGGTGATCGCCGAGACCATCGGCAATCCCGGCCTTGAAGTGCTCGATATCCCCGCGGTGGCTGACATCGCGCACGACGCGAAAATTCCGCTGTTGATCGACAACACCTTTGCGACGCCCTATCTCAGCCGCCCGATCGAATTCGGCGCCGACATCGTCATGAACTCGGCGACGAAATGGCTCGGCGGGCATGGCATTGCGATCGGCGGCGTCATTGTTGACGGCGGCGGCTTCGACTGGCATGCGTCGGGCAAATTCCCGCAGCTCACCGAGCCCTATGCCGGCTATCACGGCATCGTCTTCGACGAGCAGTTCGGCAAGGCGGCCTTCATCATGCGGGCCCGCACCGAGGGCTTGCGCGATTTCGGCGCCTGCCTGTCGCCGACCAACGCGTTCCAGCTCCTGCAGGGCATCGAGACGCTCGGCGTGCGGATGGATCGGCACATGAGCAATACGCTCGCGGTGCTGGAATTCCTGACCGCGAACAAGGCAGTCGATTGGGTGCTGCATCCGGCGCTGGAAAATCACCCGGATTACGAGCTTGCGAAGAAGCTGCTGCCGCGCGGCGCCGGCTCGATCGTCAGCTTCGGCATCAAGGGCGGACGCGCTGCGGGCAAGAAGTTCATCGAGTCGCTCAAACTGATCAGCCACCTCGCCAATGTCGGTGATGCCAAGACACTCGTGATCCATCCCGCCTCCACCACCCATCAGCAGATGGACGCCGACCAGCTCAAGGCTGCCGGCATCGGCGAAGAGCTGGTGCGGCTGTCGGTCGGCATCGAGACCGCGCAGGACATCATCGACGATCTCGGCCAGGCGCTTCGCGCGTCGCAGAGGGTTTGAGCCATGCAGCTTTCGGTGAACGGGATTGAGACTTTCGCGGTAACAGGCGGAAAGCCGTTCGATCCATCGTTGCCCACGGTCGTGATGATCCACGGCGCGGGCTTTGACAGCTCCACCTGGGCGTTGCACAGCCGCTGGTTCGCGCACCACGGCTATTCGGTGCTGGCGCCGGACCTGCCGGGCCACGGCCGCTCGTCCGGCAAGCCTTTGCCGACGATTGCTGAGATGGCGGATTGGATCGCGGCGCTGTTGCAGGCGGCCGGGGCCTCGAAGGCGAAGCTGATCGGACACTCCATGGGTTCACTGATCGCGCTGGAGACCGCGGCGCGGCACCCGGACAAAGTGTCGGCACTGAGCCTGATCGGAACGGCGGCGACGATGACGGTTGGGCCTGATCTGTTGAAGGCGGCGGAGGCCAACGATCCCGCCGCGATCGACATGGTCTCGATCTGGGGTCTTGGCTTCAAGGCCGAGCTCGGCGGCTCGCTCGCGCCGGGATTGTGGATGCACCACGGCGCACAGCGCGTGCTGCAGCGTGCGCGACCGGGCGTGCTCTACAATGATCTCAACGCCTGCAATTCGTACCAGAACGCGCTGGCCGCGGCGGCGCAGATCAAGGTGCCGGTGACGTTCATCCTCGGCGAGCGCGATCTGATGACTCCAGCAAAAGCCGGCAAGACGCTGGCGGCCGCAACGCCGAACGCGCGCACCGTGGTGCTGGCCGGTGCCGGCCACATGATGATGGTCGAGCAGCCCGACGAACTGCTGGCGGCGCTGCGGACGTAGTTGATCTCTTCTCCCCTTGTGGGAGAAGGTGGCGCGAAGCGCCGGATGAGGGGTTCTCTCGACACGCTCTTGTGCTCGCGGAGAGAACCCCTCACCCAAGTGAGTTCGCGGCTGATGGCTGAGCTGCCCTCTCCCACAAGGGGCGAGGGCGTATCAACTGGCATCGCCAGGACTGCAATCGTCCGGCAACGGGCTGCTGGTGGGTAGTGTGCGGAAGGTTCTGCAAAAGGCTGAGAGGCTGGAGCGGTCATGGTAAGTCCGGTGATTGCGAAGATC
>NZ_JCAMOR010000105.1:0-20104 GCF_059512385.1 Bradyrhizobium sp. Crot121 | reverse complement strand
CCGCACGAAATTACTTCGCTGTCGTCGCTATCGCCGCAACTCTGCTCTGGCTAAGATAACTGTCCACGCGACCTAGGAGGCCCCCGCCGGATGCACCGGCTCGCGATGGATCTCGCGCCCTGACTCGCTGACGACCACGATCGCAAGGTCCGGTTCGGTGGGAGCCTCTTTGCGGAAATGTGCGGCGAGGATCTTGCTGTATTCGATAGCTTCGGCATCCGATGAAAACTGCTTTCCGATCCGGTCGCGGATCGGAACACCGTCTTTCCGGTCGAAATAGAAGGTCTGCACGTTCGTTTGCCTCTGATCTGGTGGCGCAGGCGGGTGGCGAAAGGCTCCTCCACGCTATGGCGCCGACGGGAACTTCAGCTTGATCTGCCTCAATCTGGGCTGACCGGCTTCGTCGGGTCGGTTTTTGCGGTAGCGTTCCAAAAGCTGGCGCTCGCGGCTAAGATTGAGGGCGTATCGCGGGCGCAGGACTGGACTTGGCGAGTTCAATCCGATCGCGCCTTGCGCGAAGCCCTGATCGCAGCTAATGGAACGGCATCGGAGCGTGGCGCAGCCCGGTTAGCGCACTAGTCTGGGAGACTAGGGGTCGAAGGTTCAAATCCTTTCGCTCCGACCAAACTTTCAATAGTTATGCTCTGGGGGCGATTTACCGGCCTTCGCCGTCCTTCATCGCCGAATCCAGCATCTCCCGGCAACCAATCAGGTCCTGGAGCGCGCGCTGCAGGCGTTCGCGGTCGGCGGCGGGGATGCCGCGGGCGGGTGCGGCTGCCGGCGTGGGCTGGGCGGCTGGCGCTTGCCGGCCCTTGAACGGGGCGAGGATGCCGTCCTCGTCGGGGTCGACGAAGCGGTAATCGATCTCGATGGCGTTGCCGTCATCAAATTCCTCATCCTCGGCATCGTTATCGTGGCCGGCGGTCTCCTCCTCCTCGTGGGATTCCCGCAGGCTCTGGCCGATCGCCTCCTCGACGGCGCCGAAGGAGATTGCCGCGCTCTGGTCGGAGATCGCCTGGACCGACTTGATGCCGTGCTCCTTCAGGATCCGCTGCACGCCGCGGATCGTATAGCCTTCGCCATACAGTAGGCGGCGGATGCCCTTGAGCAGGTCGACATCGTCGGGGCGATAGTAGCGGCGGCCGCCGCTACGCTTCATCGGCTTGATCTGCGCGAACCGCGTCTCCCAGAAACGCAACACGTGCTGGGGGATGTCGAGCTCGTCGGCTACCTCGCTGATGGTACGGAATGCATCGGGCGCCTTTTCCAAATGCCCGCTCCTTCTCCTAGAGCATGATCCGCACAAACGCGCTCGCGACAACGCCATGCGCCAGCGCGGAGATCACGCTCAAACAACGATAGCGCGGGATGACGATTCGAAGAAACGCCATCACGTCCAAGAAGGAATTATCCGCTCTTGCCTTCGCCGTTGGTCGACCCGTTGTGGCCGTTGATCCGCTGCTTCAGGATCGCCGACGGCTTGAATACCATCACCCGCCGCGGCGAGATCGGCACTTCGGTGCCGGTCTTCGGATTACGTCCGATGCGCTGGCCCTTCTTGCGCACCATGAAGGAGCCGAAGGACGACAGCTTCACCGTTTCGCCCTTTTCCAGGCAATCGGTGATTTCCTTCAAGACGAGTTCGACAAACGCCGAGGATTCCGTGCGAGACAATCCCACCTTCTGGTAGACCGCCTCGCACAAATCGACTCGTGTGACTGTTTTACCGGTTCCGGTCATCGCCTGCCCCGCACTCTCGGCGAACAAAATTTATCCCCTGAAATTAGAGGGTTAGCAGGCGATGGTCAACAGTGGCTATAATGCAGCAGCCTGCCAAAATCGTCAGGGATGTGTCTTTTCTGATTGCACGCTTCACCAGCGGACGAGCGCCGAGCCCCAGGTGAAGCCGCCGCCCATCGCTTCGAACAGCACGAGATCGCCCTTCTTCACGCGTCCATCCTGCACCGCAACTGATAGCGCCAGGGGAATCGATGCCGCCGAAGTGTTGCCGTGGCGATCGACCGTCAGCACCACCTTCTGCGGCGCAATATGGAGCTTGTGCGCCGAAGCATCGATGATCCGCTTGTTGGCCTGATGCGGGATAAACCAGTCGATGTCCTCCGCGCTGGTGCCGGTGGCGTTGAAGGCGTCGACGATCACGTCGGTGATCATGCCGACCGCGTGCTTGAACACTTCGCGGCCTTCCATTCGCAGGTGGCCGACCGTCCGGGTCGATCCCGGGCCGCCGTCGACGAACAGCTTCGCCTTGTGGCGGCCGTCGGAGCGCAGATGCGTGGTCAGTACGCCGCGGTCGGACGATTTGCCCGGCTGCTCCTGCGCTTCCAGCACCACCGCGCCGGCCCCGTCGCCGAACAGCACGCAAGTGCCGCGGTCGTTCCAGTCGAGGATGCGCGAAAAGGTCTCGGCGCCGATCACCAGCGCCCGCTTGTAGGCGCCGGTGCGCAGGAAATTGTCGGCGGTCGCCAGCGCGAAGACAAAGCCGGAGCAGACCGCCTGCAGATCGAAGGCCGCTCCATGGGTGATGCCGAGCCCGTTCTGCACCGCGACTGCGGTCGCTGGAAACGTGTTGTCCGGCGTCGAGGTCGCGAGCACGATCAGGTCGATATCCTGCGCATCGAGGCCGGCGTTCGCCAATGCCGCGCGCGCGGCATTAATGCCGAGATGGGAGGTGAACTCCCCCTCGGCCGCGATGTGCCGCTCCCGAATGCCGGTGCGCTGCACGATCCATTCGTCAGACGTATCGACGCGGGTCGCCAGCTCGGCATTGGTCAAGACCCGCTCCGGCAAATAAGAGCCGCAGCCGAGCACGACCGATCGTATCGCAGTCACGAGACAGCCTCCTGCGCGGTCTGCGCTGAGGCCAGCGCGCTTCCGTCGCGGTTGAGCATCTGATTGATCTTGGTGAGGAGATCGTAGTGGGCCATCTCATAGCCAACATCGACCGCATAGGCAAAGCCTTCGGAGTTGATCCCACCGTGACTTTTCACCACCAGGCCCTTCAGGCCGAGCAGCACCCCGCCATTGGACTTGTTGGGGTCCATCTTGTCCCGGAGCGCCCGGAAGGCGCCGCGGGCCAGGAGATAGCCGATGCGCCTTGGCCAAGTCTGGGACAGGGCGTTGCGCAGGAAATCCACCATCTGCCGCGCGGTGCCCTCGGCCGCCTTCAGCGCGATGTTGCCGGCATATCCCTCCGTGACGACCACATCGGCGATACCCTTGCCGATGCCGTCGCTCTCGACGAAGCCGATATAATTCAGTTGCGGCAGGTTCATTGCCCGCAACAGCTCGGCCGCCTCGCGGATCTCCTCATGTCCCTTCATCTCTTCGCGGCCGATATTGAGCAGCCCTACGGTCGGCCGCTCCACGTTGAATCGGACGCTGGCCATCGCGCCGCCCATCAGTGCCAGCGCCACCAAGTGCTGTGCGTCGCCGCCGATGCTCGCCCCGAGGTCGAGCACGATGGTGTCGCCACGCACGGTCGGCCACAGCCCCGCGATCGCCGGGCGCTCGATTCCGGGCAACATGCGCAGGTTGAACCGCGCCATCGCCATCAGCGCGCCGGTGTTGCCGGCTGACACCGCGACATCGGCCTCACCGTGCTTCACCGCGTCGATCGCAAGCCACATCGAGGAGGTCTTGCGGCCGCGCCTGAGCGCCTGACTCGGCTTCTCGTCGTTGCTGATCGCAACGTCGGTGTGGATCACACGCGAGGCCGCCTTCAGGGCGGGATGCGCTGCCAATTCCGGCTCGATCAGCTTGCTGTCGCCAAACAGCAAGAATTCGGTGTCAGGATGCCGGCTCAACGAGATGGCGGCGCCAGGGACGACGACCGATGCGCCGTCATCGCCACCCATGGCGTCAAGCGCGATTCGAACCTTTTTAGGCATGAACGTCCCGGAAACCTGCTCTCGGCGGCCTTGAAGCGGACCGGCCACCCGTTTGAAAGCCACCGCCATCAGCGATGTCTATCGCGGTCAGCGATGTCTGTCGCGCAAGCGATGTACGGCCGAAGGCAACGGCGCGCCCGGCCGGGCCGCGACAATAACCTCTCCCCATTCTGACACAACCTCTTCACCATGCTTTACCGGTTGGCTCAGGGTTGCGGGAACGCGGAGGCATCGACGCAGGATATCTCAACTTATTCAATATCTTATCTCAGATTTATGAGAATGCAACGGATCGATTTCGCGCGAAGGTTCGCCCTCATAATCCACTTTAACCGGAGCCTATTTCCCGTTGGATTTCCCTTTCGGCTTGTTTCCACCGAGCGTTTTCGGCGCGGCCTGCAGCGCTTTCAGGGCGGCAAACGGGTGGTCCTCGGGGTCGGCAGCCTCGACCACCGGCTCGAACACGGCATCCGCCTTGCGCGGATAGGGGTCGATCGCGAGGAACAGCGCGTCGGTCGCAAGCCGGCCCAGATCGATCATGCCGTTCTCGATCGGCTCCGGCGGGTCGGGTATCTCAGCTTCACTGCGTTCGGCCTCCTCGGCCAGCGCGGCCATCTGCGGAATCTGCTCCGGCGGGGCGAAGATGAGGTCGATCTCCTCGTCGATGTCGTTCTCGATCTCCTCGAGCGTCACCACGCAGGTCTGCCCGACCCGGCCGCGCACCGAGCCCACGACGTGAACGCGGCCGCCGCTCTTCGGCGTAATGTCGAATGACGCCTCAGCCGAAAGCACCTCGCGCAGCCCCGCGATATCGGCCAATGCCTGACGCTGGCGCGGATCGGCCTCGAGGTCGCGATGCAGGCCGGTGTCCGGCACCTGCGCCACCGCGACCAGCACGCGCCAAGGGTCACGCGGAGGATGAGGCCTCTCTGTCTCGGTATCTTTCATTGAGCCGTGCCCACCTGCTCCGGCACTGGAAACTTCCACGATCCGCCCGACAGCGCCGTTGCGTCGAGCCGGTCCAGCACGGACGCTACCCGCTCGGCATAGGTCGCAAGCCGCCGCGCCTTCTCGATGTCCTTGCCATCAAAGATATTCTTGCAGAATGCGTTTGCCAGCGCCTCATGGCCATCGGTGAGCGCGAGGTCGTAGGCCACGGAACGACCGTAGAAGGCTTCGCCGAAAGCCTTCATCCGCTTCGGCACCGTGAGGTCGCCGACCCCCATTTCGCGTAAATTGTCGTCCATATCCTCGCAGAAGCGGTCGAACAGCGCCTGCGACAGACCCGATTCGCCCTCCACGGCCCGGAGGCGCCGCAGCACCAGCCACAAATGCAGCAAGAGCAGGTCGAATCGGCCGTTAACCGTGTCCGCGACGGCGAACTGTCGGTAAAACACCGGTTCTCGCGCCTGCGTCACGATCATGCCATAGATGGTCTCAATGGTGCCGCTCGGGAGTAGCCGGGGTTTCTTGAATTGATTGAACGGCCAAAGCATTGTGGGTTCCGCCCACGGGCCCAAAAGGCCCGCCTCTGTTGCAATCCTCAGCCGTGCCCGGTACGTCAACGCCTCGCGCGACGCAAGGGGACGGATCAGTTCCGCCAATGACCGAAGCCAACAAGACCAGCCCACGCGTGTCCTTCTCACGCGGCGTACTAGCACGCTGCCGCGCCGCGGCGGCCATCGGCCTGGTCTGCGCGCTGCTTGCCGCCTGCACCGGCGAACAATTCCAGAAGGGCTACATCCTGCCGCAGGGCGCGCTGGAGCAAATCCCGATCGGCGCCAGCCAGGACCAAGTGCTGATCGTGATGGGCACTCCGTCGACGGTGGCCACACTGGACGGCGAGGTGTTCTACTACATCTCCCAGCGCACCGAGCGTCCGGTCGCCTTCATGAACCAGCGGGTGGTCGACCAGCGCGTGATCGCGGTTTATTTCGACAAGAACCGCACCGTCCGCCGCATCGCCAATTACGGCCTGCAGGACGGCAAGATCTTCGACTTCGTCAGCCGCACCACGCCGACTTCGGGCCAGGAGCTCAGCTACCTGACGCCGCTGTTCAAGCTGCTCAGCTTTAACTAACCAAAGCGTTTTCGAGCGAAGTGGATACCGGTTCGCGTGAAGAAAACGCGTCAGAACAAGAATCCGCGGCTGCGCCAAGTCGCCGCCTAACTCCTCGCTTGCCGGACCGCCTCGCGGTCCCCTACGCTCCCTGAAAACAAGATCAAATCAGGGAGTGAACACGTGAGCCGAACCTTGCTTTCCCGCCGCCGCCTGCTGACGGGCACCGCCGCCGTCTCGGCCGCCGCCATCCTGCCGCGCGCGAGCTTAGGCGCCGGCGACTGGCGGCCGACCGAGACCGTCCGCCTGATCGTGCCGGCCGCCGCCGGCGGCTCCACCGACGTGATGGGCCGCCTGCTCGCGGCGCATCTGCAGACCGCCTGGGGACAGTCGGCGATTGTGGAGAACCGCTCAGGCGCCGGCGGCACCATCGGCACCGCCGAAGTCGCCCGCAACAAGGGCGACGGCCACACCATCCTGATCGGCAATCCCGGGCCGAATGCGATCGCCTATTCGATCTTCAAGAACCTCACCTACCAGAAGGATCAGTTGCAGCCGGTCTCCAACATGATCCGGATCCCGAACATCGTCTCGGCCCATCCCTCGACCGGCATCAAGTCGATCCCCGAGTTGATCGCCTATCTGAAGGCCAATCCGGACAAGCTGACCTACGGCTCGTCCGGGACCGGCCAGAGCCCGCATCTGACCGGCGCCTGGTTCCTGCAGCTCACGGGGCTCAAGATGACGCATGTGCCGTTCCGCGGCGCCGGTCCCGCGCTGCAGGCGGGGCTTGCCGGCGACATCCAGATCCTGTTCGACAACCTCTATCCGTCGCTGCCGCAGGTGCTGGACGGCAAGCTCAACGGGCTCTGCGTCACCACCGCCGAGCGCAGCGACGCCGCGCCGAAACTGCCGACCATGCGCGAGAGCGCGCCGGAGCTTGCGAAGTTCGAAGTCTCCTCCTGGTTCGGCGTCTTCCTGCCCAAGGCCACACCCGCGCCGATCGTGGACGAGCTCAACCGCCAGATAAAGGCGATGCTGGAGCGCGACGACGTCAGGAAGAACATCGCCGGCATGGGCGCCCGCCCCGACCACGGCACGCCGCAGCAGTTCACCGATTTCGTCGACGCCGAAACCAGGAAGTTCGCGGCCATCATCGAGAAGGAAGGCCTGCAGATGGAGGTGAAGTGACGGGCGCTCCGTCATTGCGAGGAGCGTCAGCGACGAAGCAATCCACCTCTCCACTCGTGGCGAGATGGATTGCTTCGCTACGCTCGCAATGACGAGTTGAGAGACACGCACGTATGTCCAAACAAAAACCCCGCGGCTCGGCCGCGGGGTTTTGCGTTCTTCGTTCGGACACCCGTCAATGTGCCAGGATCGCTAGCAGCAGCAGCGCCACGATGTTGGTGATCTTGATCATCGGGTTGACCGCCGGGCCGGCCGTATCCTTGTAGGGATCGCCGACGGTGTCGCCGGTCACTGCGGACTTGTGGGCATCGGAGCCCTTGCCGCCGTAGTGGCCGTCCTCGATGTACTTCTTGGCGTTGTCCCATGCGCCACCGCCTGAGGTCATCGAGATCGCGACGAACAGCCCTGTGACGATGACGCCGAGCAGCATCGCGCCGACGGCCGAGAACGCCGCCGACTTGCCGGCCGCACCGCCGCCCGCGATCACGTAGATCAGGAAGTAGACCACGATCGGCGACAGCACCGGCAGCAGCGACGGGATGATCATCTCCTTGATCGCCGCCTTGGTCAGGAGGTCAACCGCCTTGCCGTAGTCCGGCTTGTCGGTGCCCTGCATGATGCCGGGCTTCTCGCGGAACTGGCGCCGCACTTCTTCGACGATCGCGCCGGCCGCGCGGCCGACCGCGGTCATGCCCATCGCCCCGAACAGATACGGCAAGAGGCCGCCGAACAACAGGCCCACCACCACATAGGGGTTGTTGAGGGAGAAGTCGGGATTGACGCCCTTGAAATAGGCGTGGTTGGCGGAGTCGCTGATGAAGAATTTGAGGTCCTGGTTATAGGCCGCAAACAGCACCAGCGCGCCGAGACCGGCGGAGCCGATCGCATAGCCCTTGGTCACGGCCTTGGTGGTGTTGCCGACCGCGTCGAGCGCATCGGTCGATTTGCGCACCTCCTTCGGCAGCCCCGCCATCTCGGCGATGCCGCCGGCGTTGTCGGTGACCGGACCGAAGGCATCGAGCGCGACGATCATGCCGGCGAGCGCCAGCATGGTCGCAGTCGCGATCGCGATCCCGAACAGGCCGGCCAGGCTGTAGGTGACGAGGATGCCGGCGATGATGACCATCGCGGGCAGCGCGGTCGCCTCCATCGAGATCGCCAATCCCTGGATCACGTTGGTGCCATGGCCGGTCACCGAGGCCGAGGCGATGGACTTCACCGGGCGATAGTCGGTGCCGGTATAGTATTCGGTGATCCAGATGATCAGCGCGGTGACGATGAGGCCGACGACGCCGCATTGGAACAGCGCCATGCCGGAATAGTCCACGCCCGGCAGCTTGTCGAAGCCGATCAGGGCGTAGATCACGCCGGCGATGCCGATCAGCGACAGGATGCCGGTCGCGATCAGGCCCTTGTAGAGCGCGCCCATGATCGACTGGCTGCTGCCGAGCTTGACGAAGAAAGTGCCGATGATCGAGGTGATGATGCAGATGCCGCCAATCGCGAGCGGCAGCGTCATCATGCTCACCAGGATCGGCGACTTCGCGAAGAAGATCGCCGCCAGCACCATGGTGGCGACCGCGGTCACTGCATAGGTCTCGAACAGGTCGGCGGCCATGCCGGCGCAGTCGCCGACATTGTCGCCGACATTGTCCGCGATAGTCGCCGGGTTGCGCGGATCGTCCTCGGGGATGCCGGCCTCGACCTTGCCGACGAGGTCGCCGCCGACGTCGGCGCCCTTGGTGAAGATGCCGCCGCCGAGACGGGCGAAGATCGAGATCAGCGAAGCGCCGAAGCCGAGCGCCACCATGGCGTCGATCACAGTGCGGCTGTCCGCCGCGAACCCTGCGACCTTGGTCAGGTAGGCGAAATAAATGGTGACGCCGAGCAGCGCCAGGCCCGCGACCAGGAGCCCGGTGATCGCGCCCGCCTTGAAGGCAAGCTCCAGGCCGCCCGCCAGCGACTTGGTCGCCGCCTGCGCGGTGCGGACGTTGGCGCGGACCGAGACGTTCATGCCGATGAAGCCGGCCGCCCCCGACAGGATCGCGCCGATCGCAAAGCCGATCGCGACCAGGAGCCCAAGGAAGTAAGCCAGCAGAATGAAGATCAAGACGCCGACGATGCCGATCGTGGTGTATTGGCGCCGCAGATACGCCTGTGCGCCTTCGCGCACCGCCGCGGCAATCTCCTGCATGCGCGGGCTGCCCGCGTCAGCGTTCAGGACCGAATTGGTCGCCCAAATCGCGTAGACAATGGAAAGTACCCCGCAGAGCACGATCAACCATAATGCTGTCATTTGAATTCTGCCTCAGATCCTTGATGTATCCCCACGCCCTTGTTTTTTCCGCGGGATGCGGCGGGCGCTTATTGAGCGGTCCACCCCTGCCCTCAAGGATGGCCACAATCGGTCGCGAACCTTGCCAAAATCGCTTTCGCAGCGCAACGCCGCCGGCAATCAAAACGGGACGATTTGGGCAGCTAATTAGTCTGAGGGGCGGCTTTCTCGGCCTATTCCAAAGCGTTTTCAAGCGAGGCGGACCCCGGCTCGCGTGAAGAAAACGCGTCAATACGAGAATCGAGAGCTTCGGTTCTGATGCAATCAGAACCGAAGCTCTAGAAATGGCTGTAGGACAGCCGCTTCAAGGCCAGCTCCCGGCCCTGCGAATCTAGGAAGCTGGGGGGTGCGGAGCCTGCGATGATACCGCCGATCGCGGTCACGGCAACGCCTGTGCGCTTGGCCTCTTGCACGAAGGCCGCCATGCGATCCCCGGGGATCGTGCAGAGGATCTCGTAGTCATCGCCGCCCGAGATCAGGGCCTCGATACCGACGGCCTTGCCCGCAACCAGCGCAGCGGCCGGCGACGAGAGTGGGATGCTCTGGACGTCGATCACGGCCGAGACGGCGGAAGCCGCACAGAGCTTTGCGAGATCGCCGGCGAGCCCGTCGGACACATCCATCGCGGCGCTGGCGTAATCGCGCACCGCCTTGGCGAGCGCATTGCGCGGCTGCGGCACGCGGTAGCGGCCGGTCAGCATCTCGCGGGAGGCTTCGTCGCTCGCAAGTAGCGAGGCAACAGACCCGGCCTTCAGCAGGTTGAGGCCAAGCGCGGCATCGCCGATTGTGCCGGTAACCACGACGCGGTCCCCTGCCCGCGCGCCTCTACGGTGGATCATCTTGCCCTGCGGCACGCGCCCGAACGCCGTGACCGAGATCATCACCGGCCCGGGCGTGGACACCGTGTCGCCGCCGAGCAGCGGACAGCCGAACTGCGCAGCATCCTCGCCGAGCGCCTGCGCGAACGGTTTCAGCCAGGCATCGTCGGCGCTACGCAGCGCCAGCGTCAGCACGAAGCCGGCGGGTGTAGCCCCCTTGGCGGCGAGATCAGAGAGATTGACCCGCAGCGCCTTACGCGCCAGCGTCGCCGGCGGATCGCCGGGGAGGAAATGCACGCCCTCGACGATTGCATCGGTGGTGACGACGATATCGTCGCCCCCTGCCCGCAACGCCGCCGCATCGTCATCGAGATTGAAAGCGCCCGGGTCCTTCGCGAGCGGCTTGAAGTAGCGCGCGATAAGGGAGTCCTCGCCGGATGCCGTTTCTCCGCGGTTCGTCATGCTTCCCGGACCATCTCCTCAAACCGCGACGTCATTGCGAGGAGCGTAGCGACGAAGCAATCCATGTCTCCCCCGCGGAAGCTATGGATTGCTTCGCTTCGCTCGCAATGACGGAGAGCTACCCACGCACGAACTCGTCGGCCCGGAACTGCCGGGCGATCTGGTCGAGCACCGCGTTCACCATTCCGGTCTCGTCCTTCTCCACAAACGCATGCGCGACGTCGACATATTCGGAGACCACCACGCGGCCCGGCACGTCCTTGCGATGCTCCAGTTCATAGGAGCCTGCCCGCAGCACCGCGCGCAGGATCGCATCGATGCGCTTCAGCGGCCACCCCTTCGACAGCGCCTCGTCGATCAGCGGATCGAGCCTGGCCTGGTCGCGTACCACCCCTGATACCACGTCACGGAAAAACGCCGCTTCCGCCGGCAGATACGTCTCGCCTTCGACCTCGTTGCCGAGCCAGTGGCTCTCAAACTCCGCGAACACGTCGTCCAGCCCGGCGCCGGCGATGTCCATCTGGTAGAGCGCCTGCACGGCGGCGAGCCGTGCGGCGCCGCGCCGATTGGCCTTCCTGTCCGCTGGTCTTACGGGCTTCCTGTCTTCCGCCATGGTCAACCCTTCGCCAGCCGGCGTTTGATGCGCAGCATCGCGAGCGCCGCGCGCGCGGCGTCGCCGCCTTTGTTCAAGTCATTGGCGCGCGCCCGTGCCCAGGCCTGTTCCTCGGTGTTGACGGTAATGATGCCGTTGCCGAGCGGAAACCTCCTGTTCACGGCGAGGTCCATCAGCCCGCGCGATGACTCCATCGACACGATCTCGAAATGGATGGTCTCGCCGCGCACCACGCAGCCGAGCGCGACCGCCGCGTCATAGGGCTTGCCGTTCTTTTCGGCGGCATCGATTGCGATCGCGATCGCCGCTGGAATTTCCAGCGCGCCGGGCACCGTGATGACGTCGTAGCCGACGCCGGCGGCCTTCAATTCGGCGACCGCGCCTTCCAGAAGCGAGTCCTGAATATCGTCATAGAACCGCGCCTCGACGATCAGCGCACGCGCGCCGGAAATGTCGGTCTGGTCCTTCAGCGGTGCACGCCGTGCGTCTGCCATTACTGTTTCCGTTTCGATCGGTGCCCTCATCCTGAGAAGCGGCCACTTGGCCGCGTCTCGAAGGATGAGAATGTAGCCGGGCCTCGTGGTTCGAGACGGCGCTTCGCGCCTCCTCACCATGAGGGATTGGCCGGGTTTTAGGCGCAGGCGCCGCCTGTGCCAAGGGCCGCCGTTACTTCATCTCTGTCAGCCGCGCCGCGTAGCGGGCCATCAGGTCCACTTCGATATTGACCTCGCCGCCGGCGCGCCAGCCGCCGATCGTCGTCACGTTGAGAGTATGCGGGATGATCAGCACCGAAAACGTGACGTCATCGACCGTATTCACCGTCAACGACACGCCATCCAGCGTGATCGAGCCTTTGACCGCGATGAAACGCGCCAGTTCGCGCGTGGTTCGGAGCACGAACCGCGCCATATCAGGCAGATCCTCGCGTGAGACGATGGTGGCGACGCCATCGGCATGGCCCGCCACGATATGGCCGCCGAGTTCGTCGCCAATCTTCAGCGCGCGCTCGAGATTGAGGCGGGTTCCGACACCCCAGTGCTTCGCCGTCGTCATGCCAAGCGTTTCCGCGGCGGCATCGACGTCGAACCAGGTCTTGCCGCCCTCGGCGCCGGAGGCGACCACCGTCAGGCACACCCCATTGCAGGCGATCGAGGCGCCATCGGCGATGGTCGCGCGATCGTAACGGCAGGCGATCCGCAGCCGGTGCAACTGTCCCTGCGCCGTAGGTGTCAGGCTGGTGATCTCGCCGACATCTGTGACTATTCCCGTGAACATCAAACCCTTCCCAGTTCACCGCCGTCATGGCCGGGCTTGTCCCGGCCATCCACGTCTTCCTTTCGCCAGCGGCCAAGGCGTGGATGCCCGGGTCAAGCCCGGGCATGACGCGCGGACACAGCGCTAGGCACGATCGTAGATCGTCAAAAAATCTTTTCCGAGCGTTTCGCTAGCACGAACCTTGAAGGCGGGCGACTGCGTGATCGCGGCGAGCGGCAATGCGTCCAGCGCGGGCACGCCGTCGGCGCCGACCGCCTCTGGCGCGCGCAACAGCCAGGCTTCGTCGACCAGGTCAGCCGCAACGAAGGATGACGCCACCCGCGCCCCGCCCTCGACCATCACTTTCGTGATGCCCTTCTCGGCGAGCGCATGCAGCACCGCGAGCAGATCGAGTCCCGGCGGCGAGACCGTGTCCGCGACCCGGATCACCTGGGCACCGGCGGCACCCAGCTTCATCGCAGCCGGCGCTTCGGCAAGCTCCGAGGTCACCACCCATAACGGCGTTTCGCGCGCCGAATGCACCAGGCGGCTGTCGCCCGGCAGGCGCAGCGCGCGATCCAGCACCACCCGCACCGGCGAACGAGCCTCCATGCCCGGCAGGCGGCAGGTCAGAACCGGATCGTCGGCCAGCGCGGTGCCGATCCCGATCAGGATCGCATCGCTCTGCGCGCGGAGCAGATGCACCCGCGTCCGGACCACGTCTCCCGTGATCGCCACCGGGCGGTGGCCGGCAGCGCCGATCTTGTCGTCGGCGGAGATCGCCAGCTTGAGCAGCACATGCGGACGCTTGTCGCGGACACTGCGGAAATGACCGGCATGGTCCCGCGCGGCCTCCTCCGCGCACAGCCCGACATCAACAGCGATGCCCGCCGCGCGCAACCGTGCGTGCCCCTGCCCGCCGACTTCAGGATTGGGATCCTCGATCGCCGACACCACGCGCGCGATGCCGGCCGCAATGACCGCGTCCGCGCAGGGCGGCGAGCGGCCGAAATGCGAGCATGGCTCGAGCGTCACATACAGCGTGGCGCCGCGCGCCGCTTCGCCCGCGCGCCGCAGCGCCTCCGGCTCGGCATGCGGCCGGCCGCCCGCTTGCGTCCAGCCACGACCGACAATGACGCCATCCTTGACCACGACAGCACCGACCGCCGGATTCGGCCAGGTGCGGCCCTGCCCGCGCCGGCCGAGCGTCAGCGCGAGCTGCATGAACCGCAAATCGGCGGCTTTCGACTGCTTTGCTTGTGCGGCGAGCTTGTCTTCCAGGATGCGGAAGATCATTTGCGGAACTGCGCGATGCGCGGGTCATCTTCGCTGGTGAGCTCGCCGAGCAATGCCTCGAAATCCTTGGCTTCGCGGAAATTGCGGTAGACCGAGGCGAAGCGGACATAGGCGACATCGTCGAGCTGGCGCAGATGCTCCATCACGATCTCACCGATCGCCTCCGATGAGACTTCGGCCTCGCCGGCGCTCTCAAGCTCCCGCACGATGGCCGATACCATCTTCTCCAGCCGCTCCGAATCCACCGGCCGCTTGCGCAGCGAGATCTGCAGCGAGCGCACCAGCTTGTCGCGGTCGAACGGAACGCGACGGCCGTTGCGCTTGATCACTGTCAGCTCGCGAAGCTGCACCCGCTCAAATGTCGTGAAGCGGAAATTGCAGGTGATGCAGACGCGCCGCCGTCGGATCACAGCCGAATCCTCAGTCGGACGCGAGTCCTTGACCTGCGTATCCAGACTGTTGCAACTCGGGCAACGCATCTGCCGATTTCCTTATTGATAGATCGGGAAGCGGTCGGTCAGCGCCTTCACGCGTTCCTTGATCGCGGCTTCCACCAGCGGCGCCTTGCCCTCCGGCGACTGCTGCAGCGCGGTCAGGACTTCCGCGATCATGCCGCCGACTTCCTTGAACTCAGCGACGCCGAAGCCGCGCGTGGTCGTCGCCGGCGTGCCGAGCCGCAGGCCCGAGGTGACGAACGGCGTCTCAGGATCGAAGGGAATGCCGTTTTTGTTGCAGGTGATGGCGGCGCGCACCAACGCCTTCTCGGAGACGTTGCCCTTCAGCCCCTTGGGCCGGAGGTCGACCAGCATCAGATGGTTGTCGGTACCGCCGGACACGATGTCGAGCCCATGGCCGCGCAGCGTTTCGGCGAGCGCCTTGGCATTCTCGACCACGTTCTTGGCGTAGACCTTGAAGTCCGGCCGCAGCGCCTCGCCGAACGCAACCGCCTTGGCCGCGATCACATGCATCAAGGGGCCACCCTGCAGACCCGGGAAGATCGCCGAGTTGAGCTTCTTGGTCAGCGTCTCGTCATTCCACAGCATCAGGCCGCCGCGCGGGCCGCGCAGCGATTTGTGCGTCGTTGTGGTGGTGACATGCGCGTGCGGCACCGGCGAAGCATGCACGCCACCGGCGACGAGGCCTGCGAAATGCGCCATGTCGACCATGAGGTAGGCGCCGACACTGTCGGCGATCTCGCGGAAGCGCTTGAAGTCCCAGGCGCGCGAATAGGCTGAGCCGCCCGCAACGATCAGCTTCGGCTTGACCTGTTCGGCCTGTTTGGCCACCGCATCCATGTCGATGACCTGGTCCTCGCGCCGCACCGTGTAGTGCACGGCCTTGAACCATTTGCCGGACATGTTGACGGGCGAGCCGTGGGTGAGATGGCCGCCGGCGGCGAGGTCGAGACCCATGAAGGTATCGCCGGGCTGCAGCAGCGCCAGGAACACCGCCTGGTTCATCTGGCTGCCGGAGTTCGGCTGCACGTTGGCGAACTTCGCACCGAACAGTTTCTTGGCGCGCTCGATCGCCAGCGTCTCGGCGACGTCGACCCATTCACAACCGCCATAGTAGCGCGCGCCCGGATAGCCTTCGGCGTATTTGTTGGTCATCACCGAGCCCTGCGCCTCCAGCACCGCACGGCTGACGATGTTCTCGGAAGCGATCAGCTCGATCTCATGGCGCTGCCGGCCCAATTCGCCCTTGATCGCCTCCGCGATCTCGGGATCGGCCTCGGCAAGGGTC
This sequence comes from Bradyrhizobium sp. Crot121, assembly GCF_059512385.1. Classification (NCBI taxonomy): domain Bacteria; kingdom Pseudomonadati; phylum Pseudomonadota; class Alphaproteobacteria; order Hyphomicrobiales; family Nitrobacteraceae; genus Bradyrhizobium; species Bradyrhizobium sp. Crot121. The sequence continues at coordinate 4,425 of NZ_JCAMOR010000105.1, read as the reverse complement.
GCCCTGAAGAAGGAATCAGGCGCGGAACTGGATTTGGCGCTCGGGGAGGAACAGGTCATCGGCGAAATATCTCCACCGCCGCAAGCCTTTAGAGGATGCGGTCGGTCCATTGTGGGCGGTCGAAGCTGGTCGGTCAGCGTTATCACATTGCCGGGTGCCGGCCAAGCGATTGCGGTAGGAGTGCGGCCTTTGTGCCACATATGGTGGCCTGCCGGGGTTTGCCAGTTCCAGAGGCGGCCTCATCCGTTCGCCCCGCCCCCCGTCATTCCGGGGCGCGGCGAAGTCGCGAGATCCTGGCGCCCCGACGCTGGCGCTAAGTGCGCGAGCAGCAAGAGCTGCCGCGGACGATGACAGCGGAGTGTGCGGCGGCGATGCGGGGGCGAAGCGGAAGCGTGCTCGCCAGCGCGAGCACGGCGCTGGATGGTGTTGATGGAGTTCGGATCGCGAGACGAAAATAAACTCACCCCAGGGCGCTGTCATGCCGGCCTGGGGTGAGAAGACAAAGATCGACGATTCAGACCTGACGCTATTGCGTCACTACGTTTCCGACCGAGTTGAAGTTCTTCTTCGTATCATACCCGGAGTCGTGCAGATTTCGGAAATACAGGTCGCGGTCACCGCTACTCACTCCGCCCGGCATGATGACCGAGCCCGGCGCGATGACCGGAGCGGCACGCATACTGGCATTCGCATTCATCGCGTGGCGATGATGCGTCCGCTGTGCGGCCAGAGCGGTAGAAGTAGCGAGGGCGAGGATTGCAAGACTGACAAGAACGCTCTTCGTCATAGTCGGCTCCTCTGAGAGGATCCACCCCGGGGAACTTGTGGCACGGCCGGCCCTCCTCCACAAATCAACATCGCGTAACCCTCTGCGCCTGCCAAAGTGACGGCGCAACAGCCTGCTCGGGTCCAATAGAGATCGGTGATGGGTTCCGGCCCGGGGCGGGACGACAGCGGAGAGCGCCGCGACAGCCGCGCTACAACCCCGTGAATCCCGCCTTCACATGATCGGTGGAGCCGTCAAGCTGGCGCAGATAGGTCAATCCGCAGACCGTCAGGCGGTGCGTGTCGGTCTCGCCCGCCTCGAACAAGGTGCGGACATATTCCGTCACCTTCGCCCGCGCCTCCTCGCTCGCCGCGGCGGTGCGGTTCGCAAGCAGGTCATAGGTGTGCATGATGCGATCGATCGCGGCTTCCATCACTTTCTCCGATTGGGAATGATCAGATCACGAGCTGTGCTGCTTCAAACTCGGCGATCGCCTTGTTGGCGAGCTTGATCTTGTTGGTTTCGCCGCGCCGGAACATCTGCACGATGATCGTGAGCAATTGCTCGTTGGTGGCATAAGAGTCCGGAATGATCCCGGTCCTGCGCAGATAGTTGGAAGCGATGGCGTAGGCCTCGCCGACCACTTCGACATTCATCGCCCACATTCCGCGCTCGACCAGCATCTCGCTCTCCGTAGCCCACGATAAAGCGTGAGGACGCGAGTGGTTCCCGGTTCCGCAAAACTCTTTTTGCGGTGCCGAAAAGCAAGAGCGCACCGACCGGGCACAGTCGATGCGCTCTGCTGGAGGCTGACGGCTTGCCGGTCTTCTATCGGGCCGGCTTGGCCGCTCTGGCGAAGTCTTGAAGGTGTTGAAGTCTTGGAGAGGTGTTGAAGTCTTGGAGGCGCGAAGTCTTGAAGGTATCAGAGGCGATAGAGGATCTGGTCGGTCCAGAACCGCTCGAGCCGGTGCAGCGACTTGTTCAGCGTCGAGAACTCCTCGTTCGAGATGCCGCCGACCTGCTCCACGGTCTTGACGTGCTTCTGGTAGAGCGCATCGACGATACGGCGGATCTCCTGGCCCTGCGGCGTCAGGCGAATGCGCACCGAGCGGCGATCGACACGCGAACGCTGGTGATCGAGGAAGCCGAGCTCGACGAGCTTCTTCAGATTGTAGGAGACGTTGGAGCCGAGATAGTAGCCGCGCGTGCGCAGCTCACCCGCGGTCAATTCCTTGTCGCCGATATTGTAGAGCAACAGCGCCTGCACCGAATTGATGTCGGCGCGCCCGCGGCGATCGAACTCGTCCTTGATGACGTCGAGCAGCCGCCGATGCAGCCGCTCCACCAGCGTAAGGGCTTCGAGATAGAGCGACTGCACCGTCGGCTGGCCGGCGGCGCGCTCAGCGGTTTCCACCGCCGTTGAGGCAACGGCTTTGATCATGACACTTCCCCTGTTGTCGTTTTATCGACTTATTCGACGAAACTTGTGTCCCGCCTGATAGGTTCAACTTAAGGGGGCCGTTTGAACATCAGCTTAAATAAGACAATAAAGAGATCATGAATTTAAGACAGTGAATCGCGGATTAAGCCCGTCAAACAAGGGCTTTTCGCAACCCTTCATTGACGGTGGAGCGCCCCTGTTCACGCTTCGTCTGCACGCCCTGTCACAATCGGAAACAGCTTCGCTCAAATTCGAAACGACCGCGTAATAGATATGAGGGAACCCTTTACGGTGAGCGAAACGTTACCGGACAATTTTCTGAAAATTTTCGCGACACCACTTGCGCTCGCTGCACGCTCGGCCGGTTAAGCGCGCTATGGCGGCCGTTCGCGTGCGGCCATCCAGGCGAGCGCGAGATAGCCGGCGAGCATCAAGGCTTCGAACGCCACCACTGTTAGGCTGCCGCCGTAGATGTTCGGAAACATCAATTCGATCACCGCCATCGAGACGACGGTGGTCAGCCACACCACCGCGCCCCAGGGCGTGGCGAGCCACAGCCCGACGGCGGCGACAAGCTCGATGACGGCGAAGTAGATGGTCGCGGTCTGCCAGGCCATCGACTGGTTCTCGAAGGCCTCCTCCTCGGCGCCGACGAATCCCGTCACCTGCGCCCAGTGATAGAGGCCCTTGGCGATCGAGACCACCGCCATGATGCGGAGGAAGAAGACGAGCCGCCGGGTCCATACATTCTCATCCCGTCGGATCCGGTCCGACGACATCGCCGCAACGGAAATCGCATTGTCCCGCGATTGGTCGCGCGCAGAGGTGTCAGACATCGCAGAAGTCGTCCGTGGAAGCGAAATGGGTCATCGGCGCAGTCTTGGCCCGCCGGGCCGGCAAAATCAATTGCAGTTGCGGCAGATCAACGGCGCCGTGACGTTGCTGGACGAGGATGCTAGAGTTGGATCAAATCAAAAACCAGCCTGCCGTGTTAGGAGAACAAGCCCATGGCGATCAAATTCGGGCGCCCGATCGAACTGCGCGATGCGCCAAAGCGGCAGACGGCCCTCGCCTCCCCGCCGCTGGATTTGACCATACGGCCCCGCCGCAACCGCAAGGCGGAATGGGCCAGGCGGCTGGTGCGCGAAAACGTGCTGACCCCGGACGACCTGATCTGGCCCCTGTTCGTCGTTAACGGCCATAATGTCCGCACCCCGGTTGCCTCGATGCCGGGCGTGGACAGACTAAGTGTCGACCAGGCGGTTCGCGACGCCGAGCGCGCGGCCAAGCTCGATATCCCCTGCATCGCGCTGTTTCCCTACACCGAGCCGTCGCTGCGCGACGAGCAGGGCTCGGAGGCACTCAATCCGGACAATCTCGTCTGCCAGTCGGTCCGTGCGATCAAGAAGGAATTCCCCGATATCGGCGTGCTCTGCGACGTCGCGCTCGATCCCTTCACCAGCCATGGCCATGACGGACTGATCGAGGACGGCAGGATCCTCAACGATGAGACGGTCGCGGTGCTGGTGAAGCAGGCGCTGGTGCAGGCCGAGGCCGGCTGCGACATCATCGCGCCGTCGGACATGATGGACGGGCGGGTCGGCGCGATCCGCGAAGCACTCGACGCCGAGGGCTTTGGCGACGTGCAGATCATGGCCTATGCGGCGAAATACGCCTCCGCCTTCTACGGCCCGTTCCGCGACGCTATCGGCTCGGCCAAGACGCTGACCGGCGACAAGCGCACCTATCAGATGGACAGCGCCAATTCAGACGAAGCCCTGCGCGAGGTCGAGCTCGATATCGCCGAAGGCGCCGATATGGTGATGGTGAAGCCCGGCATGCCCTATCTCGATATCGTGCGCCGGGTGAAGGACACGTTTGCGATGCCGACCTTCGTCTACCAGGTATCAGGCGAATACGCGATGATCGCGGGCGCCGCGCGCAATGGATGGATCGACGGCGAGCGCGCGATGATGGAGAGCCTGGTCGGTTTCAAGCGCGCCGGCGCCGACGGCATCCTGACGTATTTTGCACCGCAAGCCGCGGAGAAGCTGAAGGGGCAATCGTAGTGTAGGGCAAAGCGAAACGTGCCCACCCTCTCTTGCTCCGATCGTGAATGGTGGACGCACTTCGCTTTGCCCACCACACACACGCTCGAGCATTCCAATGACACGTCGATTCCGGCATAGTGCTCCATGGTCGTCTCTCCTCGATGCTT
>NZ_JCAMOR010000104.1:0-20115 GCF_059512385.1 Bradyrhizobium sp. Crot121 | reverse complement strand
GGAAAGCAGCGAGAGTAGTTCAGATGGCGGACTTCGCCGCAGCTGTCGTTGTGGGTGCAACAGCATTGCGGCGCTTCTCCGTTGGACCGGCACAACTTTTTAGCGGAGGAGGACTGACAAATGAACAGGTTGAATAACAGCGCACTCTTGTTACCGGCGGCAGCAGCGGCATCGGGCTCGAGACGGCTCGCCGCTTCCTTGAGGAAGGGGCCCGCGTCGCCATCACTGGTAGCAATTTGGCCTCCCTGGAGGCTGCTCGCAGGGAACTCGGTAATGTGCTAGTTGTCCATGCGGATGCAGGCGACGTCGCCGCTCAGAAAAAGATTGCCGCTGTGATACAGGACAGTTTCGGAGGCCTCGACGCTATCTTCCTCAATGCCGGCATCGGTGACTTCCGTCCCCTGGCTGAGTGGGACGAGGCTGGCTTCGACCGCTCGGTGGCGGTCAATTTGAAGGGGCCGTGTTTTCTGATCCAGGCTCTGTTGCAGCTTCTCGCTAACCCGGCATCGATTGTGCTGAATACCTCGATCAACGCCCACATTGGCATGCCGAATTCGAGCGTCTACGCGCTGACGAAAGCGGGACGGAAGCAATCCGCCGCGAGCAAATGAGTTGATGTGCCCGTTGGCAAGGCACCTATGGGGAAGACTTCCGGCTCCAGCTGACATCTGCTGGCAGGATACCTTCCGCGTCTATCAGACGGACGGCGTCATTGCCGACTCGCTACGAATTTGCAGCGATACCTATACTGTTGGACCCGGAGCTCCGTGATGCTCTTGTCGACCGCACGAGTCTCTTCCGGCAATTCAATCTTCTCGATCGTGAAATCCGGGTATTGCTTTTTATAAGCTTCCCATTGCGGATCGCAGTAATCCCTGGTGGACCTGTTCTTGCCGCCGTCGACAAAGCCGGAATCGTATTCCGGGATCTGGGGCACCGGAGGGCCGGGCGGTTTGACGGGGTCCGGGAAGGTCGGGCTGATATACATGAGCACGACACCAACAGCGACGATGAAGAAGGCCGGCACGTCAACCTCGATCGTCATGCCGCCGAGGCTGATCTTGAATTTCCCGGGTTGGCTCGATGGCCGTAGATACCAGGTAGCAAGACCGACGATAATAAGCGCGATGCCCAAATAGAACGAAATGCGATTCATCGACAAAGCTCCTATCAAGGACTGCCACGTCACACTACTCGATCGTAACCGAGCGCGGCTCGGATGAAACTTCCGTGTCGCCGTCCAGGTTGCTGCGCTCGTTTTTGCCGCAGGAACACGGCTGCCGAGGCGTTTTCCGGAAGTGTGCGTGGAGTAGCGTATGTCCCCCGAAAAGAGCGTCGTACGGCTCTCCATCAGGCCCAACAGGTCCTCCCGGGGTACGTCGAGCCCGGCAGGCGGAACTGCGAGTCCGCCGTCGACGAGCTGCTGGCCATCCTGGATGACGAACGGCTGGTCGCCGTGTTTGGCGAACTCGACGATAGTGAGCGAGAAATCGAGTAGCTTCGGGGCGCCCTCGACCGCGGCGAAACTCCGCTGGTGCCCGGGCCGGTCGAGATCAGTCGAGAAGCGACTGAGCCGCTGAGCCGCGGTCACGCGCGTCAGAGTGCAGAGAAAAGGCCCCGCGCGGTGCCTTTTTTGCAGAGCAAGCGGGGTCGAATAACACATGCGAGTAGTCTTCGCGACCATGTCGACCGCTGCAAGCCACTAGGATTTGCGGCTGGATTCGGTTTCCACATCCCTAGGCCCTAATGTGCAATCTGTATTCGATCACCAAGAATCAGGATGCGATTCGCCGCCTGTTCGGCGTCGCCCATGACAGCGCGGGAAATCTGCCTGTCTGTACCGAAAACCTAAGCTCGGGCGTAGTGGTGGTGAAGTCCGCCAAGAATGACGTGTGATTTAATGCTTCCGGTCCGCTGAACCGGGCGGGCAACCGGCGCGTCTTTGTCCAACGACCGGTGCGTTCGGATGTCGTTGTAATAGCGTGCGTAGGATCGCAAAATCCCTCGTAGATGCGTCTCACCAAAGACGATGATGTGATCTAAGCACTCGCGGCGGATTGATCCGATCAACCGTTCGGCAACTCCATTCTGCCACGGCGAGGCCGGTGCAGTAGGCTTGTCGCGGATGCCCATGGCGCGCATTCGGCGCATGACGACGCTGCCATAGATCCGGTCGTGATCCCGGATGAGGTAGCGCGGAGCCTCATCCCAGGGAATGCTTCCGTGATTTGACGTGCAACCCATTCGGCCGTCGGATGTGCTGTGACGTTGATCCAAACGAGGGCTCTGCGGTCGAGCCGGACGATGCGGCAGTCATTCGCGAGCGGGGGGTTATTTCGTCTTGTTCACCCTGGTCTTTGGCGAGGAGAGTTTGGCCAAGTCAGCCGTCAGCGACTTCCGCAACCGAGGCGTAGCGAATTCCGTAAACCGCCGGAGCTTGAGGGGCAAGAGCGTCTGTCCCGCGTGCACCAGATGCACCGGGATTGGGTCAGGCTCGTAGTCCTGCAGAATGCGTACCGCGCGGAACAGTGTATTCACCGGTGGCCTGAGATTCCGCCTCATCAACCTGTTCCAGGATGCGTTTGCAGGCAGCGACGTAGGTGAGGCCCGCCTCGGTCAATGCGAGTTTCCGCGTCGAGCGGACCAGCAGCTGGGTCTTGAGGTGAGCCTCCAGCTCCGCGACCTTCCGACTGACGGTTGGCAGGGGAACGCCCAGCCGCCGTCCGGCCGCGGAGAAACTGCCGGCCTCGACTGAGGCGACCAAAATCGACATTGCTTCAAGTCGGTCCATCTTCTCTCACATTCCGAGAGGTCATTTCTCAGGATTACCGGATTATGCGGGCATTCGATAAGGGATATCGGAGTGCGTTAAGGCCTCTACCGGCCGGAGTTCAACGGAGAAGAAAATGTCCCGCATCGCTATCCCGGAGCTGGGTGAGTCACCCGCCGAATCGCAGGCAATTCTGGACAACGTCAACAAGACGCTTGGCTTCGTGCCGAATCACTATCGCCTCATGTCCATCAGTCCGAACGCCCTTGGCGGTTGGGCGGGCCTGATGGGGCCGGCGTCGAGGACCCTCGACCTGAAGACGCGGGAAGGGATCGCGCTCGCGGTCTCGGAGGCTAATGGCTGCAACTACTGCCTTGCCGCGCACAGCTACGTCTCGACGAATCTGGCGAAGATTCCCCCGGAGGAGATCGCGCTGAATCGGCAAGGCGATTCAAGCGACCCGAAGCGGCGGGCTGCGGTGGCGTTCGCAAAGGCCCTCATCGAGACGCGCGGTAAGGTTTCTGACGCGCAGTTTGCGGCAGTAAAAGACGCCGCGTGGACCGACGCCAACATTGTCGAGATGATAGCGTTGACAGCCCAGTTCCTGTTGACCAACTTCATGAACAACGCGGCGCAAACCCCGATCGACTTTCCAGCGGTTAGCCCTGCCAAGGCATAGCGTAAATTCTCAAGCACAATCTTCAATGGAGGGATCGCACTTCTCTCAGCCGGCAGAGATAGTCGCATGAGCGCATCTCGATGAGGCGCGACACGGCCCGCCTTGACTCGAGCAATTCGGGGAAAGTGTCAGAGTGATTGGGTGGCGGACCCATTGCCCCACCGAAAGCCGCAACCATGCCAAGATAAATGCTGTGTGGGTCGCCATGTGCGGAAACGATGAGCTTCACATGCTGTTCGTGGAGAACATCGATAAGTGAGCAGAGGCGCTTAACGTGATTCCGATGACCGAATCTCGCGGGCAGACCCTCAATAATGAGGGTATGAAACCTCTGTGCTATGGTGATGTAATCTACCGCTGCCATGGGGGTGAGGCACAAATCGCGGAAACTGAAGCGAGCGACGCCACGCGCCTGAAGCGGTACGCGGATCGTTCGACCTACTACGGGCAATGTTAACGGCTCGGGTGGAACATTATCGGTGAGACGAGTGAAGACAAGATCAAGTTTAACTTTAGCATTCGCATCCGGGGGCGTATACCAGCCCCCTTCTGCCTCCCGTTTTTCTAAACGAAAGTCGGTGCGGGCATCGAGGTTCACGACATCAACATGCAATTTCAAACGTGCCACGAAAGGCAAGAACAATTCACGATAGATACCGCCTTCATAAAGGTGATCCGGATCGACATTGGAGGTCGCAACCAGCACCACGCCTTGAGAAAGCAATTCGGTTAAGGCGCGTCCGAGCATCATGGCGTCTGCGATGTCCGTAACGGCAAGTTCATCGAAGCAAAGAAGTCGTGCCTCGGTCGCGAGTGTTCGAACTACATGTGAGAGTGGATCACCATCGCTCATATCGCGATCTTCCATCTTCTCGCGAGCTTTCCGAAGGCGGTCGTGCACATCCGCCATGAACTCGTGAAAATGTATCCGGCGCTTGGCTTCCAGCGGGACACTCTCGAAGAAAAGGTCCATGAGCATAGTCTTGCCTCGACCGACTCCGCCAAAAAAGTAAATTCCGCGCCCCTTTTTGCCGGAGTTGTCTCCCCGATCGAGAAGTCGGGTCAAACCGAAGCGGGTCTGCTTGATGTCCTTGAGTCTGTGTGCCAACGCATCGAGCACGGCCACCACTCCCTCTTGCGCCGGATCACGCTCAATTGTTCCACTTGCAACGAGAGCGTCATAACGCTCGGTGACGGTGGTGGGGCCCGGTGGAACGGGTGGGCTTTCGATCTGGGGCATCGTCATCTGCCTCAGAAGAAGAGTGGGCGAACGACGAGTTCAAGGCCAAGAATGGCAAGGAAGATCAGAAACCAGCGCCGAAAGGTTGCAGCGCTTATGCGCTCGCGGACCGTTGTTCCGACCCACATGCCCAGCAACGAGGGAATGATCGCGAGTGCGGACAAAGTAGTATTTCCAAGATGGAAAGCTCCGCCACGAGCCAAGCCCGCCGCAAGCGCAATTGTTGAGACCGTGAACGACAGTCCCAGTGCCTGGATAAGATCATCTTTGGAAAGGCCGAGGGCCTGGAGATAGGGAACGGCGGGAAGTGTGAAAACCCCAGTTGCTCCGGTGATTGCCCCGGTTGTCAACCCAATAACAGGCGACAGTAAACGCTCAAGGCGCGCAGGAACCGACAATGGCTTCGCCCACAGGCTGTGCACCGCATAGAGAACCAAGGCGGAGCCCAATCCAACACTTGCGTATTCCGTATTGGCGCTCGTCAGAAGCCATGAGCCGGCGAGTGTGCCAACCACGATGCCGACCATCATCGGCCAAAGCCTTTTCATCAGGGCCAGGAAATCCGGCCCCGTGAACAGCTGCCAAAAATTGGTGACAAAGGACGGAATGACCAGCAGCGAAGCTGCGCTAACTGGCGACGTGATCGCACCGAGGATACCCATTGCGACGGTCGGCAGGCCCATCCCCGTCACGCCCTTGACGATCCCGGCGAGGAAAAACGTCGACGCGATAATGAGAACATGCAGCGAAAGATAACCATTCATGTTGACTCGCTCGGATTGGGCGGTGTTGCATTTGAAAACTTCGCACGAGCCGATGCCACCCGTGCGCATATGGCGTGACAGATTGGCGAGCAAACCTAGGTCTCATCAAGGGCCACCTCTCCAATCCCTTGTGTCAACGTCCAAAATCGGAGAATATGGCGTCGCATGTAGTAAAGTACGCTCGCCGACCAAGCGCCACAATTGGTCATTTCCGATGGAAGAATTCGGCCAAACCGAAGGAAAAGCATTGCGCTTCGATTTGACGGATATGCGGTTGTTCCTGACCGTGGTGGAGCAAGGCAGCCTCACCAAGGGCGCCGAGAACATGAATCTGGCTCTCGCTTCCGTGAGCGAACGCATTTCCGGAATGGAATCTGCGCTTGGCGCGCAGCTCCTGGAACGAAACAGGCGGGGGGTCACGACGACTGCGGCCGGTGATGCCCTGATCCGCCATGCCCGTTTGATCCTGGACCAAGTGGAGCAGATGCGCGGAGAACTGCGCACCTATGGCGCTGGCCTGAAAGGGCGCATCAGGCTCTTGTCCAACACGGCTGGGTTGGCCGCTTTTCTACCGCCGCGACTCCGCCGATTTTTGGTCGCTTATCCGGACCTTTCCATTGATCTCTATGAACGCCCGAGCACCGAGATTGTCCGGGCCATCCTGGAAGGTCGGGCTGATCTCGGTGTTGTAACCTACATGGCTGATCTGGCAGCGTTGCAGACCCGCGTTATTGCGCAAGACCAGCTCGTCGTTGTGGCGAGCGAAACACACCGCATCAGCGATCAACAATCGATAGCTTTTGCGGACGTCGTGGGTGAGCCGTTCGTCGGTCTGGCCGACACTGCACTGGAAGCTTATCTGGGAGAACGGGCTGCCCGCCTGGGCCGCCAGATTTACTACCGCATTCAACTCAGGCGGATTGAGTACATCGCAATGTTGGTCGAGTCTGGCGTTGGGATCGCCATTTTGCCCGAGGTTTCCGCCAAAGAGTTGGGGCACCTCGGCTTGGCGATCGTGCCGCTGCAAGACCGCTGGGCGCTGAGGCAACTTCATCTTTGTGCGCGTGATTTCTCAGCGCTCACGCCGCACGCCGGCTTGCTCGCGCAACAGCTTATGGAGCCGAAGGTCGCTATCCCTTAAGTGCTTCCGGGCGTCGCTCGGTCGGGTTCAAGGCGGCGATGGCCGCCTCGAGATTGAGGCGGCCGATCCGCGCCTCGCCCGATGGCGCCGAGAAGAGTGGCTCCGGCGCCAAGAGCTGTCGTGGCGGTGTCAGGCGGGCTTTCGCAATACCGTCCCTTGATTGTTATCGATTATGAACCGCCAGCGCCCATCCGCGCCGCGGCGCACGATATCGCACGCCGTGCCTTTGAGGTGCACCTCCTTGCCGTCGCGACCCGTGCCATCGATCCACCAGTCATACACGAGCTGGGCGATATCGTCGGCGACGAAAATATGGCGCACCTTTGTCACGAGCGGCACGCCGGGCTCGACAAAGCGCTCGAGTCGGACGGTGATGTCTGCGTGACCAGTGACGGTTCGCCCGTCATCCTCGACGAACACGCACTTCGGGTCGAACATTTCAATCAACGCGCTGACCTTGCCGGAGTTGAGTCGCTCGATCAGCGACGGGACAACGCCTTCGGGTTCAGTAGGGAGTGGAAAGGACTCAGACATCATTGATCTCCTGTTCGTGCTGGTTGAAACGGTTTTTGATAGTAGGTGCTCGGCTGGCGCATATGTCAGGCGGGCTTTCGCACTGCCGTCCCTTGATTATTATCGATTATGAACCGCCAAAATCCGTCCGCACCGCGGCGCACGACATCGCATGCCGTGCCCCCGAGGTGCACGTGCTTGCCGTCGGGCCCTGTGCCATCAATTGACCAGTCCACCACGAGCTGGGCGATCTCGTTGCCGGCGAACACATGGCGCACTACGGTCTTCACCGGCAGGCCGAGCATGATATCGCGCTCGAGTTTGGCGGCGATCTCTGCGTGACCAGTGATGGTTCGCCCGTCATTCTCGACGAACACAGACTTCGGTTCGAACAAGGCCATTACCTCGCTGACCCTATCGGATTTAAACCGCTCAATCAGCGACGGGACAACGTCTTCGGGCTTAGTAGGGAGTGGAAAGGACTCAGACATCATTGATCTCCTCTTCGGGTTGTTGAACCACAATGCGGGACGAAATTTTCCAATTGCCGTATGTATGGTTCCGATTGCAGCTTCGGCGAATATGCCGTCGCACGTCGCAAGTAAGCTCGCCGGCTAGACGCCACAATTGGTCATTTCCGATGGGTGGGTTCGACAGGACCGAAGGAAAAGAATTGCGCCGCGTCGATGGCAATCGATTCAATAACCGATGGTCATTAGACATCGAGTTTCGCGTTCCTATTTTCGTCTCGTCTGCAAAGGAATTCGGAAAATTAGATTACAGTGAAATACACAACGAGATTATTTGCCGAATTTCTTGCGGTTACCTTCGTGGGGGGAATTGGGTTTGCGGTCGATACCACGGGTATATCTCTTATCCTGTTTCCCGAGATGGCCGCTTTAGCGTATGATGTATTCACGCGCCCCCGCGGAAAATGGGCAAGCCAACCAATCAGACTGATTGCTACCCCTACGATCACCGCGATCCTGGGGGTGATGATTACTCGCCACTGGGAATACAGCGCCCTCGCGGTAACTGTTGTTGCCCTCCTGAGCCTATTTGTTATTAAACTGCTCCGATCGAACATCGGAGCTGCGATCTCTGCCGGTGTGCTTCCAATGGCCCTCGGCGTGATGAGTTGGGGTTACCCCGCCGCCATTCTCGCGGGACTCGCCGTACTCGCCATTGCGTTGACGTTCTGGAAGCGCCTTGATCCCGATAGTTACCTATCTGAGGGGGGCAAGGAGAGCCGGATTATTGAGACCGCCGAAACTCCGCCGAGAGATCGGTTCTGGATCTTCGCACTGACGGCATTCGTCTTCGCGCTGGGAGCGGTGGCGCAAACAACGGGATTGCGCTTCCTGTTATTCCCTCCGCTGATCGTCGTAGCCTATGAATTATTTGGTCACCCGGACCTTCCTGGCTGGATGTCACGGCCGGTATTGTTTCCTCTCGTATGTTTCCTGACCGCATCCGTCGGCTTACTCTTGAGCACGGGCTTTCACACAGAATTTTTGGGCGTGACGGTTACCATGCTTTGCTCGATTGCTATTTTACGGATGTTTAAAGTCCATATGCCGCCTGCGCTCGCCGTTGGTTTGATACCGTTCGTCATCGACCATCCCACCTTTTGGTATCCGATCTCGGTGTTCTTGGGCGCCGCCGCACTAATCGCGGCCACCGGAACATACAGCTTTATTACTAGTAAATATTTCCGCTAACGCTTCATGCTGAACCATCAGATCGCCGGTCAGTGTCTCACGTTGTTTTCGTGAGGCTGCAATCTTATTACGCTCAGAAGGCTTACTCATTCGTGTTGCCCCTTGAGTCGGCTGCACCGGACCCGAGGCCACCAAATCGGACGGCGGCGGGAGTGGCGTTGCCGGGCTTGCCGTGGCCGCTGGTCGATCGCCTGTAACGAAAATGACGCCCATCGCTTTTCTTCATCATTTTCCGATTCTGGTTGCCCTGCCGACATGAAAAAGCTGTAGCGCGCCTTAGACGGTTATAACGTAAACGTAGTGCGCATCTTCATCGCTCCCAGCACGCCAGCCGCCGATGTTTGAGCTGGGTCTTTAGCCATCACACGCAACGACGGAACTGAGCAATCGTAGCCCACAGTGACCCCGCGCAATCCTTGCTGTGCTCGCGCGACATCTACGAAGTTCTCAGAGCTCACCGAGCGAAGTTCGCGACGTCGTTTGTGCAAGCACGACGGCATTGATTGCCGATTCAGCGACTGAACGTGGCTTACAAGTCTGTGCAGAAAAAAACGTAGGCGTCGACTGCCATGCGGCTCGTGGCATTCCTCGCTACGGCATCACGCTGCGCGGCGGCAATAACGATCGTCTATCGAGACTATGACGAGAGTTGATTTCCCTCGCCGGCGCTGCAAGGTCATTCTCGTCATGTGGTGGATAGGTATCTTTAAAACGAATGGGAGCTACGATGAAGATTCAAGTCCGCAGCCTCGCGATTGCGCCGGTGGGGAGTGCCCATGATCAGTTACGCTAAAGACATCTATCCGCTCTTCACGGACAAGGATGTCCGGGGCATGTCCAAGTTCTTCGACCTCCGCAGCTTTAGAGACGTCAAAGCGCGGTCCGAGCAGATCTCCAATCGAATTCGTGGAATTTGGCGGCTCGGTCATACCGCCGCCGCCGCCGAACGGCGATTGTCCTTGGTCGCAAGAGAAGATCGATCTATTTGAAGCGTGGGTGAAAGAAGGATGCCAGCCGTGATTGAGCAACGCTGCTGCTAATTGCGCGTCGGTTAGCCAATCCCACTGCGAGATCATGATCACCGCTTCGTTGGGGTTTTCCCAGCGGGCAAGCCGGCGGTGGAAACAGCGCTGGTTGACCGTTTACGACCCTATGAGCGCAAATCGCGGCGGCATTCGCCGGAGCAAATCGAGCAAATCGCTGCGTCAATCCGAGTTGGATCATTCCGATCTCGGCGCCGATGACGGCGCGGTTCTCGCCGCTCACGGCCGGTTAGCGGCGGGGAAATTGCTCGAGTCGCCGAGGTACCGGTCATCGTGGCGCGCGGCTGGTCGGAACAGCAGAAGCGCGCCTATGTCATCGCCGACAATCGGCTCACCGACGCGACCGATTGGGATGACGAGATGGTGCGGCTTGAGTTGACCGATCTGCTTGAGGGCGGCTTCGAGCTATCGCTGACTAGGATCACCGAGGACGAGTAGGCAAGATGAGGATAGTTTTCGCGTTAGCCGTTCTTGCAGTGTCGTCATCAGCATTTTCAAAACAATCGCCGCTAACGGGAGAGCCTTACTGACTGCATTTGCTGTGCAATAATTCTGGAGCGAAAATCTCGGGACTAACCAAGATTTGCTACTATAGCTGCGCAAATCCGAGCGTGCCATGACGGCGAGGACGTAGGAGGCCAGCCCGCGTTGGACCACACGCTGGAAGTTGAACCGAAACGCGCAATTCCGCCCAAAGGAGAATTCACAGTAGTTGAGCACGCGATTGCCACTCCACTCAAGACCGCCAAGGCATTCGGCATCGATATCCCGGCGACGTTGCTCAGTCGCGCCAACAAAGTGATCGAATTGAGATGCTGCTTGCTGCGGTGCATAAGTCTCTTGTTGGCCCTAAGCGGCGGTTGGTGGATGTCTACTATTCCGCCGCTGTTAAGGGCTAACCAGACATCCCTCGAACGGGCCGAAAACGACGCGAGTGACCCAACTCGGACATCAGAGACACTGGTTTTGACCAGATTGCTTGTGCGACATTCTTGCCAGTTTGAAGGTCTTTTGGATGAGCGTAGTGTTCTTGAGAGCGGCTTTCCGAGACGGGAGGTGCCGACGTCTCCGTCCGACGCGAATGGCAGGAATGCCATCGGCAGGCATTACACTCTCAATAAAACCGACAGTCCTTTTGTGCCGGTCTCACCGAGCGCTGGCCGTGCGCGCGGACACGCGGGTTCATTCGGGCGCAACGAGGGAGTGCTGCTCATGGTTAGAAAAACTCGTCCCGAACCAGGCGATCCGGCGGCCGGCAATGGTATTCTAAGCCGCCGACTCTTTCTCGAAGGCACGATCGTTGTCGGTGCGACCGGCGCGGGCCTATCCCGCGGATCGGCAGAACCACTTACGGTGCAGCCATGGATGAAGGTGCCGGGTCGCGGATTTGAGGGCTACGGCCAGCCCTCACCGTTCGAGAGCAAGGTCGTCAAAGTCTTTCCGCCGCCCCCCAACCCGGCCGGTGTCGGCGCATCACGCACGCCGCTGCATATGCTCGAAGGAATGATCACGCCATCCGGGCTGCATTTCGAGCGTAGCCATTCCGGCGTCCCAGAAATCGATCCCGCTCAACACCGGCTGTTGATCCACGGACTTGTGAAGCGCCCGCTTGTGTTTACGGTCGAAGCGCTGTCGCGCTATCCGATGCAATCGCGCATCGCGTTCATCGAGTGTGGCGGCAACAGCCAGGCGCTCAACGCGCCTCAGGCCCAGCCGCTCAATGTGGCGGCTATTCACGGCCTCTTGGGTTGCGCGGAATGGACCGGCGTGCGGTTCTCCACGTTGCTCGACGAAGCCGGCATCGAACCTGAGGCGCGCTGGGTGATCGCCGAGGGGGCTGACGCCGCCGCCATGAGCCGCAGCATCCCGCTCACCAAGGCGATGGATGATGCGCTCGTCTGTCTCTATCAGAACGGCGAGCGAGTGCGACCTTCGAACGGCTACCCGGTGCGGCTGCTGCTGCCTGGTTTCGAGGGCAACATGAACGTGAAGTGGCTGCGCCGGCTCAAGCTGATTGCCGGCCCCGCCATGACCAAAGACGAAACATCGAAATACACGATCCTGCTCAAGGATGAAAAAGCCTGGCAGTTCGTGTTCCCGATCGAAGTAAAATCCGTCATCACACGTCCGTCGCCGGGACTCGCGCTGAGGGGACCGGGATTCTACGAGATTTCAGGGTTGGCCTGGTCGGGCAACGGCAGCATCCGGCAGGTCGACGTGTCGGCTGACGGCGGACGAAGCTGGGCGCCGGCAGCTTTGCAGGGCCCGATCCTACCAAAGGCGCCCGTGCGTTTCCGCGCGGCGTGGCAATGGAATGGCGGTCCCGCCGTGCTGCAGAGTCGCGCCACCGACGACACGGGCATGGTGCAGCCAACGCGCGCGCAGTTCGCCGACGAGCGCGGCTTGCGTGGGGTCTACCACTACAATGCCATCGCAAGCTGGCGCATCGACGAGATGGGGGAGGCCAGCAATGTTTACGCTTAAACCCATTGCAGTAGTCTGCGTATCTATGCTGACCATTGCACTGGCGGCCCTGGCCCAAGCCCCGCAGTTCGGGCAACCGATCGCGCCCGCCGATATCGCAGCGTGGGACATCAGCATCGGACCGGATGGCGCAGGTCTGCCGCCTGGTCGTGGCACCGCAATGGAGGGGGAAGCCATCTATGTCGCGAAATGTCAGGCCTGTCACGGCGAGAAGGGAATCAGCCCCAGTGTCCCGCTCGCTGGAGCGCTCGTCGGCGGCATGGGCACACTGGCGCCGGACAAAACACCGATAAAGACTGTGGGAAGTTTCTGGCCCTATGCAACAACGCTGTTCGACTACATCCGCCGCGCAATGCCATTCCAAGAGTCGAAATCGCTCACCGCGGACGAAATCTACGCGGTATCGGCTTATATCCTCAATCTCAACGGGATCGTCGGATCGAACGATGTGATCGACGCACAGTCGCTGCCCAACGTGAAAATGCCGAACCGGGACGGGTTCATCCCGTTCCCGCGCAATCCGAAGTAAGGGGCCGGACGTTGGTCCGCTTCCGTGAAGTTTGAGACATGCCGGGCGGTCTGACGACGTCCGTTCACAGGTGTTGAACGGAAGATCACGGCACGCGGCCAAAGGGACGCGATTGACCTGAGCTGACCTCGCCCATCGGTGACGATTCCGACGACCTCTACGCGCTTAAGTGAACGATTTTGGCACGCATGACCTTGAACAAACCCCTCCAGCGGTCGAGATGCTGGCCTACACGCTACGTGCATGCTGGAATGCGCGGTGATCTTCTGGCACTCAAGGTGGCGCCCCTGCGTGATCGGGTACGCGGAGATCGCGACGCGGCTTGCATCTCGACCCGATGCGGACGCTAGGACGAATTCCTAGCGCGTGGATCGATGAGTATGCCGGCGGGCCATACCAGAAGGTCGCCGCGAAGGCGCGGGCGTCTTTGGAACATTCCGCCGATCTCTACGCCACACCGGCTCGCGAAACAGAGCTGATTGCGATCTTCAAGGAAGCCACCCGGCTCGAGGCAGGCTTCTGGGAGATGAGCTGGCGCGTGGGCCAGCGTGTTGAATCACCATCAGCAATCGTCAATCTCAAGCCCATAGGTCAAAGACTCAAATTCCGTCTTAGCGTTCCTCGATGCTATTGCGAGCCTCGTGGTCGTTTGTCCAGATTTCTAGGTTTGGGCGCCGATGTCGCCTTCTGGCCCATCGCTGCCGCCGACGCGGTAGCGCCACACGTCCTGTGTGTACCGAAAACCTCATTCGAGTTGATGACGTGATGGAATCGCCTAAGCTGGCGGAATGATCGGGCTGTTTTGCTTCGTTCTTTCCGCCCTGGCCTCTCCATTCAAGTCGAAGTTGCGGCTTGAAGCGGAGAACGCGGTGCTTCGACATCAGTTGATGGTCTTGAGGCGTAGGCTGCATGGTCGCGTCCGGCTCACGAACCATGATCGCTGGTTCTTTATCCAGCTGTATCGCTGGTTTCCATCAATCCTGAAAGTTCTTACCATCATCCGGCCCGAGACGCTCGTGCGTTGGCATCGTGCCGGCTTTCGCTGCTACTGGCGTTGGAAGTCGTGCGCACGGGGAGGGCGACCGAAGATCGACACGGAGCTCCGCGCGTTGATCCGGCGGATGAGCGGCGACAATCCGCTCTGGGGCGCACCACGTATTCACGGTGAACTGCTCAAGCTCGGGTTTCAAGTCGCACAGTCAAGTGTCGCGAAGTACATGGTCAAGCGGCGTGGGCCGCCACATCAGGGATGGCAAGCCTTTCTGCGAAACCACGCTCCGGACATCGCCGCCATGGATCTGTTCGTGGTCCCGACCATTGGCTTCAAACTGCTGTACGGCTTCGTGATCGTACGGATTGACCGTCGAGAGCTGATCTGGATCAACGTCACAACCAACCCCACGGCGGAATCGATCGCACACCAGATCACCGAAGCTTTTCCTTGGGATGGGGCCCCGGGTTATATGATCCGTGATCGCGATCGGATCTATGGCGCCGTCGTGACACGGCGATTGCGCGCCATGGGCATTCGAGACAAACCGATTGCACCGGCGTCACCTTGGCAGAATGGCTTCGCCGAACGGCTGATCGGATCGATTCGGCGGGAATCTCTGGACCACATCATTGTCCTGGGCGAGGTGCATCTGCGCCGCATTCTGAAATCTTACGCCCATTACTATAATGGTACGCACTCACCTATCCTTGAACAAGGACGCGCCGATATCACGTTCCGCCGAGGCAGCAGGACGCATTCTGTGCCGTCCGATCCTGGGTGGACTGCATCACCGATATGCTCGCGTTTGATTTGCGGTAGGCACAGGACGGGTCGTGCTCGACGGCACGCCGCGCAGACCCCGACGCGTCTTGTCCGCTAGATCTTTCAGGAACAGGGCATTCATCGTGCCCTTCAGCCCGACGTGGAGATGCGTGACGTCGCCCTCCGAAAGCGTGACGATCCGCACGCCGGCGAAGGCCATGCGCTTGAAGAGCCCTGCAATGTCCTCTTGATCGCGGCTGAGCCGGTCCGCGGCGTTATGCGCGAGGTAGGGATAGGCGTGAACGACGTTGTCATCGGCCTCAAGGATATGCTAAAATAATTCGGTCTCGCTCTGACGTTGAGCGGCTGCCATGCAGTTTCGAGTGAGCCCGGCCTTCACAGGTCGGGCTTTTGCGTTTCGAAGTTCGATAAGACAGGGGCGGGGCTCGTGCGGAGCGCCTTACCGAAAGGCAAGCACCACAGTCTCGTCGGTCAATTCGCGTCGCAACCACGAAACTCGCGGCATTCCTGTAAGCAATCTTTAAGCCGCACTGGGTACACCTTGTTCAACGAAACGATGGGCACGCCAGGACAAACAGGAGCAGGCTGATGGACACCGAGCAGAAAAACGTCGCTCTGGACGACGAGACGCTGGAGACCGTGAACGGCGCAGGCCTAAAGGAAGCCCTGGGGCGCATCGCCGAGTCGACGATGAGCGATTATCGAAAAGGCGCGGACATCGGTAGCTACGGCGGAGATCTCGGCAGAGGCATCGGCGGCTATGTCGGAGCGAACATCGGTCTGATGAAAGGCATCAAGAACGAGATTTTCTAAGCTCACTCGGCTTATGCTGAAGGAGAAGCCGAACACCGGCCTACCATTGTCAGGGTTCGACGAGGCTTGAGGTTGACGTATCTCCGCTTGCGAGAATGGGCCTAGCCGGAAGGGTGGCCGCTAAGCCTCGTCGGGCATCTTCGCTGCGTACGGCGGTCGACAACAAATAGCTCGCGCCCAAAGGAGCGGGCCTTGTGAATGGTAACAGGCGCGTGCCGCTCGCCAGCCTGCAGCCATCACTCGATGATCCGGATGATGCGGCGTGTGTTCGGATCCACCAGCACGGTGCGTTCGTTCACGACGGTATAGCGATAGCCACTCACGCCGTATCCTACGGGCACCTCACGGTAACCGGGGGCGATGGTCAGGATCGCCTCGCCAGCATCGCCGACAATCTCAAACGGTGCGCATCAGCGTCGACTTGCCGGAACCGGAGGTGCCGACGATGCCGACGAATTCGCCGGGGCTGATCCTGATCGACACGCCGTCGAGAACGGCGGGGCCGTCGGCGCGATAGATGAGGGGCTCGAGGTCATTGCGATAGTGTCCTTTGGCAAGGCGCCGCTCTCGTGCTAGGATACTAACTAATTGATATTGTTCGCATAACATTGATTATGGAATATATTCCTATTTTCCGAACGCCGAAATTCGCTGGTTAAGACCTTGGGAGAAGATATCCAGGTCAGGCACGCGGGCCGCCAGTCGCTTCGTGCGTTCGGCCCAGTCCCGTCCGCTGGTTGCCAGAGTCGCCATATCGCGCTTGATGTCCTCCATGACGGCGAACCCGTCTGGATAGCTGACCAGCACCTTGAGAACCGTCACCTGGAAGTTCACTGCCCCACCCGTACCCGGCTTCTGCGAACTTGCTTCCATTACATTTTAGGGACATTCGATAGCCCCTGTCGACCCACGACATTCATCCGCTAAGAAGTTCGGCGGCCCCGCGCGTCGTCGGCGCCGCTTCGTGATGGAAGCATTTCGATTCCGGCGCGCACGTCACCATCGACCGCCTCTATAATCGGACCTCAGATAGTCTCCGCCATTTCTAGGTACCGGTAGAATGCGTTCGCAAGCGCCATCTGACGAGGCGTACGACAGTCGACTTCGAAAAGACGAGGCGACGCCGCCACCACACAGATGCACTTCGCGCGCGAGGTCGCGACGTTCAGCCGATTGGCGCTGTAGAGGAACTCCATCCCGCGCGGCGCATCTGGGTGCTCGGACTCCGGCATGGCTACCCTGGATCGGTTGCTCGAGCTGTCTGGGATCTCCCGACAAAACGACGCTACGTGCGGCCTGTGACACGGCCAAGACGTGCGCGAGCGACATCTGCGCCGCCTCGTCGACGAAGAGCACGTCCACGCTGTCCGCGGCGTCGGGCCTCGCCCAGAACCATGCGGTCGCATCGCCGACCCGGCAGTCGGCATTCAGGGCGTTCAGGAACGCTCCGTTGTCGATCGTGAATCTGAGACCCGGCCGGTCTTCCTCCCTGTCTGAGAGCTTCTGCAGGCATTCGACGGCGAACCCTTGTTCGCGCGAAGCGACGCCCACCTCGTCGAGCAGATGTCGGATCACCTTGTGCGAGTTCGCGGCGATCCCGATGGTCCGTCCCTCTCGAGCGAGCGCCAGAATCATTCGGGCTCCCGCGAAAGTCTTACCGGCGCCGGGCGGGCCCTGCACGGGAAAGACGCTTTCATCGAGATCCAAGGCTATGCGGATCGCGGCCGCGACCGCGGGCTCACCGTCGACCTGCAATTGCCCGCTCCGCAGGCGCGGAGCGAGCGCCATCAGAAGGTGCCGCGCCGCTCTGCAATCGCCGTCGCCTTGCATTCCGTGGTCCGCGACGTACTCGCCAGTCCGCATCAGCGAGTCCGCGAGCACCTGCGTGTCGACGAAGTTAAGGGCGACGACCGCCTCGGGATGAAGTCCGGCGGTATCGGCGCGCTTCTTGATGTCGATCGTGCGGTTGTCCAAGGAGACCGCCACGACGCGTCCGAACTTGTCGCCGCCGACGCTCCTGAGATCGTCGTCAGCCCGGATGTCGGTGTCCTGCAGCGCGAACCGATACCGATGCACCGGTGCCTCGGGCGTCCCGCCGCACGGCTCAAGGAACTCAAGGTCCGCCAGACCGTCCCGCTCGTGAACGGGACGGACCTCGTGAACGCATAGAGCGGTTCGAGCTTCTTGATAGAATAGCTGTCGACGCTGGCGCGAACGGCGTGATGCATGACCGAGAACAGGTCGACGAAGATCTCCGCTCGGAGCAGGTCGTCGACCTCGTTCTCACGCGTCGCGTAACGGGCCGAGTCGGTCTTTCGCCATTTTCGTCGCTGTGTGCTGCAGGGGAGGCGTGCCGTGAGTGTGGAAGCTTTCGATGGTTTTCATTCCCCAGGCCTGGCCCTTCTTGCGCTCCTCCTCGGTCCAGATGATCGGCTTCCAATCGGGCGCCAGCACCAGCCGTGCACCGGCGCTGGCAACCTCTACGCGATTGCCGCCCGGCTCGTAGACATAGAGAAAGAAGGTCTGCTGGACGGCATGCTTGTGCGGACCGGTCTCGATGAACACGCCATTCTCGAGGAAGATGTCAGCGGCACGCAAAATATCCTCGCGGCTGTCGAGCGCGTAGGTGATGTGATGGAAGCGGCCTTTCACCCCGTGCGCCTCCCGCGTGTAGGCGAAGTCGTAACTCTTGTTCGTCGCCGTGAGCCACATGCCGGCTTCGGTGCCGTCGTTCAACACGATCAATTCGGTCGGACGGAAGCCCAGAAAGTGCTGAAAGAATTCCCGGTTCTGTTTGACGTCGACGGCGAGGCAGTTGAAATGATCGAGCCGGCGCACGTTGATGCCACGCGCAGGAAACCGTTGCGCTTGATTCTTCAGGGCCGGCCGCAAAGCGGGAGGCGCTTGGTACCATTCCGTCTCGTAATAGAGCTCGATCAGGTGCCCGTCGGGATCGCGAAATTGATAAGCCGGCCCGTGGCCCAGTTCGCCCTCGTGCCAACCCACTTCGTAGCCTGATCCCTTGAGTGCGTTGACGCGACGTTCCAGTGCCTGCGGGCTGCGGGCGCGAAAGGCGGCATGACCAAGTCCCGACGTCTGCGATGCTGTCAGCTTGAGCGAGTAGCGCTCGTAGTCGTCCCAGCCGCGCAGATAGACGGAATCTCCCCGACGCCCGCTCTCGGTCATTCCCATGACATCGACAAAAAAGCGCAGGCTCGCCTCGGGCTTTGGCGTCAGCAGTTCCAGATGGCCGAGATGCGCCACGTCCATGATCGGCTCGTCGTGCATGTATAGACTCCTCGCTCAGGATCCGAAGATCGAATGACATCCGGCGCTAGGCAGGTTCAATGCCGTGCCGGCGTTTCGCCTGCTCCGCTTCGGCCGAGACCAGATAGCCCACGAACCGGCCCGCCGCCTCCGGATTGGACGACGCACTGCTGACTCCGGCCGAGAACACCGTCATTGCCTGAACCTCCGGAGGCAGCGCGTCGATCACGTCGATGCCCGGCAGATCGAGCAGTTCGCTCAGCTGCTGAAAGCCGAGATCAGCTTCGGCTCGCGCCACCATTTCGCCGACCGGCACACCCGGCGGAGCCTGCAGCGCGCGTGGCGCAATCACGTCGGCGATGCCCCATTTTGCCCAGAGGTGCTTGAGATGGTCGCCGCTCGGCCCACTCGAATAACAAATCCTGCGCGCATTCAGGATCGCCTGCTTGACGGCTTCCTCGTTGGCGACATCGGGCCGACCCGCGCCGGCGCGCACCGCCATCGCCATCGCTGAGCGCGCGAAATCAGCGCGGGTGCCGGAAACGAGATAGCCTTCCGCTTCCAGTAGCTGCATGACGTTACCGGCCAGAACGACGACATCGGCCGCGTCGCCGGCGCGGATTTTCCTCGCAACCTCCACACCGCCCATCGACGCGAGCACAACCCGGCATCCGGTGAGCCTCACCGCCTTTCACAAGTATTTCAAGCACATGACATCGCTCACGCCTGGGCAATATCAGAAGCGGCTCCGGCTAGTCGAAGCACGCCGCCTCATGCTTGAACAAGGCTTCTCGGCAAGCAGCGCCGCATTCGACGTGGGCTACGAGAGCATCTCGCAATTCACTCGCGAATATGGCCGCCTGTTCAAGGCGTCGCCGAAGCGTGACGTCCTCCGCGTGCGAGACTGGCCACAGAAGTCGAATGGAGCAATCCATCCAATTCCTGCTGCTCAACTGGTCACGGAATGGAGCAGCGACACCAATAGTCGACATGTGAGTGTCGTTCGCAGTTCCTCAAGCGCCTGGGCGCGCGGCAAGTTCGTTCGGAACCTTGGCCCATTGAGGACGCGATCGCGAAGCATCACGCGGCGGCGGTGTGTGCCAACCGGTGCGCCGAAATCGCCATCCACAGGCCAAGAGTCGCCGGGAGACCACCGATCAGGAACACGGACGAATAGCCCGAGTTGATCGGCCAGCACGCCGAGGAGCGACTGTGTGTACCGAAAACCTTATCCGAGTTGATGACGTAATGGAATCGCCTAAGCTGGCGGAATGATCGGGCTGCTCTGTTTCGTACCGGCCGTCTTGGCTTCGCCTCTCAAGTCGAAGAGCCGACTTGAAGCAGAGAATGCGGCGCTCAGACATCAGTTGATTG
>NZ_JCAMOR010000103.1:0-20685 GCF_059512385.1 Bradyrhizobium sp. Crot121 | reverse complement strand
TCTCTTCTCAAGCCAGGAGTGCGCCAACTATCTCAAAAACTCAGGATATGTTTCTATATAAAAACATCATGCTCTAGAGGACAAGAAGCTGAAGATCATCGGTTGGAAAGGCCCGAAGGTCGCAGTACAGGCCATCAGGGACGCCGCGAAATCTTTCGCAAAGGACGGCAAATAGGTTCGGGCCAGGCTGAGCGGCCCGTCTGAATGAAATAAACCCATTGCTGCCAATCCAGGACCCTTGCTCAGCTGAGATTGTCATTTGGAAGTCGGCATTTGGAAATGCGCCGCTTCGTCCTCCGACCAAGCCCCGGCCGATCTCAGGTCTTCGGCACCTCTAGTTCGCGTCCCTGAAGGCCGCAACGACATTGCAACGAATTGGGTGAAACGACCGCGAACAAAACGGGACGGTAACTCGTAGTGGGCGCTTTACTTTGGAGCGAGCTTGTAAACCTCGCCAGGTTCGAGTTTGAGTTGCTCGATCACCCTTTGCTGCTTTTCGGAGAGAACGACTGGTACGACTTCCGCCGTCCAGCCTTCGGGAACGGCCGCGAGAACTAGCGTCAGCGCCTGACTTGGCTTGGCTAAGGCGGGCCACGTCTGCTTCGTTGGCACGGCTCCGTCGTCCGAAGTCACTTCAACCAACGTAAGGGAATTGCCGAATGACTCTGCCATGACCCACTGATCCCTACCAGCCGCTTGGCGAGAACCGGCCCATCGCCCAACGCGCGTCAGACAATGGGCCGTCCCGGGTGGATGGCGGGACCTTAGGCCGGTATCGCCACAGACCAACTTTCAAATTACGGTGGAAGAGAGTCGTTCCTACAGGGGCTTCACGGATGGCCCCGCCCCTCGGTCTGAATTGGAACACTGGAAGGATGAGACAAGGCACCAGCAAATACGCCGCCCGCTTAAATAAAGCGCAGGCGGCGGCTTCCCAGCCTCGGGAGGGTGAGGGTAAATCCCGACGAGAATTAGTGTCCGGGCGTCGCGTTAGGGTTCATCGCTTTGCCGAAAAGCTTAGATTGGTGGCTGCAGACCCGGTGAGGTCAGCCACTTGTTGACCTCTGCGGAAGCATCGAACTGCCTAGCCTTTCGTAGGAGCTCCATGCGGCGGATGCCAGGTGGCATCCCGCTGGCCTGTTGGCGCAAATTAACGGCCTCTTGCGCGAGACGATACTCGAATGTCGATGATTTTTTCAGGATCCGTCGGGCCGACATCTTTGGTGCTCCGCCGTAAGGTTGAGCGGGAGCGCTACTTGCGTCCACACCACCGATAGACGCTACGGGCCGTTCGGTGGCGGTGAGAACGTGCGCCTTTATCTGCGACATAGCCAGCGCTTTGTCTATTTCCTCGCACGATCTGCAAACTGGTCCAGGGTTTCGCAGTTGCCTGAATTATTCGTCGGGCCTGGACCTCTTATCAGAACGATCAACGCGGTCCGCTCGAAATTCCGCGGGGCCTTCGAGCAGACGCTGCTTTCTCGTCGATTGCACCTTGGAGCTCGCGGAAGCGTCAGCCCTTTCATCTATGGCAGTGCCAGCCAAGTGAAGAGCACGCTTTCGCTGGCGGCCGACGCGACGGCCTTTAGCATCCTCTTGCGTCATCCTACTGACTCCCTGAGTTGGAGCTATGGAATGCACCGGCAGCCGTAAAACTCAGCAACCACGGCAAATATTTTTTAGCTTCTCTGCGGTGCGAGCTTCTTCCGCAAGGAAAGGATCCTTATCGACCGACGATGAGTCGGTACTGTTCGCGGATGGCTTCCTCGATTTTGGAGGAAAGGCTGCATCGTAACAGGAGAGGCGCGCTCCGGTGCTTTCGACTGAACGGCAGTTCGGCTCCGCCGCAAAAGCCGCTGATGCTGCGCCGAATATTGATGCAAGCAAAAGCGCAGCCGTCCATGTACCTGTTCGGGCCATTGTCATGCGAAGGTCCTTCTCTATTTAATCCTCGAGAGGGTTTGCCGGCCCCCCATGTTCCGAAGTGTGTCAGGACCATTACAGCCCTTCCGACTCCACTGCTGGGTGTCAGGTCCCCCGCTATTTCTTCTTTGCGGGCCCGAAATCCGGCTGCCCAGCGGGATCCTTCCGGCTCGGCGCCGCAGCGATCACTTTCGCCTTTTCTTTCTTCGGCTTCTTGGCTTCGCGATTGCCCCGTTGCTGGCCCTTCGCCATGGCGTTCTCCTTTGATTGTTCGAGTTCGTCGAGTTCGTTTGGCTGCAACACTCGTCCGCGGAGGGTGCAGACTCTGACGTCCATGTAGCCTTCGCGCAGCAATTTTCGCGCAAGGCGCAACGCGACCTTCGCAGTGCCGCGGTCGATATTGAAACCGCCGTATTCGTTGGTCCCACTGACCAGATACAACACGTGTATTGCCCTAGCCATTGAAGATGGCGACCGCACCCACAAGAAGGAGTAGAAACTGCGGAACAACCACCGGCGGCTCGATCCAGTCCGAGATGCGAGCACGCGACATCAAACGCTCCTGCCAGATCTTCGGCGGGAGCACACGTGACCCTCAGTCACCGGTCGAAGCCGTTGAGAGATGCGGTGATGCAAGCGAGCCTACGCCCACTCCGAATCAATAGCGAGCGTTGAGTGCCATACGGGTGCCGACTCCGCTGTGACATTCGTCTTGGGCAGGTCACAATAGTGCTGGCTATTGCCGTGCGAGCGGCGCATGGTCGCGACCGCCAGCATCGGTTGGGGCTTCACTTGCGAAAGGCAGCGTGCATGACCATCCGCTCGCGGCGAGAAACCGTCACATTCAGACATCCGTTCCGCATCCGCGGCATCGAGCGCGTCTTGCCGGCCGGCGCCTATCAGGTCGTCACAGATGAAGAGACGATCGAGGGGCTGACCTTCTCAGCCTATCGTCGTATTGCGACGATGATCACCGTTTCCGCCGAAACCGGCTGCGGAACGACGGAGATGTTGTCGATCGGCTCGATCGATCTTGCGAACGCACAAGCTGCGGACGCGAGTATCGTCCATGACTGACCTGCCGGTCGATCTCGACAAGCACCGCGGCATGGCCGCGCAGAAGGCCATCGACCTGCGCCGCGCCTTGGCTAACGTCGAGGCCAATCTCCGCGAGGTGCGTGTTCGCGAGGCTGATCTCGAAAACCGCATGATGACCGTTCCTGCCGCGTCCTGGCCGGAGGCAGCTGTGAAGGCACGTCATCTGCTCAACCTCTATGCTGCAAGTCGGCCTGCCGAGGATACGCGTCATCGCGCGCTGGTGGCAGCGCTATTAGACGATTTCGCCGGGCTGTCGGGGGAGAGCTGATGAGAGCGTCGGCCGCTTGCATTCTCGGCGTGACCGGGAAGCAGGGTCCACACTGATCTTTGAAGCTAATGAATCCAAGTAACAGACCTCTCCTTGTTGCGCGTTGGACCGTGAGGAATTCTGTTCCGCGGCGAGGCGGCAGCTGCATTGCCCAACTCGCCGCTGCGGTGATCAACAGACGAGTTCGTCGGTCCAAACCTTGAAGCTGAGTAACGTGTTGGGTCCGAATGTCTGGGTGATTGGAACGTCGGCGGCATCGCGGCCCTGTGCGATTAGCACGCGGCCGATCCGGGGAACGTTGTTACGGGGATCGAATGTGTACCAGCGCCCGCCGATATAGGCTTCGAACCAGCCGGCAAAATCCCCAGCGGCATATGGAGGTGCCATGCCAATGTCACTGAGATAGCCCGTACAATAGCGCGCGGGGATGTTCATGCAGCGGCAGAACGCAATAGCCAGATGTGCATAATCCCGGCATACGCCTTTGCCTTCGTTAAACACTTCCCAGGCAGTCTTGGTGGGGCGGGCGTGTTCGTAGCCGAAAGCGATGTGGTTATGGACGAAGTCGCAGATGCCCTTGACCCGTGCCCAACCAGAGCGGTCTTCTCGAACAACTTCCACGCCACGTCGGTAAGTCGGTCGGTCTCGACATACCGGCTGCCGAGCAAATAGACGATGGTGTCCGGAGGAAGATCTTCCACCGCATGTTGCTGCGCTGATGGTACGATGAGGTCGGCCAGACCGCTGTCTCGTACGATGCCGTCCGCCGTGAGGCGCATGCGGCCGGCGGGCGCAACAAGACGGCTACACCAATTTCCGAAACCGTCGCGATAGGGCGTGATCGGTACTGACGGCTCGCTGACAAGATGATCGGGCACGACGATGTCGGATGCCCGCGTGAAGTGGGTGCCGACAACTGCAATCAGAGGTGTCGGTTGCGGAAAGTCGTAGATCATCTCGAAGCCAACGCGGATTTTCATGGGATCTGGCTCCAATGAGACGATTGAGAACGTCGCATGACCTGTCTGCGCATCGTGACCGACGAATGCCGCGAGCACTCAGGCGCGAATGGTATGACATCGCAGCTACGATCGCCAGCAGCATGCCCGTTTGCGACGGATCAACCGTCCAATACCTGACCGGAACCCATTTCTAACTGAGGGCTTTCTAAAGGATGAAAATGCGATCCAGAGTCAAACCCATGTCGGTTCAGCCGGTGCAAGACTGGCTGGCCCAGCCCATGTCCGACAGGGCGTCTCATCAGGGCGCGCGTCGCACCGTGAGTGAAGCCGACGCTGACATTCTGAGGAAGCGCGCATTAAAGAAGCAGCGCGCATTGATCGGCGCCCTCAATGACCGTGCGCGATCATGAGAGATTTCAAGTGTCCTCATTGTGGGCAGCTATCGGCTTTCGAGGTTTCCGAATGCAATGGCTGCACGCAGCCGTTGATGTTCGATCCTGAGAACATGGCAATGGTTGGCGTGGAAAGTGCCCTCGAATGCGCGAACCGGAATATCATCGGTTGCAATTGGCGCGCTGTTGCATCGGCTCCCTACTGCCTGTCTTGCTCCCTGACCCAGGTCATTCCCAGCACGCAGAATAGGCAAAATGTGTCGCTGTGGACGCGCGTGGAGGAAGCAAAGCGCAGACTGATCTAAGACCTGCGACGGCTCCGCCTGCCCATCGCGTCCGCGGGTGGATTTCAGCTGGCATTCGAGATTCTGTCCGATGAGCATGGGCCAGTCCTGACGGGGCACGAATCCGGCCTGATAACGGTCAACCTTGCGGAGGCCGACGATGTGCAACGCGAGATCAGGCGCGTTTCCTTTCGCGAACCCTATCGCACCCTTCTTGGTCATTTTCGACACGAAATAGGGCACTTCTACTGGAATGCCCTGATACACGAAGGAGGCTTCCGATCGCCCTTTCGGCTGGTGTTCGGCGATGAGACCGAGAATTACCAGGCTGCGCTTGCCGCCTATTACGCCCGTCATGATCGGTCTGACGATCCGACAAGTCACATCAGCATGTATGCGACATCTCATCCCTGGGAAGACTGGGCAGAAACCTTCGCCCACTTCTTACACATCGTTTCGACCCTCGATTCCCTGACAGGACTTCCGCTGTCTTTGGACGCGCGTGCTCAGCACACGCTAAACGATCCCTATCTCGAAAGCGATTTTGGTGCACTTTTGGAGTTGTGGAGTCCGCTCGCACTGACGATCAACCGTCTCAACCGCTCACTGGGTCTTGCCGACGCGTACCCGTTCGAGATTTCGCCCGCAGTCAAAGGCAAACTGCACCTGGTCCATATGGCGATTTCGGCTTTTAGAAATCGGCAAGAATCACGGGCGGCCGGGTAGGTTGTCGATTGTCCGCGATATCTATCGGATCTGCTCGCGCTCGGGAGGAGCAGTCTTGCGCGCTCGTCGGCTCAAGGACCCGGCTTCAGAAATGCGCCGACAACCACTACGAAGCAAACGCTCATTTTTTTATGCTCGGGGGCGGGCTATTCCCTACTTCAAAGTTGAGGCTTCCTTGGTGATGGCCGCGATTGCCGTGCCAGACTTGCGAACAATGCTGGTAAACTGCTCATCCGATAGCTTGAGCCGCTTCCGCAGAATCTTGACCTGCACTTTGTCTCTCAAATCCAACGAATTGCGGAAATAGGTCGGCTTGCACCTGTTCATAGTATTCTCTCACAATTGGGGGGAAAATCGCGATCAGGGCGGGCGTTACGCCGCTCCTGCCGCGGTGGCTGTGTGCTCCTCGCGAAGCCTCCGCCGCCATTAAGGCAACATTCCCCATAGACCGGCGTTCCTGGCTCCAGAAATATATCAACGTGAACCCAACTTGCGCCCGACAGCGATGGAGAGTGCAGGGTGAGCAAGGCGCGCGAGTTCATCGACACTTGGGTTGAAAACCGTGTTTGCCCAGCAGAGCGGTTCCGGACTCCCGGAGCTTCTCAAGACGAGGCCGAGCTTACCAGCGTCCTTGTCGCCGCGGCGAAAGAGCAGGGTATCTTGGAGTCAAACTAACACGCGAGGACGCGACGTTTGCGGCCCCAAAGGAGACAAGCTCAAGGCCGCCAACAAGGCCAAAGCGCGCCCGCCTCGGCCGGCGCATAGAATAGGGGCCGAAGGGCTTCCGTTTGCGCGTTCGACGCGCGTTAGGCGACGGGCCGGTTCTCGTAATTCTTGACTTTCTCAACTGCTGGTGTATGGTCTCGCCATCGATACTGGCCGAACAACTGTTCCGCTTTCGCCTCAGATCCTGCGGCGCGCACGTTTCAGACATTCTCCAACATCGACTAATTGGATACTGGCCGCAGCTCCGCGCGCCGGGTCCTGCGCGCATGCGAAAGGAAAACCTGATGAACACGGGTACAGTGAAGTGGTTTAACACCCAAAAGGGCTTTGGCTTTATCCAGCCAACGAATGGTAGCAACGACGTCTTCGTTCACATCAGCGCTGTCGAACGCGCCGGTATGGGGACTCTGAGCGAGGGTCAGACGCTGTCTTATGACGTCGTGGCAGACCGTCGTACCGGTAAGTCCGCTGCCGAAAATCTTCGTGCTGCTTAAATAACAGCACGACCGACCTGTCGCTCCAGCCACGGATGTACTGGCAGAGCTTGTGGTCCTGCCCCGCGCCCGAGCCATCGGGAGCGGGGTTTTTGATTGAATGGGGCAAAAAAATCAACGGGCTCGTCTGTGGCTTCGCTTCGACAATCGGCCCTTGTGTCGCTGAGTTACGATTAAGCTGAACCGAGGTCTGCCTCGAAGCTCATCGCGCAAATTCATTTCGGAGTGGCTTGTTTCGTCTTTCAGGTGCATAAATCGGTATGCACGATTCTGATCACCGATGTTGTCGGTGCAGCGCGGTCTATAGCCGAATCGAGGCGATGGCCCCTAGTCGGCAGATCGCCAGCTTCGAGTGCTCGGTTTGCGGCGCTACCATGGAATCGTGGAACACCGCCTGGGTACCCATCTACAGGTTGATTGCCGG
Organism: Bradyrhizobium sp. Crot121; assembly: GCF_059512385.1. Lineage (NCBI taxonomy): Bacteria > Pseudomonadati > Pseudomonadota > Alphaproteobacteria > Hyphomicrobiales > Nitrobacteraceae > Bradyrhizobium > Bradyrhizobium sp. Crot121. The sequence goes on along the minus strand of NZ_JCAMOR010000103.1, from coordinate 13,388 downwards.
CCCCGTTCGACATTCCTCATCTGAAGGATGACTTCACCTCGCGGATCGAACCGCAGCCTATGGCAGGAATTGCCGTTGATGGCAGAGTCATTCGGCAACTCGTTTACTATCGTTGACGTAACCGCGGACGATTTGTCGGCAGACGGGGCCACAAAGCAGACTTGGGTTGCGTTTGCCAAGCCAAGTCAGGCGCTGACGCTGGTACTCGCAGCCGTTCCCGAAGGCTGGACCGCGGAACTCGTGGTTCAACCCATGACGGAAGAGCAGCAAAGGCTTTTTGAGGAGTTAAATCTCAAGCCGGGCGATGTTTGCAGGCTGTCCCGGTAAGATGGTCAACGCTCTGCCGACCACATCGGCATGTTCACGAGGCGCGGGTGCATCAGGAACGTGGCATCGCTGGTACCAAGCAGGAGATTCAATGAGCATCGTAAAACGTCATTTGGCCGAGCAAGAAGAACGTCTGGTACTAATCGAGGAAATTTGCATCGATACAGGAGCGCTCGTCTTGGATACGGCTACAGACGAAGTCTACTTTTCTGCAGACGAAGCGGCTTACAAGAACGCCTACGTCAACGTGTTTCAAGCCTGGGCGAAGGGCACGATCAAGGGCACAGCGGAACAGATATTCGCGGCTACAAAATCCATTCTTGAGGACTAGGGAATCCGCCCTGGACGCTAGGGGCGTCAGATACAGTCGTGAGCGATGAGGAAAAATAATGCCATATGCCTATAAGCTGAATGAGGACGTTCGCCACCAAGCTCAAGGCCCGCAAGGACGCGCCGCAACTGAACCGCAGATGACGTACACGATCGTACAGCACATGCCCATCGAGTCTGATGGACGAGTTAGGTATCGTATCAGGTGCAAATCCAAGAACATCGAGCGCGTTGTTACGGAAGATCAGCTTTCGTATTTTCAGTGATCGCAGGCGTCCGTTCGGGCTCCTACACTGCCCGAAGGCAACAAGGAGGAAAAATGTCAGACCGCCGGGAGCTCTATCGCAGCCCAAATGGCGACGCATGGTTCATCGCACGCGAGCCGACAAACGGTCACGCTTTCATCATCCACCAGCCCAATTCGCCCTCTGGCGGCCGGCTATCTCATGTAGAGTTGGGCGAGTTCTTGCGTGACGGGAAGGGGCCCGAACAGCAAGCATTGTTGCGCTTGATCGGAACGCTGGTCGAGGTACCGCCCTTTGCCTAGGATGCACCCGTTTATCATCGCCGCATCGCCTTGTAACGCAAAGGTCCACCTTCAACGGCTGCCAGCTTGAAAGCGAGTTGAGAAAGCTCTTCTTGGTAGAGCAACACTTGAGGTCTCGGGCCGCGAAAGTACTTCACAGGCCACAACCGTTCAGCAGCCTACTTGCCGCGAGAGAACCTCCGCCATCTGCGAGAATGGCGGCTTTGGTCGAGGGGAGCTGGATAGAAGAGGTGGTCGCCCGACTTTCGGCGTGAGCCCAAAGCGGCAGGCGAGCGCGATAGCAGGAGGAAGAAAGTTATCAAGTGAAATCGCGTATCCCTGTGATCGGAGCCAAGCGATCCGACGCTCTCCATTCATCCAATCGTCAATCTGGGCTTTGTTCGTAAAGCCCGTGATTTCTCGATGCTCTGCGCCTGGATACTCGGCGACGATAGTCCAATCGCCCTCAGACTTGCGAACCGGTTTGAAGCTCACTTTGATTTTTGCCATGCCGGACTATGCAGGAAAGCTCCCGGAAAAGAAACCTCGTCCTCCACAATGCGGGTAGTTAACCACGAACTGTCACCCTTAAGGGCTCACCGCCCGCAATGACTCCGGAGCCACATTGCCAGCGAGCGGCAGGGATTTATTTGCAGACTTGAACAGAAACAGGAATCTCTATCCCTCTGACACGGATATCTTCCTCTGAGAGAAGTAGTTCACGCCTCCGCCGAAAGCGGCATAGTGAACGTGAACTTGGTTTCTTCACTCGTCGAGCTGACGGTCAATTCGCCGCCGTGAGCTTTTGCAATCTGCGAAGCGATGTAGAGCCCCAGTCCGAGCCCCTGGCGGCTGGCATGAGCATTCCCGCGGAAAAAGGGCTCGAACAGCTTGTCCATCGCGGCTTGTGGGATCGGCTGGCCGGCGTTGGAGACCCAGAGCTCGAATACGCGCTCCCTTGTTTCTGCGTGAACAATCACGGGCTTGCTCGAAGATCCGTGCGTGATGGCGTTCCCGACGAGGTTGGACAGCATCTGTCCAAGCCGTTGGCCATCACAGTTCACGGGCCGCTCGATATTGAATTCCGCCTGTATGATCCGACCTGGCGAGGCCAGTCTTAGTTCGTCCACGACGCCCATGAGCACCGGCTCCAGCGGCTTTCCGAAATCGAGGTTCAGCCCAATACCCCCGCCAAGCCGCCCACGAGCCAAATCAAGCACGTCATCGATCAGTCCTGCCATTCGCATGACAGTGGTCTGCATCATGGCGATAACCTGCCGCTCTTTCTCGGTCTGGACTGTCCTGTCGAGGATACGTACCCCCGCACTGATCGAAGCGAGCGGATTACGCAGGTCATGGCCGAGAACCGCGATGAACTGCTCTCGGAGCTCTGACGTATCGTGCTCTCGCTGCAAATTGACCTCGGCAGATCTTTCGCCCGTTCTTGCTGCCTCGCGGGCTCGAAGAAGCTCCTGTTCATAGCGGCGACGATCAGTTGCTCTAATGAGCGCTAGGCGGATCGAAAGAGGCTTGCCGTCGGCGTCCCGACGCTCAGTTGCGTTAGCGATCATCTGGAGCGGCTGCCCGTCCGCCTTGACGACGTCGATGGCGAATTCCTCGAACGAACCCTGCATTCGTAGGAGCGGCGCGATGTGAGTTTCATAGTAGATGCGCCCAGCCATCGTCAGAAAGCCGTTGAAGGGCTTGCCGATCATCTGGTCTGCGGCATAACCGCTCCAGCCGGACAGAGTTCGATTCACATACTCCATCCGGCCGCCAGGCGACAGCGAAACGTAACCGCAAGGGGCGTTCTCGACCATGTCGGTGAAGTCGAGCGAGATCATGCCGGTCACACAAAGGTTCGCATGGCGGACACCACTTCTTCCGGTGCGCTGAGGTTTGGACAGTGCCCGGTCGCCTTGAGAACGATCATCCGGCTGTTCGGGATGGTGCGGTTGACGAAGTCGCCAACATCCTGGCTGGCGATAATGTCCTCGCTGCACTGAAGAACGAGGGTTGGCACGGCAACACGCGCAAGGTCTTCGCGGTTGTCCGAAGTGAAGGTCACGCGAGCGAATGCCTTGGCGATTTTAGGATCGGTTCGGCAGAAGCTGTTGGTCAGCTCCTGACCCAACTCGGGGCAATCCGGATTGCCCATGATCATCGGCGCCATCTGCGCGGACCAGCCCATATGGTTGGATTCCAGAAATTCCAGCAGCTCTTCGATCTGCTTTGCGCTGAAACCACCGGTGTATCCTGCGTCATCAATATAGCGGGGCGAGGGGCCGATCAGCACAAGCTTGCCGAACATTCCGGGCGCCTTTTCGGCAGCCATCACGCCGATCATGCTGCTCACGGAATGGCCGACGAAGACGGCGTCGGAAAAGTTCAACTCGCGACCAATCTCCACAACGTCGGCCGCATAGCCTTCAAGGCTCGAATATTTGACCTTGTCATACGCGCCTAGATCCGAGCCCCCGGCACCGACGTGGTCGAACAAGACTGTCCGGAAGTCCGCTTCGAACGGCGGAGCCACGAAGCGCCACATGTTCTGGTCGCAGCCGAAGCCATGGGCAAACATCATCGCTTTTGCGCCGGCACCTTGGATATGCACGTTGTTTCGTTCGAGCACTTTCGACATGAATTGTGTTCCCTTGCGCCGTTTAGCTGGCTTGCCTCGCGGGTGCAGGCGAAACTACGCTCTTCCCGATTGAGCGCCGGATACCCGACGGAGCGATCGATCAGGTAGTTCCGGTCAGTTCCCGCAGAACCTCGACGACTTGGGCGCTACGGTACGGCTTAGGCAGAAACACGCTGCCGGCTGGCAAATCGTCGTCGCCGATGTGTACGTGACCGGAGGTCGCCACGATCTTGATCGGCGGCCAACGGTCGCGGACGAACCGGGCAAGCTTCAACCCGTCCATCGAACCCGGCATCTGAATATCCGTGAAGACAACATGGATGTCGGAGCGTGCTGATAGAATGGCGATGGCTTCGTCGGCATTGACCGCTGGAATGACTTCAAAACCGGCGTCTTCGAGCACCTCGGCGGAATCCATCCGCAGTAGGAATTCGTCCTCGACGATCAATATGACGGGGCTCGAGCGCGCCATCCGAGTGCAATCCTCCACGCTGGCAAGCGCGCCATCAAGTTATTGTTCCTAAAGATCAAGGCCTTGCGTTTTGCCCGAAAATCCGGGACCAGTTAGGAGCCAGGAAGTTGAATTGAGAACGTTGGCGGGCACTTCAGGCCGTGGCGACGGATTTGAGAATCTCGACAATGTGCACTTTGAGCACGAGCTTCGAGATCCCCACAACGGGTGAACCGTCCGCGCAAAAGGCGACCCATTCCTCGATGATAGCGGATTGGTTGTTGCGGATGACATCCGCCAGGGCTCACGACGTCGGCCAAGATGCTTGTTGGCTGGCGCCATATGCTTTGGCAAAACCGTTATTGTGACTCTGGAACTCAATAAGTGAGCTCGGGGAAACCCATGAAGAATGGTCCTCAACCTGGAACGAAGCTAGGCGGCCGTCGTTCTAGACGCCTGCAACATTTCTCACTGTTCTGGGGCATCGTGCAGACCATTCTGAGGTGTTGCGCATGGCCCCGACCCGAAACCGCATTCCGTCACGACCGTCCCAGTTCGAGCGCAAGGCTTCGTTGCGCCGGCACCCCGTCTTCACGGTTGCCGCTGCAGCAGCTCTGCTTCTGGCGGCAACGGCCCTCATAAATCGGCAGCTTGCCAAAAAGGCGCAGCGCGATAACCCGCCGAGGGGACAGTTCATCGAGGTCGACGGGGTTCGACTGCACTATGTGGAACGCGGTAGCGGTCGATCGCTCGTCCTTTTTCATGGCAACGGCAGCATGATTCAAGACTTCGAATCGAGCGGCTTGATCGATCTCGCGGCCCGAACCTACAGGACGATTGTGTTCGATCGCCCAGGGTTCGGACATAGCTCCCGTCCGCGGGACGTCCTCTGGACCCCGGGGGCGCAGGCGGATTTGTTCAGGAAGGCGCTGGAGCGCCTTGGTGTCGAGCGGGCCATCGTTCTCGGCCATTCGTGGGGAGCGGCGGTCGCGGTGGCGCTGGCCACGAGACATCCCTTGTTCGTGGAAGCACTAGTTCTCGCATCCGGATACTACTACCCGTCCGCCCGCGCAGACGCAGCGACCTCCTTGCCATCGGCTTTACCGGGGCTCGGCGATATCCTCAGCTACACAGTATCGCCAATCGCGGCGCGCCTGATGTGGCCGGCCACGTTGCGCAAGATGTTCGGACCGAGCCAAGTCGATAGGAAATTCGAAGCCTTTCCCACGGAAATGGCCGTTCGGCCCTCGCAAATGCGCGCCGCCGCCGCGGAGGCTTCGATGATGGTGCCGGCTGCCCTTATGGCATCGAAAGGCTACGGCGGACTGGATATGCCGGCGGTGATCATCGCAGGGGAGGGTGATCGGCTAATCGATATCGACGCGCAATCCGCTAGGCTGCACAATGAGATCAAGCAGAGCTCCCTACATCGGATTGTCGGGGCGGGACACATGATCCAGCAATCGGCAACTTCAGACGTGATGGCGGCCATTGATGAGGCCGCGGTCCGGTCGCTGCACTGAACGGCTCCGCCGCCCGATCAGCCTTCTTGGTGCATCGAACGGCTCAGCGTTCGCGGCCCTCGCCCCCGCGATAACTGCGATCTTGACTGTAGCGATTCTCGGCGAATGGCCGGCAACAGGGTGACTGGATCGCAATGCTTCTGATCTCGGGCGGGGTCTACATTGCAAGTGGGGGTCGTCGGCAAGTTGATTGAAATGCCGGTACGCCCGGTCGTACAGTTGCGAGGTCGCGTATCAGCGCAGCTTCAGCCGCATCTTTGCGGAGGCTCTCCAGTGAGAGCCTGTAATAATGTATGATAGTGTCCGCCTATTTTCCGCGTCCCCCCGGCAAGATCTTTTACTGCCGTCGGCGGCTGCGATCCGGGCGTACCCAGCCAATCGTCGATATGAGCTGCGGCCTGGCGAACAAGGCGCCCATCCCCGCGTGGATGCGCCGTACCGAAACGCCCGACCAAGCTTAGGAACAAAAGGCCTTTCTTGATGTTGACTCCGCCCTTGTTTCCAGCCTCGAGCGGTCCACTGGACAGAGGTGGAAGATCGTTTAGTTTTGGCGCGTCACCGCTTTTTCCGATATGGATTCAATGCCGCAATACGATAAATACACGACGACGGTAGTGGGGGCGCATAGCGTACCTCGCTGGTACGAGGCGATGGACCGTCTGGTGTCCATGGGACAACTGGCGCCGGGCGATTTTTTAGATGCTCAGCTCAGGGCCACCCAGGCGGCGATACTTGAGCAGGAAATCGCGGGCATCGATCTCGTGACGGGCGGCGAGATGCACCGCCGGACCCATAATCGCCACTCTCCCCCAAATGCGATGCTCAATTTCTTCTGGCAAAAGATTCCCTCGTTTCAGGGCGAAACGAAACCCAAGCCGATCACCTCTCATGATCCGAATGTCTTTCATCCCGCCGCGATTTGCCGGGGGCCGATTCTGGACAATGTGGATCTCGGCCTAGTCGATGAATTTGAGTTGGTCTCTTCCTATGCGCGCAAGCCCGTCAAGGTCACGATGACCGGCCCTCACTTGCTCGCGGCTGTCGCCTATGATGAATATTACCGAGACATGCCGAGGATGATGGTCGATTTCGGCAAGCTTCTGCATCAGAATTTTAAGCGACTTGCCGAAGCGGGTTGCAAGCACATCCAGATTGACGAACCGTACTTTACCGCTTCGAGCGATGAAGAGGTCGCGGCAGCGGTTGAAGTGATCAACGCGGTCATCGAAGATCTGCCGCCCGATGTTCACGTCTCGGTTCATATTTGCCAGGGAAACTATGCGGTCGGTCCCGACTACGACGGCCAGATCGGGCATCGCTATTTCGACACGGGTCGGTACAAGGCTGATCTCGCCTGCCGGATCGATTGCGATGCCTTTCTCATCGAGCACGACATGACGCATCACTTTCAAAGCGTGCTTGGCAACCAGCAGCTCGCCGTCGGTGCCGTTGACGTTCAGTCGCCGAATATTGAAACAGGCGAGCAGGTGGCAGAACGGATTGCCACTTATTCCTGGCTCCCGCCCGAGCAGACCCTTATTACTAGCTCGTGCGGCTTCAATCATCTGCCTAGACACATCGCCTTCGGCAAGATGAAAGCCATGGTCGAGGCCAAGGCCATTCTGAGCAAACGGTAGATCGAGGCGCAGATGGACGAGCAAGGCCAGATGCAGCCACGCGATTTCGACTCATCAGAGCGTCTGCGGATCGCGGAAACCGCGAGCGGCATTGGCGTTTTCAGTTACGATCCTGGGAGCGCAGCATTTGACTGCTCCGCGCAGACAGCCGCTCTCTTCGGCATCGATCCCCGGTCAGCAGACGGCTCATTTTCCGCCTGGGAGCGGTCGATCTTCATCGATGATATTCCGAAGGTCCAGGAGGCCTTTGCGGGTGCCGCCAAAACCGGCCGGTTCTATGTCGAGTTTCGCTTGAGGCACGCGGATGGGAGTCTGCATTGGATTGCCGGGAAGGGCGACGCATCTAGTGCGAGCGACCCGCTCATCGTCGGCGCGTTTTATGAGATCACGGAGCGGAAGTCTCTCGAGGCACGGCTACTGGCGCTCAATGAGACGCTTGAAGCGCGCGTGAACCAGGTCCGTGAGGAGGCGCGTACGCTGGAGGTTCTCAATACGACGGGCGTTGCGGTTGCTGCCGAGCACGACACGGAGCGCCTGGTCCAGATGGTGACTGATGCGGGTGTTGAGTTAAGCCATGCAGAATTCGGCGCGTTTTTTTACAATGTGCTGAACGAGAGCGGAGAGTCGTATACGCTGTACACGCTCTCCGGCGCCTCGCGCGAATCCTTCGCCAAGTTTCCCATGCCCCGGAACACGGCTATTTTCGAACCAACGTTTCGTGGCCGCGGCACCGTGCGTTCTGACGACATTCTGAGGGATCAGAGATACGGGAAAAGCGCTCCGTATCATGGCATGCCAAAGGGACATCTGCCGGTGAGAAGCTATCTTGCCGTATCGGTGGTCTCGCGGTCTGGTGAGGTTCTCGGAGGCTTATTCTTCGGACACGCCCAGCCGGACGTCTTTACCGAGCGGGCGGAAAGGTTGATCGAAGCGCTTGCCGCGCAGGCCGCCGTTGCCATCGACAACGCGGGGCTTTATCAGACCAGCCAACGTGAGATCGAGGCGCGCCGCAATGCTGAGACAGAGCTTCAGCGTCTGAATGAAGCGCTCCATGAGCGCGTGGAGGAACGGGCGCGGCAGCTCGCTGCGGCTTCCACCAAGCTTGAGGATACGGAGCGCCGCTTCCGGCTGCTCGTCGAGGGCGTCTCCGACTACGCCATCTACATGCTCGATCCCGGCGGACATGTCATTAATTGGAACCCGGGCGCTCAACGGATCAAGGGTTATACTCGGGAGGAGATCCTGGGGCGGCATTTTTCAACTTTCTACGACGAGGTGGACCGGAACAGCGGTTTCCCCACGCGGGCCTTGGGCATTGCCGCTGAGACCGGCAAATTCGAGGCCGAGGGCTGGCGGGTACGCAAGGACGGTAGCAAGTTCTGGGCCGGCGTCGTCATAAACGCGATCAGGGACGCGAACGGGGAGCTAGTCGGTTTTGCCAAGATCACACGCGATCTCACGGAAAAGCGCGCGGCAGAGGAGAGATCGCGGCAGGCTCAGAAGATGGAGGGGATTGGCCAGCTGACGGGTGGGGTGGCACATGACTTCAACAACCTGCTTACGATCATTATTGGCAACCTCGAAACCCTGCAAAAGAATCTGAGCGCCTCGACGCTCGAACCTGTCCGGCTGCGGCGATCTGTCGACCATGCGATGCGCGGGGCGAGACGCGCTGAATCGTTGACCCAGCGCCTGCTGGCATTTTCACGCCAGCAGCCCCTAGATCCGAAGCCGGTCGATTTAGGCCGTCTAGTCTCCGGCATGTCCGACATGCTCCGCCGGACGCTCGGCGAGCAGGTCACCGTAGAGACCGTGCTGGGCGGCGGGACATGGAAGGCCTTTGTCGATCCCAACCAACTGGAAGTCGCAATCGTCAATCTCGCGGTCAATGCGCGTGACGCCATGCCAGAGGGCGGCAAACTGACGCTCGAAACCGCCAACGTCCATCTCGACGAAAAATATACGTCGTCACAGGTCGAAGTGCTCCCCGGGCAATATGTCATGCTGGCCGTGACTGACAGCGGGCACGGAATGCCGCCCGACGTGGTTGCGCGCGCGTTTGATCCCTTCTTTACGACCAAGGACATCGGCCATGGGACCGGGCTCGGACTCTCGCAAGTGTATGGCTTTGCTAAGCAGTCGCGGGGGCATGTGAGAATCTATAGCGAGGTTGGCGAGGGCACAACGATCAAGCTCTATCTGCCGCGCGTGCATGGAACGGGGGAGGCTGAAGAAGCGCAGGACGAAGATTCTGTTGCGGGCAGCCCGGGACATGAAATGATTCTGGTGGTCGAGGACGATGCAGATGTGCGCACGTATAGCTGCGAGACGCTGCGCGATCTGGAATATCAAGTGATCGAAGCTGAGAATGGACAGGCGGGCCTGCGGGCGCTCGAGAGGCATCCCGGGATATGCGTTCTGTTCACGGATGTGGGCCTGCCGGGCGGCATGAATGGCCGGCAACTTGCCGATGAAGCGCGCAAGCGAAGGCCTGACCTCAAAGTGTTGTTCACGACTGGATATGCGCGGAACGCGATTGTTCACGATGGCCGGTTAGATGCAGGCGTCGAATTAATTACCAAGCCATTCTCGCAGTCTACCTTATCCACGAAGCTACGCGATATCATCGACTCCGCACGTTCTCCCGGGCGCATTCTGCTGGTGGAGGACGAACCGCTGATCCAAATGCTCGCGCGCGAATATCTGGAGGACGCGGGCTTTCAGGTCGACACGGCGGGCTCCGCCACCGAGGCCATGAACAAATTACGGCTGGTACCAGGCGGCGTCGACGCCGTTATCCTGGACCTTGGCCTGCCCGATAAAAAGGGAGATGAGCTGCTGCGCGAGATAAGATCGCTTCATGGGTCTTTGCCTGTTCTGCTCGCTACCGGCCAAGGGGCCGCGGGTGTGCGCGAACAGTTCAAAAACGAGAAAGCCATCGCCTTCGTAACGAAGCCATACTCAGACGCTGATTTACGAGCGGGACTTCGCAAGCTGGGTATCCACGCCATTTCAGAATAACATTAAACGGCACTTGTCAGTGCGGACAGGCTTGGCCCGGAGCTTCGCCATCAACGGTATGGCCAAGTCGCCGAGAGAAGCTCGATGCTATCGAGGCACCGTAGCCGATGGTCAGCCCGAACCTTGCCAAGGCTCGAGCAAACTTCTCCGGCTCGAAGAGGTGAAGGCGGAACAATGGTAATGGCGTGCGACACGATTGAACGTGTGACCTTGCCTTCGGAGGGCAACGGTCACTCTACGGCCGTCGGTCGCGGAATAATCTTCCAATCAATCGCGAGTTCGGGCGCGAATTGGCTCGCGATCCTTCTCGAAGGGTGCCTTCGGAGAATCCGGCGGACTCATTTAGGAATCATGTTCGATCACTGCACAAGAATGATGAACCGTGATTTAGCGTGCAGTTGGGCTGCGAGTGGGATTGTTGTGCATGAAGCTACGACTTCGACCATCACATTGAATACACGTTGTTTTCTGCATGCACTTCAATAGCAGGGGACGTGGACAGGGGACTGTAAGCCGTGATGGTTTGTGATCATTACGCTGCATCACGGATGACCTCGCAAAATGATTGTTGATCACTAGCCGTCACAAACGCAAGTCGGCTTCACCCCCAACAGCAGACATTTGGAGCTCGTACAGTGAAGTCCGAGATGGGCCACTTCCAGACATCGCCGATGGGTATATAGAATCATCGTCCACCCTGGAGAACAGCCAAGTGGCCCGAATAGAAACCTTCGTATGGATCGTAACGACCTTCACAATCATTGTGGTCGCCACTCCACTCCGAGCTCAAGCAACACCGGAAGCTTCGGCGTGCGGATACCTCGCTGGTCTGATCGATAAGGCATCGCCATCAGGCCCGTTGTTCCTGCCCAGCTATCCGACCGTCGAATCGGGGCCTCTCCATGGCGCCGCCTACCTCTATGACAACGCGGTAGCCGCCATCGCATTGGTCGGTTGCGGCGAGCGAGACAAAGCGTCTCGAATTGGCTCGGCGATTCTTTGGGCCATCGATAACGACCGCACCTGGCATGATGGGCGGCTCCGGAACGCATACGCCGCGGGTGTGGTGGCCAGTGGCTCCGCCAAACTTCCGGGTTGGTGGGACGATACGCAGAACAAGTGGTTAGAAGATCGATATCAGGTGGGCAGCGATGTCGGTAACATGGCATGGGCAATGTTGGCGTTGCTGTCGATTGATGATGTGAACACCGGCTCTCCGTTCCGTGATGGTGCGGCACGGCTTGGCACCTGGGTCGCGCAATGGGCCGACGCGCGAGGCACTGGCGGTTTCACGGGCGGTACGTTTGGGCACGAGCCAACGCCGGAAGTGCGGACGTGGAAATCGACTGAACATAATACTGACCTCGCCGCCGCGTTTGGCCTTCTTGCGATCCGTACAGGCGATTCGCGCTGGCGCGATAAGGCAACGGTTGCCGAGTACTTTGTAAATACGATGTGGGATCCGGGGCGCGCCTGTTTCGCCGCAGGGACCGCCGAAGACGGTGTCACGCATAATCCGATTTTGGCTCTGGATGCCCAGATCTGGCCTTTAACAGCGCTTCACGGAGCGGCCGGGAAATTTGCATCGGCAATGACGACCGCCGAACAGCGAATGAGTGTCGGCGGAGGCTTTTCTTACGGTGAAGACCGGGACGGTGTGTGGACCGAAGGTACGGGCCAAATGGCTCTCTTGATGAAATTGCTCGGCAAGACTGAGAGGGCAGAATCGTTGATCGCTGTCATCGAATCCCAGAGGTCGCCCGATGGTGGGTTCTATGCCACGATTGTCCGCGCGTTACCGACGGGGTTCGTGTTGGACACCGACCCGACCAAGCCGCGAAACTATTTCCGATTGTCACATCTTGGCGCAGCTTCGTGGGCTGCCCTCGCGGAACGTGGGTTCAATCCCTTCACGATGACAAAAGGACTTCCCTAGCTGAGCCGCAGTGCTTCTCGTCTCGGCCGTTTCGGTCTGTCTTGATTTCGATATGTCCGCAAAGGGTCTTGGTCGTGTAAAAACGGCTTGAGAGGGACGTCGGTATTGGGAGCAAAAACCCGAGTGGGTCTCAGGCTGCGATTGCAGCGATCAGCGGCTTGGTCCCGACGATGTTCATGACCCGTGTCAGATTATAGGCCAGGACCGAGAGTGCCATTTCAGCGGCTACTTTTGGAAGCGTTTTAGTCACGAAGTGCGTCGCCCCCATGCGGGCCTTCATCGTGCCGAACGGATGCTCGACTGTCTCTCGACGCTGGCGCATGGCTTGTGGATTTGCATCGTAAGCGCTTAGCCGCAACCCTATTGACACTGGCTTGACGTTTTGCGGAACCGCCACGGCATGAGGTCTTCGATTCTGTTATGGGGATGGCCGTCGATGATCGCCTCGAGTGTTTCGGCGATGTAGGCGGCCGGGTTGACGTCGCTGAGCTTGCAGGTGGCGACGATCGACGCAAGCAAGGCCCAATTTTCAGCCCCGACCTCATGACCGGCGAAGAGCGCATTTTTTCTGGTCAGGCAGACTGGCCGGATGGCGTTCTCGACGGGGTTCGTGTCGAGCTCGAGACGCCCGTCTTCGAGGAAGCGGGTCAGCCCTTGCCAATGATTGAGCGCGTAACGGATGTCCTCGGCGAGCGTCGAGCCGCTGGAGATCATCGACAGCTGCTTCTCGAACCACGGCTTCAACGCCTCGACGATGGGCAGCGAGTGTTCCTTGCGCGCGGCCAGCCTGGTGTCCGGCGATGAACCACGTACCATGGCTTCGATGGCGTAAAGCTGTGCGATCTGCCGGACGGCGGCCTCGGCGATCGGCGATTTGCTGTTGCGGGCCAATTTGACGAAGCGCCGACGCAGATGGCTCCAGCAATGCACGAGCGTCCACGGCCCTTGCGGTCGAGCGACTTCGGTCAGCCGGTCATAACCGTCATAGGCATCGCA
>NZ_JCAMOR010000102.1:0-20943 GCF_059512385.1 Bradyrhizobium sp. Crot121 | reverse complement strand
GTGAGCTCGCGCCGCGCACCCATGCTGATCCGTCCTGCCATCGGCGACACCGATCCGATTCGGTATCGCCGCCCCAATCCTGACGGTCAGTTCTCCGGTAACATCCTTGGTGAGGCAATGCGCCCCCATCGGCTTCCAACGTTGACCCCATACGTGATGGATTTTTCGCCGACGGTCCAAGGGTTTCGTCATTACTGGCCGGGGTCAACCTTCGGCGCCGATAAGGGGTCAAACAGCGCGCCGAATGACACTTCGAGGAGCTAACCGGGGATCACGCGCGTGAGGATGAATGGTCTGGGCCGCACGGATTTGCCATCGGCGGCATGATGCAGGCCAACACTGCTTCCCTTGCCGAAGAATATTTCGCGGCGGCCAATGAGCTGGTGGATAGGATTAGGGAGAAGCGCATTGCGGACTACCAGATAGGCAACGCCGCGCTATTCCTCTTCCTCCGCCAATAGCACGCGTTCTTTGCGGGCATGGACAGTCAACTTGAAACGGATGCGCACGAGCGCAAGGCGAGTCATTCGATGCACGATGCCGGGCGGCCATGGGTTGTCGGCGGCATCCGCATCCGCCCTGCCAACGGCAGCACGCTCATGGCGACGGTGGGCAGCATCGACAAGTACATGGAGCGCCACGTCATCGGTGCGGGCAAGGAGAAGTATCCCGACAACGCTCTGTCGGTCCGCGCGAAGCGAGATAGCCGTGGCCGTCTCGCTTCTGATCAAGCCCTACGGATCGATTGGCAGTGCGCCGGTGCATACCGTTGTGCGCCGCCAGTTGAAGCGCATGGACGGTCAGAAGCGGAAGCCGTTCCAGATCGTGAGCAACGGCAAGGTGCTGATCGTGCGTCGTCGCACGAAGAAGCGGCTGCCGCTGCAAACGCTCGCGGTGCTTCAGGGCAGTGCGACGATCAATGAGCATTGGGATTTTCTCGGGACCGTGTCGGGCGTCGTCCAGGCGCGCTTCCCGCAGCACTTCTATCGCGCGGTGGTCTGCAGCGACGCGATAGAGGGTCCATGAGCGAATCGACTCCACCGCCCCTTTGGTCGGGAAGGTTCATGAGCGAAATGACTCCCCCTCGTAATAGACGACGCACGGTTCTACTCGCGCTCGCGATCTCGGCATCTTGAGCCCGACGGTCCCCATGGCTCTGGCCGATGAACTGCACAGCGACCAAGATAACTCTTTGCAGAAAATGCAAACAACTCGGACTACGGCCATACCAGCGATGTCAGCCCCTTCGACCAAGACCTCGGGCCTGCTAAGGATCAGCGCGCCGCATTACTGTGCTGGGGCGGACGTCATCGACGGGATCGTGTCAGGCAGTGTCGCGCCGATCATTCGCTACATGCGTGGATGGCGCATCGAGTGCATGATTGTCCCGTCGCCCGTGAAGCTCGTCATGCAACTGTTTTTCCAGTCGCTGAAGCTCCTCTGAAGGGTCGGAGACTGCTGACGGCATGGCTTCATCATCCAGATGATCCAGCACTCGCCGAAGCTCTCCCTGAGGGAGCTGCTCTGAATGGAATGCGGCTTGCGCCTGAATGAAAGCCGACGGGGCGGGGTGATCATCTCGCCTTTCGTGAAGCTCCTCTGCGGATTCGGCATCAAGCAGTCGCCGAAGCTCCCCTGGAGAGAACTGCTCGGGATCAAAAGTAAACTCTTCCGGATCGATGGAGAACGACAGAGCAGGATGATTGTCTCCTAGTCCGTGAAGCTCGTCATGCAACTCTTTTTCCAGTCGCTGAAGCTCCTCTGAAGGGTCGGAGACTGCTGACGGCATGGCTTCATCATCCAGATGATCCAGCACTCGCCGAAGCTCTCCCTGAGGGAGCTGCTCTGAATGGAATGCGGCTTGCGCTTGAATGAAAGCCGACGGGGCGGAGTGTTCATCTCGCCTTTCCTGAAGCTCCTCTGCTGGCTCGTCATCAAGCGGTCGCAGAAGGTCCTCTAGAGAGAACAGCTCGGGATCCAAAGTAAGGTCTTCCGAATCGATGGAAAACGACAGAGCAGAATGATTGTCTCCTAGTCCGTGACGCTCGTCATGCAATTGTTTTTCCAGTCGCTGAAGCTCTCCCTGCGGGAGCTGCTCTAAACGGAATGCGGCTTGCGCCTGCATGAAAGCCGATACGGCGGGGTGACCGTCCTGTTCTTCCTGAAGCTCCTCTAGCCGAGTACCCGCTTGGTGCGGCACGCTGTGCTGCGCAGCGGCGTCGTCGATGCGCCGCGGTTCCATCAGCGCCGCGGTTTCGGGATTGATGAGGGCGACGTTCTGGGGGGAAGGATTAAGCTCAGCGCGAGGGCCGCCGGGTTTCTTGGGCACGACCACTCCCGTCGCCCGCAAGGTGCGGAAATACTCTAAGGATCTAAGGAGTTTCGCAGTATTCCCTCCGGGGTATTTGTGTATGGCACCATCGTCGATCAGCGACTTGCTGTCCAGCCGAGCAACAATGCCCGGTCGGTTATCTTTGAACAGCCAACGGCTATAGTTAATGAGGCGGCTTCCATGCTCATGCGCCCCTTGGCTGCTCATGCCGCCCTCTATGAGGGCGTGCTCAAGCTTCAGGACGACAGCAGCATCCTCGGAATAAAGAGGCCGCTTATCCGGATGCCCTCGGACTATGACGCCTGTTGCTGCAACCCGCGGTGCACCGCTACTTTCTGCTGAAGCGGCGTTCGCGCTTGACTGTCGGTATATCACAACCTCTTCAAGATCGGGCAGCGCCCTCTGTCTCTTCGCTGCTCTCGATTGAGCCGCGTCATGCTCATGATTGATAAGGACCCCTTCGCTTGGCAGGAGATTGCTCCTGGCGCGTGCATCCGTCCTTTCGCCAAGGGATTGTTGGACATCGTTAGATGCGTCTTTCCCTGAGGAGAGCGCGCGCGGTTCCTCGCGAGAAACTAAATGACTGGTGCCATGATACGCACGAAGGACGGCCACCGCTTTCTTCATTTTGTTGTCTTTCGGAAAGAAAGTAGTTGCGTGCTCGAGCAGGGACTTGTGGTTTGCTAGATCGGTCGTCTGGCCGCGAGCGCGGAGATCATTCCCAAGTCGACGAAGTGCCTGAGTATAGCCTCTAACCGTTTCAGGTTTTGGCTTTTTCTGAGCCGCATATTGAGTGATCACGCTATCGATAAAGTTCCGGTCTTTTGTAGACAGATGTGGATAGCTGGAGGGCCTGCTGGCAACGGGAGCGGCCTGGCTTGCCTGGGCCAAGTGCTGCTCAAATTGGCGGGCCTGGCCCGTCTGCGGCTCTTCCGAAGCGGCGTGCTGCACCTGCGACGAAGCTGCCACATTAAATGGATCAAAGTCTTGCGGGTCCACGTTAGCCTCACGTTCAAGATTACCTGAGCAGGTCTCCTACTGTGGGAAGCTGTCGAGAACCTGACGTGGCCATGGTCACGCAGCGTTCGCACCCGCCAACCTCGGAACCGACATCGCTCGGGATCAGCATCCATGATCTAGCTCTTCGCACCTCTTGCCGGCTTCGAGCATCTCGCAGAGTTGTAACACTTTGGGTCCTGCCAGGGCCCTTCCCCATGCGGGTGACGCGCGACCGCCCGATATCGCTAGATACAAAATTTCAAAAGGCGCTTTCTGTTCTCGGGTCGGTTGCAGGATGGGGGCCCCAGGCGGACCCGGAAAACATCGAACTGGCGATTTTTGACGGGCGAAATTGATATTTTGGTCCGGCGTCGTCCGGCGGACTGAGGGGATACCGAAACGCGCTCGAAAGAAACAATACCGATTGAGACCGTATAGATCCAATCGGAGCCTTCCTTTCATGATCGTTATCGGCCTCAAGGGCTTTATCGGGTCCGGCAAGACCACCGTGGCCCGCCATCTCATCGAGCGCCACGGGTTTGTGCGCGGCCGGTTCGCTGGCGCGCTGAAGGACATGCTGCGCGCCTACCTTCGCTACCCTCGACGTCGTCGTCCAGATGCTCGCGGGCTTGTGGGGAGAAGGGCGTGCGCCCGTTCCGCTAGATCTCGTTCCGCTGGCGACCGGCCAGGTTCTCGACGCCGGCGCCTTCACGATCGGGTGCTTTCCGATCCCCCACCGCGACACAGACAGCTTCGGGTTTTCCTTCGAAAGTAAGGTCCGTCGCCATCTTCGGCCAGACCGCCTTTCGGCCCTCGGGGTGCCGGACGGTCCCGTGCGCAAGGAGCTGGCGGAAGGAAGGCCCGTTACACTCGCGGATGGCAAGACGATCGATCCCGAAGACGTCCTCGGGCCGCCGGAGGGACGCAAGAAGCTTGTCATCGTTGGCGATACCGAGACTGTCGATGGCCTGGCTGAGCACGTTGGCGATGCCGACGTGCTGGTGATCGAGGCGACTTTTCTCCAACGCGATGCGTCCATCGCCCGCGATTACGGGCATCTTACCGCGGCCGAAGCCGCCACGCTCGCGGCAACGACGGGCGTCAGGCTGCTCATTCTGACACACATTTCCGGTCGCTATCATGATGAGGAAATATTGGCCGAGGCGAGCAAGAGGTTCGCGAACACTCGAGTATCGGCACTGCGACGAAGCCACCATCGAGCGCATGATCGAGGGCGATCTGAAAGAGAAGCCGACGCCCTGGCTGGGTGGCCGGTCGCCCCGACACGCGATGGAAGGGCTCGGTGGTCTTTGGGGCCGCGACCATATGGGTTCGGACTTCTGGATCGGCACCGAGACCGACAAACTCTACATCGAGACCCCGAAGCGCGTCGTCTTCGAGGATGTGAGGCACGCCAATGAGGGCGAAGCCATCGACCGCATGGGTGGATGGGTCATCGAGATCGTCCGCCCCGGCCTTATCCCGCAGGATCATTTCACCGAGAAGGCCGAGCTTGAAGTCAAGGCGCATCGGTCGGTCCTCAACTACCAAGGCGACATGGCGTCCACCTTCCGCCAGATGGACATCGTCGTCGCTGATCTCGCTGCTCGGGCGGATCGGGGGCTCGCATGAAGCTGTCCCAGGCATGCGACTTCGAGCGCCTTCTGAAGCGACGCGACGAGCTGTGCGGAGCGCGCCGCATTGCAGATCACGGCGATGGTCTCGGCGTGACGATCAGGGGCACGTATCAGGACGCCGAGATGGTCGCAGCGGTCAAGGCCGCCGTTGTCGCCGAGCTTAATCGGCGCATCGCGGCCATCGACACCGAACTGACCGCTATGGGCGTCGAGATCGACGAATAATGGGCAAGGTCGTCAACCGGCAAGAGCTTGCGGACATCTTCGGCTATTCGCTGCCGACGATTTCCGCATGGGTCGAGAACGGAATGCCGGTCAAATCTCATGGTGGTCGGGGCAAGCAGTTCGAGTTCGACACTGAGGACGTGCTGAAGTGGCTAAAGCCCTCGGAGCCGTGTGGCCGATAAGCGGTCGGTATCGGGCGAAGCGGACATCGACGAAGATTTATGATGGGGTGGACGCCCCGCCGACGGCATCGATGTGCCAAAGTGGAGGTGTTTAGCACCACTTAAGGGAGGCGTCCGTGTTGCAGGTTAGCACAATCGGTCTGGATATCGCTAAGCATGTTTTCCACGTTCATGGAGCGGACGGGAAAGGACGGGCTGTATTCAGCAAACGGATCAGCCGAGGAAAGCTCTTGGATTTCTTCGCAGCCCAGCCGCGTTGCACGGTAGCTTTAAAGGCATGTGGCGGAGCCCATCACTGGGCGCGTCAGCTCACCCAGCTTGGCCATGAAGTTCGGCTGATCCCGCCCGCCTATGTAAAACCGTTCGTGAAGCGGCAAAAGAACGACGCGATCGATGCCGAGGCGATCTGCGAAGCGGCGCAGCGGCCGAGCATGCGGTTCGTGGCCGTGAAGAGCGAACAGCAACAGGCGGCGGGTCTGGTGTTTCGGACCCGTGATCTGTTAGTGCGGCAGCGAACCCAGCTCATCAACGCGATCCGGGGTCACCTCACTGAATATGGTTGGATTGCACCCAAGGGGCCGTCGCATGTGGCGACGCTTGCCGATCTGATCGAGGAGGAAGCGATGGCCAGTTCGCTTCCCGAAGCGGCCCGCACCATGTTCCGAGTGATGTTGGACCTGTTCGCCGGCCTCAACGGCAAGATCGCGGGTCTCGACAAGGAGATCGCGCGACGCGCTCGCGAGGACGAAGTATCGCGCAGGCTGATGACCGTTCCTGGCATCGGCCCGATCTCCGCCACCGCGATCGCCGCTCTAGCACCGCCGGCCGAGACTTTTGCCAAAGGTCGTGACTTCGCGGCCTGGCTCGGTCTCACGCCCCTTCAAAGATCGACGGACGGCAAGCAGAAGCTCGGCGTGACATCCAAGATGGGCGAACGCACGCTCAGGCGCCTACTCATCATCGGCAGTAGCGCCGTTGTCAGCAGGCAAGCAAACCGGGCGCGCCGAAGGGTTCGTGGCTCGAACAGATGCTGGCTCGCAAACCGCGTATGCTGGTACCCTCGCGCGCGTCGCAACGAAGCTTCCAGCCGCGCCTTCTCCTTATCCCAACGCGCCTCTTCGGCTTGCGCTCGCGCCTCGAGAACCTCGACCTCAGCTCGAATGTCGGCAGCATTCTTTTCGTGCTTCTGACGAGCTGCGTCCAAGGCGGCTTGCGCTTTGTCGATGGCGTGCTGCCGTCGCTCGCGCTTCTTCTGCCGAGCCGCCTCTTCCTTTGCATCCTCGCGCTCGCGTCGCTTCTGTTCCTTCTCAAAAGCGAGTGCGGCCTTCCGGTCGGCTGCCGGATCATTGCTCCGCTTTGCATGCTGCTTCCGCGGCTCGTGGCCGGCGAGCTTAGGGCGGCTCGCCTTCTTCGAACCGTCATCGTCGGTGATATCCGTGGGCAGTTCGGCGTGCTCTTTGAACGGACCGCTTGAGCCAACGGGACGCTTGAGAACAACGCCGGGCGCCGACCTCCTATCTGCGGCAGCTTCCCGCAGCCCTAGCGTTCTGCCAACAGATTGAGGAAACGCTTCAGAGCCGGGTTCTCATTGTCGTCGCGCCAATGCGCGTAGAAGTCCACCCGGCTTGGCTCCGCTCCGTCCTGCAACTCCCGGTACACAAGGCCAGCGAAACTTGCACCAATATCCGATTCCATCACTAGACTGAGCCCCATGCCCATACTCGTCAGACTCTTGATGATGCCAAGGCTTACGTCATGGCGCTCTACGGCGGGGCGATCGTCAGGTAGAACGAGCTTCGAAATCAAGAGATCCTCGAGCTCTCGTCCGGGATCATACTCACTTAGAAGGATCTTTTCGTTTACGCAAATCGGTCCAATAGATGATCTCGCGTGCCGCCAGGCAGTGATCCTGCGGCAGCGAGATCAGAATGCGTTCGCTCCAGAGCAGTAGTGATCTGGTGTCTTTTGAAGGTAGACGTCCAGGGCTAACGACAACGTCGACCGTTCCGTTACGGAGGGCAGTCATCAGACCGAAGCGAGAGCGTTCCATCGTTGCCAATTCGAGCCGTGGTAGCAGCTTCTTGAGCTCACCTATCGTCGCCCGCAAATTCCCGGTCGAAATGGATGTGCAGAAGCCAATGGTAAGGAGACCGGATTCGCCGCGTCCATTGGATACTCCCGTGTCGACGAGCGCATCGACTTGTTCCAAAATCAAACGGGCAATTCGCAGAACTGCTCGGCCAGCGAGAGTGGGCTTGATCCCCCCGCTCGAGCGGTCGAACAGCGAAGTCCCAACCAGATGCTCAAGCTGACCGACGGAACGGCTCAGCACCGTGTGCTTGATCGAAAGCACTTCGGCGGCGCGTCCAAAGCTTCCGTAGTCGCAAGCAGCAACGGCCAGTCGAAGCTGCTGAAGGTCAATAACTCTGGCCGCGTTCCGCCGATCTTCCTAATCTCGATTTCGGTCATGTTCAGAGCTCGATAGCAAACCGCAAAGAACATGACGTCCCCGCTCTAGGCGGGACGTATGTCTCGCTTGTCGCCGCCACGGAGGTAACTTCGACGGTCTCCGCGACGGGCGCCGCGAGCCTCTGTCGCAAGCTATCAACCTCACGACGAAGCCGCCCACCCCCTCACTGTAGGCGGCTTACATTGGCTGGATTCGAGCAGCGATAGGATTATGGCGGCCCGGCGCAAACCCGCTGGATCAGAAACCGCCGCGCAGACCGAATCTCTCGCGAAAGCGACACCTGGAAAAAAGAAGCAGCCGCAGGAGCGTCACCGTAGCGACGGCCCCCAAGAACGGGCCTTTAGGGTGCATGGTTTCGTCAGCTTGCCGAAAGCTAGATCTCCTACATTGAGCCCGGAGATCGGGACGCGATTGTCGCCTGTTTACTAGGGCGCAAGTTGCTCTTTCCGAGGTTCACATGATTCGTGTCTCAAACTTGCGGGCCTCTGTGCTGCTTGCGCCAGATCTGAGCTGGGCTGCATAGATCTGCAGCTTGATTTCGAATGGAGAACGGTATGGACGGCTCGCACTTCAATCCTCGGCAGGTGAACCCATCACTATCAGGATCGGCTCCGCAGAATGCCGAGATTCCGCCGGGTCAAGAGTCGGACGACGCGAGCTCGCAAGCGAGCTTTGAGCAGCTGCTCGAGGAATTGCCGCACGCTTCGTCAGAGGAGAGCGACCAAGGGATCCGGCGCACGGATCTCCTCCGCAGCGACGGCAGCCGAGCGGGGAAGCGCCCGAAAAGTTGGGCGTCGGTCGCATTCCTTCCTGACTCGTCAGCTTCTCGAAAGCCTGAAATGACCCATGCTGGAGGGGAACAGATGAATATCGATCCACCCAACACCGCAAAAGACTCCATTGAAGCTGACGATCTCCTGCGGCAGCGGCAGCGGGCGCAGCAACAGCCGGGCGACCTGAGCGCACAAACCAGCTCACCAGCACACCCGTCCCCGGATCAAGCGAACTTTGAGCAGCAGCTGAGTGAGTTGCGGCCAATCCACCGAACATCGGATTCAGCTGTCGCTTTGATGGATTCCGGGATTGGATCACCCTCGACCATGACGAAAGGCACTCTGAGAGCGTGCGCTATCCAGGAAAGCGAGCGGTGCCCGGCCGCTTCCTTTGTCAGGGGGCGCGCCGAACTTGCCGGATCGCTAACCGGAGCGAACGTTAAGGCGCTAAAGAACGAGATCAAACTCGCTGCGCAGCGAGCAGTACAGTGGCCACGAACCACCGGATCTTGTGCCGGCAGTGTTGACGGCGACCGCATCTTCGACGACGTGGTGGCATCATCGTATCTGCCGCTGCACCGTTTTCAGAACGAGGACATCGATTGCGAGCCCCTCCTAGAGGAGGAGGTGAGTGCCATCGCGCATGTGCGTTCCTTAGCGGATTTGCGTGCTCACGCGACCCCGCATGTTTCAAAGGCTGCTATCTGCTCGGACGACGAAAGAGAGGACGAAATTGATATGGCGCGCCTCGCTGCATGGCATACCAAAGGCCTTAGAGAGAGTGCTTTTGTGTCATTGTGCCAGGACCCCTCACGACTGCTCCTTTCAAAGGACGACAGTGAGAATGGCGCGAAGGCGATTGCAAAGAATGCTAAGAAGCTGCACACCTACACGGTACCAAGCGTCACCGCTTGGCCGATCAAAAAAATCAACGATATTTTAGAGCGTGGGCATGCTCCCGGAGATGAGGAGCTGCGAGATTGGGTGAGGGGAATACCGACCGAGGAGACCGAGGTCTTGTTTCTGGGCGGCAATCTAGCTGACTATCGGACAGCCATCGTAGATAATCCGAACACGGCTGACGCACCGCAAGATGGTCCGCGCATCAAGAAAGCAAGGGTCAGCTCCGATACGCCCGAGATGATGGCGGACTCTCGAACTCTTTGCCCCTCGGATTCCAGCCATCAATCTTCGCAGTCCTGACGAGCTATCGCCTGTGGTCGAATCGGCCGGGGTGGCGCGCCTGCTTTCAGTTATCTGGAAGTCGAGCGTGCCGAACGCGTGCGCGTCCGATCCAGGCGCATCAGCAGTTGAAAGAGGAGCTCGGGCTTGATCACGCGAGCATGTCTTCGGCGGGCGCGACAGGATGTCCGGAATGGACCGCTTGCGGGGACGCCCTCGCATTGCGAGCGGCCAGATCAGCTTGACGCCGACCGGGTCCACCTTCAGGTGACGAGGGATGCCATCGGCCCAGGCCAGCCCGCGTCGTGCCCCCTTGCCGAAACGGCGCACTGAGGCTGTATCCTGTATCGGCCAGCGGAACCGAACCGCACGCCGGCTACCATCGCGCGATCAATCTCGGCCAAAAGCTTGGATCGTGGGGTTCGGTATTCGACTGGTACGCCGCCGCGCTTCAAACTTGCGGTATCGCTGGTCCAACTCTCGGGTAGGAAGAGACGCAATGCGATCATCGCTGGTACTTCACCGCGCACAAGCGTCAGCGACGCCAACGTTGGGCAATTGCCATTTTGCCAACGCCCGAGGCATATTGAGCCGCGACACTGACCGAGTGTTCGCCCCTCTTCGTCAGCGCGGTGTCGTCGATAACCGGCACCGCATCATCGCCGCCGACGAGCCGGTCGGCCTGATTGAGCAGCTCTGTCTCTAACGGCTTCGCATCCCAGACGCCATCAGCGATGAAATGGTGCAGCTGATCGTATTCGCGCGCTGCAGAGCGTTACGCCATCGGTTGAATGTTTTTGCGCTCACCAGGGCCGATCAACCCGGCAATGTAACGCGGACACATCTGTCGCCGCGCCTTATGACCCAAGCGATCCAGGAATGGCTTCAGCCAAGGCTCGAGCTCGTCTTCGCAATCCGGCGTCGCGTTCCCCATGGTCGGCCCTCCAAAAGCCGACTTCCTCTCAATCGTCGAAAAATCGATTCGGGATCTTGAGGGTTCTGTGAGGTCGCGTGGCAGGCGGGAGCCGGGCGCGGTGGCGCGTGCTCATAGAAGCCGGATTGAACGAGCCGCTGCCACGCCCGAGCCGGCGAAATTGAAAACCGATGATCTTAGACGATCGCCAGGCTCAAACGCATGCACAACGGCGCGACGCGGCAGGGATGTTGCTAGTTGGGGTAGGTTGTCGAGGGTATGTGCTGTCAATGGGTTAGGCGTGGCGGAAAGGCCATCCGTGACAACCCTGGCGCGAGAAGCCCGGTAACGGCCTTCAACGAGGGAATTGCAGAGCGGCGCCGCGGCACGTCCCTTGGATGAAGCGATGTCGTTGGTGGTTCTCATTGTTCATCCGACTGCACGGTTCTATTCATTCCAAGCGCCGCCTGCCGATGGCAAGAAGATTGTTGGTTGTTAGCACCACTCCCACTCCAGCAAAAATTCAATGCGCGCCAGCGGCTTGGTTCTATCTTCAAGATCAAATTTGCAAGCTTCCGAGGCCTCAAGCCGCAAAAGCTTGCAATCTCAAAACCGTTGTTGCTAGGAAATTGAATCCGCGATCAAGGCCTAAAGGGCACTTCACGGGCGACGCATTAACTTCACGGACGCGCCACTCAGCCATCGGCGTCAGCGCTCCTTAATCCAAATCCGCATTTCGCCTTCGCCGCGGTTAGCCCAGCTGAACCATGGAATGAATGTCAGCCGCTGCGGTTGTAGCTGTCCAGGCACTTTGTCGTACTGACAAAGTGCCGTTTCTTCAGAATGCGTGTGTTGCAACCGGGACCCATCAGCCTGCAGCAAAATCTTGTCGAAGAGACCAGTACCTTCGACAAGCGAAAACCGGCTTTCTGCAGGAAGCCAAAGGTTGTGTAACTCGGGCCCGTTGTCGGCTTCTTCCACACAATACATCAAAGGGCCGCGCTGGATAGCCACCTTGCCGGCCAAATTGCGAAGTTGCGGATGACCGTATACGCGGCGTACTTGCATCGGCAGCGATAGTTTGACGCGATCTCCCTGCCGCCACGTGCGGTGAATGTGCAAATAGCCCTTACGCGACTCGCAATGGACAGGTTCGCCGTTCAGGCTCACCGCCGGCGCGCTGCACCATTCCGGCAGGCGCAGGGCGAGCGTGTGGGCGATCGGATGTGCAGATTCCACGGCGATTTCCACCTCGTCCCTCCAAGGATAGTTGCCGCTCATGAGCAACCGCAGGCGTATGCCCGCCAACCGATAATGCCACGCTATTGCCAATGTAGAGATTGATGTAGAGCGCGTCGGAGCATGGCGTATAGATGTAATGACCAATCGATGTGAAAAGGCGTGCGATGTTCGGCGGACAGCACGCGCAGCCAAACCAGCGTTGCCGCACCGGCCTGACATGATTGTAGATGCCATTGGACCGCAGCGTTTTGGGATGAACTTCGAGCGGGTTAACATAGAAATAGTGACGCCCATCGAAAGCGATACTGCCCAGAACCGTATTATAGAGCGCGCGCTCCATCACGTCGGCATAGCGACTGTCCACTTCCATCTCCAGCATACGGCGCGCCAACATCATCAGCCCAATCGACGCGCAACTTTCCGCGTACGCGATACGTTCGGCAGATCGTAATCGCTGCTGAACGCTTCGCCGAAGCTTTGCGAGCCGATACCCCCAGTGATATAGATCTGGCGCTGCACTATGTTTTGCCATAGCCGCAGGCAAGCCTGGCGTTGCTGCTCGTTCTGACGCAGACGCGCGAGATGAGCGACCGCAGTCATGAGGTATACAAAACGCACCGCATGCCCGGTTGCAGTCCGCTGTTCCGAAATTGGCAGGTGCGCGCCTGGCTATAGGCCTTATTTTTCACCGTCCAGGGCATGCCATGTGATTTGACGTCGCAGGATTGCCGGCGTTTCTCGTGTTCAATGTCATAGAAGTGCGGCTCGGTGCCCCGTTGCTCCACGAAATAATTGGCTAGCGTCAGATATCGCTGCTCCTGCGTCACTTCGTAGAGGCGCGTCAATGCAAGTTCAATTTCTGGATGGCCATCATAGCCGTGTAGCTGATCGCGCTCCGGGCCGAAAACTGTGGCGAGGTGGTCAGCAAGTCTGCAAACGACGTCCAGCAGGCGTCGTTTGCCAGTAGCCAGAAAGAAAGCGATGCCCGCTTCAATCAAGTGGCCGGCACAGTAAAGCTCATGGCATTCGGCTAGGTTGCTCCAGCGCTCCTGAGGCGCCTTTAGCATGAAATAGGTGTTGAGATAGTCGTCGCCGCATTGGGCGGCCGCAATCAATTCAATCAGCTCATCGGCGGCTTTGTCCAGGTCCGGATTGGGTGTCTGGCACAGCGACCAAGCAGCCGCCTCTAGCCATTTTGCGACATCACTGTCCTGAAAAACCGTGCCGTAGAACTCCCCCTTCGCACGTCCGGCGGCAATACGGAAGTTTTCTACCGCGTGGCTCGGTGTCGCTTGCGGATTGCGGTCGTTGAGCGCGTTCCATTGGTAGGGAATCGCCACTTCCCTCACCAAGTGCTGGCATTTCCCAATCAGCGGATCTGAGACCTGTAGGTCGTGAAGGTTGACTTCGGCCACATCCCGCTGATTCATCTCGTTTCTCCTTCGTGTGGGGCGAACCGGCGCCTAGCTCAGGCAAGCCAGCTCGCCATGATCGTTGTTGAGGTTGCGGCCCCGAAATTGGCGGCTGCGCAATCGTATTCTGCACGCGAACGTTGAAACGCTAGAAATGGAAAAGCTGCCCCCCATGCCGCTGGATGGCGTAGGGCTCATAAAGGGCTGGTCAAACCAAGCTTCTTTCCAATCCCCTACCGCTGAAATGTCATGCAACCATCACGCTGGAGCTTGTGTGATCACAAGCGCCGGTCCGCCTAAGCCTCGCCGTCAAGCCAGCCGATCTTGCTCTTCAGGAATCGAAAGCCCAGCAATCTCGAACCCGGCCCGCTCCCTATTGTCCCGACCGTAACCATGACCGCCCGCCGCAGGCTCGTAGAAATAGGCCTCGTAGCCCATCGCCTGGAGCTTCGCGGCCATCTTGCGCGCGTGTCCGGGATGAACACGATCGTCCCGCCCGCGGTGGCGATCAGGATCGGCGGGTATGTTTGGCCGCGTTTGGCGGCATGATACGCGGAATAGGTCTTGAGCCACTCCCAGTGGTCGAGCTTATCGGGGTCCCCATATCGCAATCCAGCTTGCCCCTTCCAGAAGCTTGGTGTAGCGGCGCATGTCGATCAGCGGGATCGTGTAGACCAGCGCGCCGAAGCGTTCCGGATAGCGCGTCAGCATATTGGTGATGAGGATGCCGCTGTTCGATCCGCCCTGGGCTGCGATCCGCTTCGGCTCCGTGACGCCACGACGCACGAGATCGGCGGCAACGGCAGCGAAGTCGTCGTGCGACAATTTCTTGCCACTGAGACGGCCGGCATCGTGCCAGCGCGTGCCGAACTCGCCACGGCCGCGTAGATGCGCCTGGACCGTGGTGCCGCCGCGCTCGAGCCAAAGCTTGCCAAGCGCTGAATTGTAGGACGGCCTCATCGAGATTCCAAAGCCGCCGTAGCCGCTCATATGGACGGGCGCATCGCCCGTCTCGCCGGCCGGACCGGTCCGTACGTAGGGGATGTGCTCGCCATCAATCGAAATGGCCTCATGTTGGGTGACCACCAGCCCATCCACGGTGAAGGTCTTCGGCGCCTGCTTGAGCACGGTCGGACTGCCGACATTATTCTCGATCAGCATAAGCGAAGCTGGCGTGAGCGGATCCTGGCTATCGACGAGCAGGTCGCCATTGCGTTCGGATGGGTCGCTATCAAGAGGCCAGACCTGGACTATCCCTATGTCGGGAATCCCGCGCAGTCGCGCGCGGCTCCACCCTTTATCGGATGGCGAGCAGATCTCGAAGAACGGCCGCAGTTCGTTGAGGATGGAAAGCACAAGCCTACCGGCACTCCAAAAGAGCCCCTGCAGCGCCCGGCGTGGGCTTGGTTCGAAAAGAACCTCGAACTGACGGTTGCCTTGAAGGAAAGCGGCCAAAGAGATGACGAGCACCGTATCCGCGGCATAGGTCTGCCCTGCCACAGATCAGGGCTCGCGCGGTCTGATGGCGAGCCAGTCGCGATGGGTGGCAGAATTGAAGGCGTCCACCTGATCGACGAACCACAGCCGTGGCGGCACGACGGTGCGCTCGACATTGCAGCCGGCTTCAACATGATCAGCTACGACCTCAAAGATCACTTGCGCTTGATCCGCCTGCGTACCGCGCCGCCATATCCTCACTGTACGCGCATAGCCGGAGGTCGTCGCCATGCCCTGCCTATGAGAGCTCGACAGCACCAGCGTATCGGGATCGAGCCGTTCAACCGCGCTCTTGGCTTCCGGCAAGACGAAGCTATCACCGACAAACGTCTACGTGTCGGTATCGAACTCACGCAGGGCGACGGCATCACTGCCGCCGCGCGATAGGCTCAAAATCGTTCGTCTATGACTCCCCTGCGGCCAGACCGTCGCCCTCAGAAGCCGGTCTTCGCCTTCGCTAACCGCGAGCTGATCGATCTCGAGCAGAGCTTCCCATGACGGCTTTGGCGTGCGAAATTCTTCCAGAGTGGTTCGTCGCAAGAGGCCGCGCGGATTGTTGGCGTCCTTCCAGAGATTGTAGAGATAGCTGCCGCGCCGCCGGACGTAGGGAATATTGTCCGGCCGATCCGATCGTAAATCCAGGTCAGCGCGTCGCGATCCCGCTCGCCAAACACCTGCAGCGTCTTGCCATTCTGCCGCTCAACAAATTTCAGCGCCCGCGCGCCTTCGATCTGTTCCAACCACAGATAGGGATCATCGTCTGGAGCGGAAAGCGTCGGCTTTGCAGGTACTTTGTCGTCGCGTTTGCTTTCACCACGCTTCACTCCATCGCCATTGACGCGCACTCCCGACACAGCACCGCATCAAAGCTTTTCACATATTGCATCCGCAGTTCATTGCGGTGGCGGCCGTCGAGGCTGATTGCCATGTGTCAGTCAATTCCATCAATTGCTGAAGTTGGTAGTTGACTTGGGCGCGCTCTGACGCATTTGGCAGGACCGCACATCCTCAAGGCTTCAACCCCAAACTGCCCGTGGCAACTTCATCTCGATGCGAGCTCGGCTTTCCTTGCCTGGGGGCGACTACCGAGCACCTGGGCGACACCGCCCCACCCCAAGTGGCCGCGCTCACAACGTCCGTACCTCTGGATCAAGGTAAGATCGAGAACTTGGTTGCTGAGGGCCGAGACCGTTCTTGCAGCGCAAAGAGGCGCTTGCGGTACGAGCTACACCGAAATTGCTTTCATCACCCTCGCCGCCGGGCGAATCTGGCTATCAATTGAGTCCACGCGCTGGGGAACCTACCGTGCGGATCCCACGCCGCAACGCGAAAGGGCACGCTCGCGCCCATGCGGCGGCAGAGGCTTAGGATGCTCGCTAACATTCGGCACGGCCCTAACGGCCCCCTTTCAGTCGAACTGCCGGCCTGGCCGTTGCGCTCTGTTGGGGTCCTATGCGCACTGGCCGTATGGGTTCTAAAAAGGGTTTGATGGGCCGCCTCGATCGGCTAGCTTCTCAGGGACACCGTTCTTCGGCGTCATAAAAGTCTGGAAAGTCTGGAAGCGCGGAAGTGGCTAGGCGTACCATCGAAATCTATCGCTCAATTAGCTTAAAATGCGGTCTCATCGCGCAACCGGCAGCGGCGGACCTCAGGACGAGCGGAAGCAAAGCCGAGTCAAAACGTTAGTATAGTTTTCCAGATCCTTGGGATAGGTTATTTATTTAGGCCAGGCTGATTTACCAAGTTCGGGCGCCTTACCAAGTTTGGACCCCTTACCAAGTTCGGACCCTCACGAAGCTCGGACGCTTAGTCGCGCAGCGTGTTTTTGGTGGCATTGTCCTGGCGCTGGTGACAACTTCCTTGTACTTTCATACCCATTTCGCCGCGATGGCGTTCTCTTATTGGTAGTGGTCTTGCGGTTTTCGCTATGGGCAGCCTCATTGTATCTGCCATGCTTTCCATCTTGTCCATCGCTGTTTTGGCCTACTTCTTTACGCCCCCTACTTCCAATCTTGCGTTCGATGCTCCGCAAGATCTTCCGGTGGTTGTGATTCTCTTTGTTGCCTTGCTTGTCGGAACCCACCTCATCCGAAAAGTCCGCCGGGAAAGGGCGGCCACGCTTGAGGCCGCAGCCAAGCTCCGGCGCAGCGAGGTTGAGTTGCGAGATCGAGAGAAATGGTGGCGCGAAGTCTTCGAGCATAACCCGGTCATGTACTTCATGGTCGATGCCGCCGGAACGGTCCTGAACGTGAACACGTTGGGCGCAACACAGCTCGGCTATTCGCCCTCGGAGCTCGTCGGGCATTCCGTTCTGAAGGTCTTTCTGGAAGAAGATCTTACCCTTGTTCGCAAATGCCTTGGGCTGTGCGTTGAAACCGTCGGCCAATCCCACACTTGGGACATCCAGAAGGTCAGGAAGGATGGCGCGGTGCTGTGGGTGCGGGAAAACGCCAAAGCCATGCATTGGGCAGACGACCAGCTCATCATCCTCATCGCCTGCGAAGATATCACCGAGCGAAAGCGGACGGAAACTGCCCTGCGGCGGAGTGAAGCCCATTTGGCCCAGGCGCAGGAATTGAGCCGCACCGGCAGCTTCGGCTGGAACGTCGCCACCGGCGAGGTCATCTGGTCAAAGGAGACCTTTCGCATTTTCCAACACGATCCGGCGACAAAACTGAACCCGCAACTCGTCATTGATCGAGCCCATCCAGAAGATCGGGCTGCCGTGCGACAGACCATTGATCGAGCGCTCCGAAACCTAGAGGATTTCGAGCACGAATACCGACTGCTGTTGCCGGACGGCTCGGTGAAGCACCTCCACGCGCTGGCACGAGCCATTAGAACCGCATCTGGCGATATCGAGTTTGTCGGGGCAGTGACGGACATTACGGCTGCAAAGCAGGCGGAACAACAGCTTCGCCGTAGCGAGGCCTATCTGGCCGAAGCACAGCGTCTCAGTCACACGGGCAGCTGGTCCTGGGACGTCCACCGTCTCGAATTTGTGTATCGCTCCGCCGAAGTCGATCGTCTGTTTGGCTTCGATCCGGAAGAGACTGTATCGATAGAGACCATCCGGTCGCGTATCCATCCAGACGACTTGCCGCAGCTTCGGGAAGTGCCGCGCCAGGCTATCGAAGACAAGGGAGGGCACTTCGAATATGATTTCCGAATCCTTCTTCCAAAAGGCGCGATAAGGCGCATACATTCCGTTGCGCACGCTGTGGTCGGTAGCGATGGCAACGTCAGCGAGCTCATCGGAACGCATATGGATGTCACCGAGCAATACGCAGCTAGGGAACGGCTGGAAAAGGCTCTTGCTGACTTGCGCGAAAGTGAGCAGCGCTTTCGCGACTACGCCGAAACGGCCTCCGACTGGCTCTGGGAGACCGGGCCGGACCACCGGGTCACCCGCTTTTCGGGGCACACCAGCGCAGCAAGCATTTTGGCCACGGGAGTCGTCGGGCTGCTTCGCTGCGAAATTGCGGGCGATGTCGAAGCGGAATCTGAGAAGTGGCGGCAGCATCAGGCGACAGTCGACGCGCGACTTCCATTTCGCGATTTCATCTATCGCACCGTCACCCGGACCGGATCTCCAATTTACGTCCGGACCAGCGGCAAGCCATTCTTTGATGCTGACGGCAATTTCCTCGGCTATCGCGGCGTCAGCACTGACATCACCGCAACCATCCGCGCAGATCAGGCTGAACGAGAACTGCGGAAGGCGCAGGCGGAGCTCGCGCACGTGACACGCGTAACGACGCTGGGCGAGATGACCACCTCCATTGCGCACGAGATAAACCAGCCGCTGGCCGCCATTGTCGCCAATGGCGAGGCTTGTCTGGGTTGGCTTGATCGCGAAACTCCTGATCTTTCCGCCGCGCGCTGCTCAGTGGAATGGATCATCGAGGACGCCATCCGGGCGAGCGAGGTGATTCGCCGCATTCGCACGCTAGCCAAGAAAAGCGAGATCGAGATGGTGCCGCTCAATATCAATGAGATCGTCAAGGAGGTTGTCGCGCTGGTGACTCGCGAGCTGGTCAGCCACCAGGTGTCGTTGCGGACCGAGTTGGCGGCGGCCCTCCCCATGATCCTGGGTGACCGGGTTCAACTGCAACAGGTGATCATGAATCTGGTGATGAACGGGATTGAGGCCATGCAAACAGTCAGAGACCGACCGCGCGAACTGGTGATCCGGTCATCCCAACACGATCTGGGAGGCGTGCACCTCGCCGTGACAGATTGCGGCGTTGGGATCACCGAGGAACACGCTGACCAGGTGTTCAACCCCTTTTTCACCACCAAATCAACCGGCCTTGGAATGGGCCTTTCGATCTGCCGTTCGATCGTGGAGGCTCACGGAGGGAGCCTGTCGATTGCCTGCAAGCAGGAGTCGGGCGCGACGTTTCAATTGGTCCTGCCGTTGCATGAAGAGGTCGTGTCGTGACCGGGCGCTGTGACTCGCCGCGCGGAGGCGCGCAAGCGGAGAAGCCGAGCGGAAGAGCGATCGTCTTCGTGATCGACGACGACGTCTCGATGCGTCGTTCGCTCGCGAATCTTTTTCGATCGGTAGGCTTGGACGTTGTTGCGTTCGGATCGGCGCGAGAAATGCTGCAAGCCAAGCTTCCGGATGTTGCCAGCTGCCTGGTCCTTGACGTCAGGCTACCGGGATTGAGTGGCCTCGAGCTGCAGACTGAGCTCGCCAAGTTGAACCTTCGCATTCCGATCATTTTCATCACTGGTCATGGCGACATTCCCATGACCGTCAAGGCCATGAAGGGCGGAGCGGTCGATTTTCTCACCAAGCCGTTTCGCGATCAGGAGCTGCTTGACGCCGTGGTCGCCGCGACCGAACGGGATCGCAAAAGGCGGGAGGTTGAGAAGACGGTTGCCAACCTGCAGTCCTCGTTTGAGGCCTTAAGCCCACGCGAACAGGCCGTGATGAAACTGGTCACTGCTGGGCTGATGAACAAACAGATAGCCGCAGAGCTCGGGCTGGCCGAAATTACCATCAAGATCTACCGCGGACAGGTAATGAAGAAAATGGGCGCACGGTCGCTGGCCGATTTAATCAGAATGGCTGAGCCCCTGGGAATTCGTCCCAACCGGCCGGAACAAGCCTAAGTATGACTATACAATTTCATCTCTCAAGCCCACCCTTGACCCAGCCGACTATGCTTCGGCAATCGCCTTTTCTGCGTTAGGAGGGGTCGTTTTGTTCACGCCTTCGCTCATTTCCGTGGTCGATGACGACGGCTCCGTCCGTGCTGCCATAAATAATCTTTTGAAATCCCGCGGCTACATAGTCCATACATTTGCATCCGCTGAGGAGTTCTTGCGCTCGCCACACCTGAATGAAACATCGTGTGTGATTGCGGACGTGCAGATGTCCGCTATGAGCGGCTTGGACCTGCTGACACATATGCGGGCCGAAGGTTGCGATGCTCCATTCATTTTCATCACTGCCTTTCCCGATGATCGCGTTCGCGCCCGGGCGCTGAGCGCGGGAGCGATTTGCTTGCTGGCCAAGCCATTCGCAGGACAGCACCTGATCAGGTGCCTACATACCGCACTGGATAAGCATCGCGGCGGAGCTAACGCGTGAGACGATGAGCACGCAGTCTGCTCAGTTCGGTGCTGATCTGTGGGCGGAACCGCGCGCTTCGCAACACCGCAACGTCGATGAAGACCTCGGCCTCGCATCGCAACTCGTAACCAGTCGTTGGCGATCGGGGTCCCCTATTGATATTTTTCCGGTATTCGTCACTGGCTTGCGGCGGGGCTCCATCACCTACGGTCGCGAACGCTTTGAGATTTACGACGAAGCCACTTGCTCGACTAACCTCAGTTTCAACTGGTCGTGGCCACCCTAGAGGCGGCCCATATCTCAGGCATTGCTAACAGCAGCGATGATCTCGGCAGGCGCTCCTGTTCGCGGCGAAAGTTTGACTCTGATGAAGGCGCGCTCCATCACGGTGCTTGGCCCAGATTGCTGAGTGTAACCAGTCGACCGTGAAGAACCCGGATTTCAGCTTGGGAGGAGCTGAAGTCGGCGGATGAGCTGGACGAGGATTTGGCGCAG
>NZ_JCAMOR010000101.1:0-20961 GCF_059512385.1 Bradyrhizobium sp. Crot121 | reverse complement strand
GGATCGAACTGTCAGCGATCATGGATTTCATGCTTGCCACGTTGGTCGGCAAAGGAGCCGCATGGAGCGTCGCGACGCTGCCAGCCATCAAGGCTCCGGTGAATCCACCTATCAATGCCGTTCTGAGGGTGCGCATGTTCTCCTCCGTCAGCTGCTAGGAGAGACCCGTAGGCTAGGACAGCCTTGGGCAAACGCAAGATGGCGCGGCGACGCGCCTAATCCTTCCAGCTTACGGGCTTCAAGACAACTTCGTCGACGGCTTAACTGAGACACTGGCGACGGACCTTGTCGCGCATCAGTGGCATGTCGTCGATCGGCAGCGACGGCAAAGGATTGAGGCTGCAATGTTCGGCCCACCGGGAAAGTGGCTCTTGTAGCAACAGTTGGCGCGTTTATCTCGACGAAATCGAGGCACTGGCGATCAAGGGATTGCGCCAGCACCCTCGCGCACCCCGAGCTGATCGGCGAATTTGGCGATGCCTATAATTCCGAGCGACAGCGGCTCAAGAAAGAGGCGAGCACCGAACGCAACCGGATCGAGCGGCGGCTCGGCGAGATCGAGCGCGAGATAAAACGCATCGTCGATTTCATCGTCAAGGGCATGGCCACCGACGCGCTCATCCCGCGAATGAATGAACTGGAAGCCGAGCGCAAGACGCTTGCCGCGCGGCTTGAGACGGCCAAGGAAGCCGACAACGTGATCGCGCTGCACCCGAAGGCCATCGACCGCTATAAGCGCGCGGTGAGGGAGTTGGCGGATGAATTGAAGCGCGGCAGCCCGATGGAGTTTGCGACCATCCGTGAATTGATGACGGCCATCATTGTGCACGCCAGCCCGAGCCGACCGGGCGGCGCCGGAACCAAGGCCAACGCCGAGGATGACCGGAGTGTGCGGATCGACATCAAGGGGCGCCTCGCCGCGCTCTGCGACAATCCGGCTTTGTTCCCCAATACGGCTATGTCGGGGGATCGTTGGTAGCGGGGAGCGCTACCGCCTTTCCCCACACCAACCAAACCTACGATACCTCATCCAATCCTTCGCCGGAGGCAATTTGTGGCGCGTCAACTGGGCTCATCCCGCGAGGTGTTCGGGAAACCGCGCGCTTCGTGCGACATATGCGTGTCGATCGACATTGATTTCGCAGGAGAATTTTTCTAACCGAGCCAAAATCCGGTCATTAGAGCTCAATGGCTTACAACGAAAAATCCAACCACAAGATCGCCTCGTGGTTGGCAGATCGAGATATCCGAAACGTCGGGGCATACTGGGACTATTGCCTTTTTGCCCCACAGCAACCGGCCCTACAATGTCTCCTTCGCACAGGTTCGTTAGCCTTGAGGCGGGCGAAAGAAATTCGGCTAATCGCAGACGAGATATCTGCGATGTCCTGTATAGGCATAATAGCAGTCACTACTCGCGTAGTAGCTTGAGCGCGCGCCGCCATAGGCGTATCCGGCGTAAGCGCCGGCCGCGTATGCGCTGGCATATGATGCCGCACGCGCGCCATATCCATATCCGTGCGCCCCACCGTAGCGATAGGCGCCGGCACCGCCGACGTTGACTGCCGTCGTCCGCGCGGCGTTCACGACAGCCGGCCCATCCCCGACTCCTCGCGCGGCGAGATCAGCGCGCGGCCCAGCTCCCGGACCGAGCCGAGGCCCCGGGCCAGCGACAGGGCCGGGCTGAGGGGGACCTGCAAATGTTGGCGGAGCTGCTGGAGCCATCCGAGGTGGCCCGGCCGGCACCATCGGTGGCGGCGGCGGAAATTGCGCAAACGCAGCAGTGGCAATGAGCGGGCTCGCTGCGACAGTCACAGCGACCGCACAGGTTGATAGCGTCTTCGAAAGCATCGTCGCCTCCGTTCTAGATCTGGACCTCGAGCACAGGCTCAGGTGCGTTGTGAGTGGCGGTCTGTTCGGCAGGCGGTTCCTGCGCATCAGCTTTGGGTTCATGGGCAGGTGATCCAGTTGCACGGTCAGGATGGATCCTGAACCACGCCACATAGAGCGCCGGCAGGAACAGCAGGGTCAGCAGCGTGCCGACGATGATGCCGCCCATCATGGCGTAGGCCATCGGGCCCCAGAAAATCTCGCGCGCGATTGGAATGAGCGCGAGACTTGCGGCAGCGGCCGTCAGAAGGATCGGGCGCATGCGGTGCTCGGTTGCCTCTACCACGGCATCCCAGGCGGGCCTGCCTTCCTTCTTGAGATTTTCAATCTGCACGATCAGGATCACGGAGTTTCGGACCAGGATGCCGATGAGGGCGAGCACGCCGAGCATGGCGACGAAGCCCAGCGGCGCGCCGCTCGGCAGCATAGCCATGACGACGCCGATCAACGCGAGCGGCGCGACCGCGAACACCAGGAACAGGCGCGAAAAGCTCTGCAGCTGTACCATCAGCACGGTCGCCATCACGAACAGCATCAACGGTACGACCGCGATGATCGGCCCCTGGCTCTTGGCGCTCTCTTCCACTGAGCCGCCGATCTTGATCGCGTAGCCCGCGGGCAGCTGCTTTGCAAATTCCGCCACCCTCGGCGCGAGTTGGTCGACGATCGTCTTCGGCTGAACGTTGCTGACGACGGCGGCTTTCAGAGTAATGGTCGGAATCCGCGCGCGGCGCCAGATCGTGGGCTGCTCCAGCTCATAACGCAGGTTGGCGACGGCGCCGAGCGGCACCGGTTGGCCGCCGAGCCCGGTCAGTTGCAGGTCGCGCAGCGTATCGATCGAGGCACGTTCCGGCGCGGTCGCTCGTCCCGTGACATTGACCAGATAGATGCTGTCACGCACCTGCGTGATCGGCGAGCCCTGGAGCACCGAGTTCAGGGTGGTGGCGATGTCTTCCGAGGTGACGCCGAGCTGGCGCGCCTTGTCCTGGAGCACATCGACCTTGACGACGCGCGCCGGCTCCATCCAGTCGAACACCACGTTGCCGAGGTCAGGACTGCTGCGAATGACGCCTGCAAGCTTCTGCGACAGGTCGCGGACCTCAGCGATGTCGGGGCCGCTCAGGCGGTATTGCACCGGACGACCGACGGGAGGGCCGACCTCGAGCAGCTTGACGTAGGTGTCGGTGCCCGGGAAGGTCTTCCTCAAATAGTCCTCGAACTGCGACTTGAGCTTGTCGCGCGCGGCGATGCCGCCTTTGGTCACGATCACCTGCTGGCCGAACCAGGTGTTGGCGGTCTGCAGGTCGAACGACAGCACGAAGCGCGGCGCACCGGTGCCAACATAGGTGGACCAGTGTTCGACCGAATCATTGCCCTGCAGCTGCTCGCGCTCGAAACGCGCCATCTGCGTGTTGGTCTCGGTGATCGAAGCGTTCTGCGGCAGGTTCCAGTCGATCACGAGCTCGGCACGGTCGGACGAGGGGAAGAACTGCTGTTGCACGAACTGCAAGCCGAACAGGGCGAGAAAGAAGGCGCCGGCCGTCACGGCAACGGTGCTCCAGCGGTGATGCATGCAGAACAGGAGCAGGCGTGCGAACATCTGCGCCAGGCGGCCCTTCTGCACGTGATGTCCCTTCATTCTGGCCGGCAGGATGGTGACACCGAGAAGCGGCGTGAACAATACGGCCACGATCCAAGAGACGATCAGAGACACCGCGATCACCACGAATAAGGTGAAGGTGAACTCGCCGGCGTTGCTGCTGTTGAGCCCGATCGGGATGAAGCCGGCCACGGTGACAAGCGTTCCCGTCAGCATCGGAAATGCCGTCGACGTATAGACGTGGGTTGCCGCCTTTTCGAGGGGATCGCCGATCTCAAGCCGCGCCACCATCATCTCGACCGCAATCATGGCGTCGTCGACCAAGAGGCCGAGCGCGATGATCAGTGCTCCCAGCGAAATGCGTTGCAGCGAGATGCCGCAATAGGCCATCACGACGAAGGTGATCGCGAGCACGAGCGGAATGGCGATGGCGACCACGAGCCCCGCCCGCAAGCCCAGGCTTAGGAAGCTGATGCCGAGCACGATGATCACGGCCTCGAACAGCGCTTCGGTAAAGCCCGAAACGGCATGTTCGACCACGACGGGCTGGTCGGCAACGAGGTGCACGCCGACGCCGATCGGCAGGTCGGCAATGATCCTGGTCATCTCCTCCTTCAGCGCCTCGCCGAACTGGAGCAGGTTGGCGCCGGATTTCATGCCGATCGCGAGCGCGATCGCGGGCTGGCCGTTGTATCTGAACAGGGTTGATGGCGGATCGGCGTAACCGCGCGTGATGGTCGCAACATCGGTCAGCGGGAAGAAGCGGTCGTTGATGCGGAGATTGACCGCCTTGAGACTCGCCTCGGAGGCGAACTGGCCATTCACGCGGACGCTGATCCGCTCCGGCCCCTCCTGCAAAACGCCGGAGGGTGCCACCGCGTTCTGGCCCTGAAGCGAATTCATGATGGCGTGGATATCGAGGCCGAGAGCCGCGATCTTGCGGGTGGAGAATTCGAGGTAGATGACCTCGTCCTGCGCGCCGAGAATGTCGACCTTGCCGACATCGGGCACGGTCAGCACCTTGGCGCGGATGTCCTCGACCTGATCGCGGAGCTGCCGCTGGCTCAGGCCGTCGCTGGTGAAGGCATAGACATTGCCGAAGACGTCGCCGAAGCGGTCGTTGAAGCCGGGGCCGATCACCCCTTGTGGGAAATCGCCCCTGATATCAGCGATCATATTGCGGACGCGCACCCAGGTCGGCTTGACGTCGGCCGCCTTGGTCGAATCGCGCAAGTAGACGAAGACGGTGGTCTGGCCTGCGACCGTCACGCTCTTGGTGTAGTCGAGGGATTCGAGCTCCTCCAGCTTCTTCTCGATCCGGTCGGTGACCTGACGCGTCATCTCCTCTGGCGAGGCGCCGGGCCATTGCGCCTGGATCACCATGGTCTTGATCGTGAAATCAGGGTCTTCCTGGCGCCCCAACTGGAGATAGGCAAACAAGCCGGCCGCCATGAAGGCGATCATGAAATACCAGACGAGGGAGCGATGGCCGAGCGCCCAGTCAGAAAGGTTGAACGACTTCATGGCTCTTGATCCTGTTCGATGCGGACGTGCTGTCCCGGCTTGAGGCTGTGAATTCCGGCGGTGACGACGCGGGTGCCTGCGGCAAGCCCGCCGGTGACGCGGATGCCCGCCTGTTCGGCAACACCATCGATCTTCTGCAGTGAGACGGTGTTGGTGGCCTTATCGACCACCCAGACGAAATCAGTCCCGTCCTTCGCGAGCGCCGCCGACAACGGCAAGCGCAAGACCTTGGCTTGGTCCTTGCCGAACTTTGCCGTGACGGTCGCGCCGAGACGGAAGCTTTCAGGCGGGTTGTCGAGCGCGATCCGGACTCGCCGCAGCCGCGTCACGGGATCTGCTTGCGGCGCAATCTCGCGGATCCTGCCCTCGACCTGAACGGCGGGAATGAGCTGCAGGCCGACAGTGAACGGGAGACCGACTTCGAGCGGCACGGGCAGGTCTTCCCCGATATCGACGACCGCCTCGCGAATGTCCGGCCGCGCGACCGTCACCACGGTTTGACCGGGCGAGACCACCTGACCGACTTCCGCGCCGACGGCGATCACGACGCCGCCGAAGTCGGCCTTGATCTGGGCATAGCCGAGTTGCTCGATCGCCTTGGTCAGGTTCGCCTGCTCCTGCGCGACGGTCGCTTCGGCGCCGGCGCGGGCCTGCTCGGCGTTGTCCAGCGTCTGCCTGGTGGTCGCATCGCTGGTGATGAGCGTGCGCTGCCGCTCCTCCGTCGCCTTGGCCGTCGCAAGCTGCGTCTCGGCCTTCGCAAGCTGGGCTTTGGCCGCGCGAACGGCGAGATCGAGTGCGGTGGGATCAATCGTCCCGATGATTTGTCCTTCACTGACGATGTCGCCAACGTAGACCGGACGCGAAGTCAGCCGTCCGAGTACGCGAAAGCCAAGGTTGGTCTTGTAGCGCGGCTCGACCACGCCCACGGCAATCGTGCTGTCACCGCTATTCGGCTTGGCCACCATTGAGAGCACGGGGCGCACCGGCTCCGGCGCTTTCGTCTCCTGCTGACATCCGGTGAGCAACGACGCCGCCGCAACCGTGCCGGCGATCATCATGACCTGTCGCTTCATGATTGACCTTACTCCTCAGTGACCGATTGACCGACGCTCAAAAGCTTGCCGCCATCGACGACCACGCGCTCGCCGGGCTCGAGGCCTGCCTTGATCAGCACCTGACCGGCTTCATAAGCGCCGACCGTGACGTGCTTAAGCGACGCCGTCCGGGTTTTCGGGTCTACGGTCCAGACGGCAGGCTTCCTGCCTGCGGCCATCAGCGCGCTCCATGGCAAGGCGATCTCCTTCTGAGCTTTCGCCTTGACCGTTCCCGCGACGGCGCTGCCCAGCGTCATCTGAGCCGGCGGGTTCTCGATGGACACCTTGACGCGGATCGTGGAGCTCTTCGCGTCGATCGCCGGTGAAATCTCTCTCACCTCTCCCGTCGCGGTCACGATGGGATCGGAGACCAGCGCCAACGCTACCCGGTGGCTCTCTGTCTGGCCAAGGAATACGGATTCGTAGACCTCGAAAACGGCATCCCGCTCCCCGTCCTGAGCAAGCGAGAACACGGGTTGGGCAGCCGGAACGACCTGGCCGACCTCGATATTTCGCGCGGTAATGATGCCGTCCGCTTCAGCACGCAGGATGGTATATCCGAGCGCATCGCGCGAGGTACCCAGCTGAGCCTTGGCCGCCTCCAGCACACCCTCTGCGGTTCGCAGACCTTCCTGGGCCTGGTCATAAACGGTCCGCGTAGTGAAGCCGCTTGCGATCAGCGCTTTCTGCCGCTCGAACGTAGCTTTCGCCACGCGCAGCTGGGCTTCCGCGGAAGCCACTGCCGCCGTCGCAGCATCGACATCAGCCTGTTGCTCGGCGGGATCGAGACGGGCGAGGACGTCGCCCTTGTTGACGTGATCACCGACGTCAACGGTACGAGCGATCACACGTCCGCTGACACGGAACGAAAGATCGGCACGGAAGCGCGCCTGAACCTCGCCCGTCAACGTGATGGCGGCTTGCCGGTCGCGCGGCTGCACGATCGTGGTCCGGACCAGTGTTGCCCGTGTGGCCGTCTGCGCCGCATGATCGTTGCAACCGGTCAACACAATGCTGACGAGCACGGTCGTTGCGGCGAGGGCCTTCCCCACATAAGCCGTTCGAACGGGGCTGGAGAATTGGCTTGTCATGACGCGGCCGTATGATGGGAAGGTGACAACAGCCCGCCAAGCGCATCGGCGGATTGGCGGGGGACGACCATTTCGCGTTCTTGCTGGCGCAGGAGTCCCGCAAGGGGGTCGGCCTCGACGGCGGGCTCGTGATGATCGGCCGCCGCGCTTGCGGTGAGCACTGCGTCGTTTGAAGCAATGGCTCTCGTGCGGCGCGGTGCCTTCATCTGGCGCGTCGCAATGGTCCAGTTTGCACTGCGCTCACGCTCGGTCAGCGGGAATGAAAGGACGATCGAGGTGAATTCGGCGCCGAAACCCTGCTCGATCCGGCCGCCGAGCGCCCTCGCGATATCCTTCGCAATTCGCAATTCGCGATCCGAGGCATCCCGGGCGGGGCGCGTTCCGTTGTCCAGGATCACACAGTTCACCAGCGCGCCGGTGCGCGTCAGCTTGATCTTGATCTGCCCGGCCAGCGCGTCGAAGCAGGCGTGCCGTGCCGCGTGCATCACGAGTTCATGGACGATCAGGCCCAGATGCCAGCAGCGCTCCGGCTGGAGCGCGATGGACTGGGTGGCGAATGCCAGTTGAATGTTCATCCGGTCCAGCAGCGCGCGGCGCATGCCACAGCCCAGCTTGCGAATGTAGGTCGCGGCATGGATCAGCGTGTCGCCCGTTGGCATGGCCAGCGCACGATGCACGTCGGCGTAGCCATGCAGCAGCTCGACGATATCGCTGAGAGCG
Source organism: Bradyrhizobium sp. Crot121 (assembly GCF_059512385.1). NCBI lineage: Bacteria > Pseudomonadati > Pseudomonadota > Alphaproteobacteria > Hyphomicrobiales > Nitrobacteraceae > Bradyrhizobium > Bradyrhizobium sp. Crot121. The sequence continues at coordinate 13,042 of NZ_JCAMOR010000101.1, read as the reverse complement.
CACTTGGCTTCCGTCCCCTCGACCCGGATGGCCGCGGCGGAGACAAGGTCGATGGCCAAGACAACACCGTTGGTGACCCTGCGATTCAGCTCGCGCAGCAGCACGCCTTCCTGCAAGCCGGACGGGGCTGGGCTCAAAACAGTCACGACATTCTCCTCATTCGGCTCGGACGATCGGGGTCGCCGCCCCCACACCTTTGGGATCCCGATCTCTTGGGAGCACTCGCCAAGCTCCCGAAACATGAGGACTTAGCGGATTAATAAACTATACCGTATATTTTCTTTTTATTGCCTTTCTTCACAAGCCATGTCAAGCGGGAAAGCGACGCGCACAGACTCGTGATTTCGGAGGTTCAAGAATGAAGAAGACGAAGCGAGGTAGACCGCGAAAGGATCTTGCCGGCGACGCGCAGGCGCGCATTCTCGATGCAGCCCAGCAGCTGTTTCTGGAGAAAGGCTATCGTAGCGCCAGCATCGACGACATTTCCGAGCTCGCTCCTGCGAGCAAGCCGACGATCTACGCTCATTTCCCCGGCAAGGAAGCGCTGTTCGCGGCGGTGGTGGCCCGCACCATCGAGGGCTTGACGGACTTCGAAGGCTTCTTGCCCGAGGGCCGCACCATCGAGGACAAGTTGATGAGCCTCGGGACCGCCATCGTCGAGAGAGTGGTCGAGGAATCGCTCGGCATGGTGCGCGCGACGATCGCGGAATCGCAGCGCTTTCCCGAACTGAGCCGCAACGTTCACGACGCTGCGCGCGATCGCTCGCTCGCCGCGGTATCCCAACTGCTGGACGACGCCACGCAGAAGCTCGCTCGCACCCCGAAGGGCCCTTTCAGCTCCAAACGAAGCCGCGCCACCGCGCAGATCTTTCTCGACCTAATTCTGCTACCGATGCTGTTTCGGTCGCTCGTCGGAGAAACTCAGAAGGACCTGAAGAAGGAGCTTCCCGGCTTCGTGCGCGAGCGCGTCGGCTTTTTCCTGGCAGCCTGCGAGACAGATTGGTCGTACTAGCTGTCTTTTTTTAGACGGTTGCCTTGGAAGCATTCGCATTAACCGGCGGCCTTGAGCTGCACGTGAGCTGCCATCTCGGCCGGCTGGAGTGGCGTGCGACGCAAAGCGCCGGTACAAAATCTCACATCTCGTCGAAGCTTGGCCGCAGCGTCGCAGCGCCGACCCGCGATGGGTTGATATAGACATCCATGGCTTCCAGCAGGCAGCAGGTCAGCGCCATCGGACTGCCACCCTGCAGTTCGCCCCGTGCTTGCCCGTTGCCGATGATCGGTCGCACCAGCCCTCGGATCCTGTCGTCGTAGGCGAGAACAACCGTCCACTTCTGCCGGACAGCCAGGGTTACCAGGTCTTGCAGTCGTCGATGCTTTGCCGGTCGAGCTTCATTGCAGTCGGCGATGGCCTTCAGGATTGCGGCCAGGCGCCGTAGCACTGGCCCACTGGCGCGGGCCGCTTCGGCCGCGGCACTGACCGTCTCTTCGAGCACCTCCTGCACCACAGCCTCCTCGATCGCCCCCTTGAGGGAAAAAATCGATAGACGCTTGCCGAAGACATCGACAGACTCCACGCGATGTCGGCGACGGTGGTCTTGTTGTGTCCCATCTCGCCATAGAGATGGATGGCGGCCTGCACGATCCTGCGGCGGGCGCTCCTCATTCGGTCGTCAATCTGATCGCTCATAACGTCTCTCACTGCGCCGGAAGGTTCACCAACTCGCGGCGGCAGGCCTCTCCGAAATCGCGCAAGGGATCCATTTCCTCGATGAATTTGGGGAGATCGACGAATGTGCGATTTGGCGAGAGATACGCTTCGATGATCAAGTGCCCGGTTCTCTCGGCGGCCTGAACGACCTCGTTGCTCGACAAGATCCGCATGCGTCCGACCAGCGTATAGAAGCTGACCAGTTGCGGGATTTCAGCCTGATCATTGACCAGGGCGTCGGCATAGAGGCGTGATGCCTCCTCGATGAAGCTATGGTACAATTGTTCGCGCTTCGAAAACGAGCGGGCATGATGACGCTCGCGACGCCTTCGGCGTCCGCTAAACCATCCACTGACGATGGTCGAGACCGCGCCGAACGCAGAGCCGCCGAAGGCAGCCAAGGCCGGTATGTATACCGTGCTCATAAGATCGCTCCTGTCTCCTGTCGCAGTGCGGATGTGGTTCAAGGCAGTGCCTGGTCACATCACGCCGCAACGTCGTTCGTTATCTGCCCCTGACTGATCCGGTGGATGCCTGCTCGAACACCGCTTTACAGCCTTCGCTCAGATCCGATTTCCTGAGCCGCAGACAGGCTTCGACTCCGGATGGGTCGCGAATGTAGGCACTGCAGAGGCGAAAGGCGTCGGGCGTGCAAGCCGCTCGCTGCTCGGGTGTGCCTCGGTTCTCCTGGGAAAAAGCCGCCGTGCTCCCGAGCGCGACCACGACCGCTGCGAACAGCGCCTGCTTCAATCTCGTCATATCAGATCCTTTCTCTGCTCTAGGCTTGTGGTTGGCTGAGGCAGAGCCTCGCCGCCTCGAGCTGCACACGCGCTTGTGACGCACTCGTCTTGACTTCGGCCATGCCGCGTGATTTATATGAACTATACGGTATATTTTATTAAAGAGGTGCCGAATGTCAACACTGCTGTTCGCGGTGATGCGCGAAAACCCGTTGCCCCGGCCTCGCCGCCGCATCGCTGAACGTCACTGTCGCATTGTGCCTCGTGGCACTGAGCGTGCTGCTTGGCATCACGATCGCGATGATCGCGTGGGCTCATTGGCTTGCCGCGCGCCAGCCCAGCACTATCCGGCTGGAGCGGAGGACGGTCGCATGACACCGGCGCTGCTGATCGCCCCCGACTGCATCATCTACTGGGTCAACGTCTGGACCGCGCCGGTCGAATGCGTGTTCGACGTGATCGAGTCCGAACTCGCGCGCAGAGGCATTGCGCTTGATGAAATCGACCGGCTGACGCACACGGCGTGAGGGAGGACTGGGAACCGAGATGCTGAACTTCATCGAAGTCTCTGACGGGATGGAAGTGGACCCGACCAGCGGCGAGCTCGTGTGGACCGGTGTGACCGGAACACGGACAGCGCTCCAGCGTGACGGACTCACGATCGATCCGAAGGCCGCTGCCTATTGTCCAACCGAGTGGCTCGACGAGCGCGGCTATCTCGACGCCGACCGCGCGCGCCGGCAACCGCGACCATGGAGCATCTGACGATGATACGGACAGATTCCGTTGTCGGGAGCCGTGCGCCATGAGCCGACGATCCGCCATGTTCATGCGCGCGAGCCAGTCCACCGAGAGCGCCTTTCCCTGGCGCGGCTATTTCGTGTCGGCGGGTGGAGCGCTGGTCTGCTTGCTTTGGTTGACAAACTGGGTCCTGCCGGCGCAAGTGCCGGGTCGCTTTTCCGAACCGGATCCTGCGCGGCCGCCGATACGCATCCACTCCGACGTGAAGGGGCCGGAGCGCGTCGTGATCGATACAAATCAGCCGCTGCCCACGCTCCCCGACAAGGAGATCGTCGTCGCTCACACGCCCGTCGCGGGCGATTGACCAACCACACCGAGATTGATCCGATGTCGAAGCAGCATTTGTTTGCCCTGATCATGTGGTCCGCCACGCTCGCCGCGACCGCCGCCATCGCGGAGGTCCAAGATCCCGCGGATACGAGCGCCCGAACCGCCACTGCACAAAGCCAGGTCGAAGAGGTCGCTATCCAACGCGTTCTCTCGGAATTCCGCACTGTACGCGTCCCGCTCAGTCGGGCGATCGCCATCGCGGAGCACTTGCATGATGGCTCGAAGACCGCCGACATCAGCTTCGAGATCGACGGCTCTCCCGTGTACCGCGTTCGCACGATACGGAATGAGCACGTGTGGGAGAACGCCATCGATGCAAATACTGGAAGCATCACGGGCAAGGAGATGACGTCGTCGCTGAAGGAGCTCGATCGGGAAGACCTCGCCAAGATCCTTGCCTTGAAATGGCCCAAGCCGGAATTGTCCGATGTCGTCCAGGTCGCCGAGAAAGCGGCGGCCGGCAGCGCGCTGGCCGGTGGACTGATCCGACAGGACGGCAAGCTCAATTTCGTGATCGTCGTCGCCTCCGCGGACCATTTGAAGGAGGTCCTGCTCGAGCCTCCCAAGGTCGGAAAGCAAGACACGAGTCGCCATTAACACGAGCATGTTCATCAGCAATCAAAGAGTCCATTCGCCATGAACTTCCAGCCTCGATCACAGCTCTCATCCGCTCAACGGCAGCTTCCCTTCGACTGCATCGCGCTGCTTTTGCAAGGCGGCGGTGCGCTTGGTGCGTACCAGGCGGGCGTGTACGAAGCCTTGGCCGAAGCCAGCATTCATCCCGACTGGGTTGCTGGCATATCGATCGGGGCCATCAATGCCGCCACCATCGCCGGCAACCCGCCCGAGTCCCGTGTTGACCGCCTGCGCGATTTTTGGACCCAAGTCACCTCGACCGCGCCCTGGGATTGGTCCGGCAATCCCTTCCTGGATTGGACGCGGAGCGACAATACGCGAAACCTCATCAACCAGATGAGCGCCGGTCTGGCGGCCACGTGTGGCGCTACCGGATTCTTCTCTGCCCGTCCCGTTCTGCCCTGGCTGCAGCCCGGCGGAGCCAGCGATGCGACCAGCATCTATGACACGCGCGCGCTCAAGACCACGCTGGAGCGCCTGGTTGACTTCGATCGTATCAATGCCGGTCTGACGCGCTTCAGCGCCGGCGCGGTCAACGTCCGAACGGGTAATTTCGTCTATTTCGACAATACCACCCATACGATTCGACCCGAGCACATCATGGCGAGCGGCGCGTTGCCGCCGGGCTTTCCGGCGGTGGAAATCGAGGGCGAGCACTATTGGGACGGCGGTCTCGTCTCGAACACGCCGCTGCAATGGGTGATCGAATCTGATGCGCCGCAGGACATGCTCGCCTTCCAGGTCGATCTCTGGAGCGCGCGCGGTCAAATACCTCGCAACATGGCTGAGGTGATCACGCGGCACAAGGAAATCCAGTACTCGAGCCGTACGCGCGCCAGCACCGACCAGTTCAAGCACGTACAGCGTCTGCGGCGCGCACTCACGGATCTGCTGGGGAGGCTACCAGACGACCTCAGGCAGCATCAGGACGTGAAACTGCTCAGCACGGCGGTCTCCCGCAACGTCTACAACATCGTCCAGCTGATCTATCGCGCGCGCAATCACGAGGGCCACTCCAAGGACTATGAGTTCTCGCGGCTGTCGATGCAGGACCATTGGCAAGCGGGCTACCACGACGCATTGCGCACCCTGCGCCATCCCGAGGTGCTCGCTCGGCCTTCGAGCCCGGACGGGGTCTTCACCTTCGATCTCGAACACGACGGCCGCGAGTGACCCAACCTCATCGCCTGGAGATAACCCAAATGCGCGAGACAGATGTGAAACAACGTGCTTTCGCCATGCCGCTGACCAGCCCGGCCTATCCGCCCGGGCCGTATCGGTTCGTCGATCGCGAGTATCTGATCATCACCTATCGTACTGATCCGACAAAACTCCGGGCAGTGGTTCCGGGTCCGCTCGAGGTCGACGAGCGAGAAGCTCTCGTCAAATACGAGTTCATCCGCATGCCCGATTCCAACGGCTTTGGCGACTACACGGAAAGCGGACAAGTCATCCCCGTCTCCTTCCATGGACGCAAGGGCGGCTACACACATTGCATGTTCCTCAACGACGAAGGACCGATTGCGGGCGGACGCGAGCTCTGGGGCTTTCCGAAGAAGCTTGCGCAACCGACCCTGCGAACCGAGATCGATACGTTGATCGGCACGCTGGATTACGGCCCCGTGCGGGTCGCGACTGGGACGATGGGCTACAAGCACCGCGAGGCCGATCTGGCGAAGGTCAAGGCTGCGCTTAACGAGCCGAACTTCCTGCTCAAGATCATCCCGCACGTCGACGGCAGCCCGCGGATCTGCGAGATCGTTCAATATCATCTCGAGGACATCGTACTGAAGGGCGCCTGGACCGGACCGGCGGCGCTCGCCCTGACGCCACACGCCTTGGCGCCGGTCGCCGAACTGCCGGTCCTTGAGATCGTCTCCGCCGTCCACATCTGCGCCGACCTCACGCTCGGGCTCGGGACGGTGGTGCACGATTATCTGCAACAGCCGGCGCGCGGCTCGATTCGAACGGGTGAGAAGGCTCTTGTCTTTTGATCTCAACTGAGCGCCGCGATCCGGGGCGAGGCGCCGATCCTGTTTGCACGTTATGAGGAAGTGTACGAGATGGACATTCTGAAGGGGAAGACGGCTGTCGTCACCGGATCGACCAGCGGCATTGGCCTTGCCTGCGCAAAGGCCTTTGCCGCAGCCGGCGCCAATGTCGTGATCAACGGCATGGGCGCGCCTGAAGATATCGAGGGGGAGCGAGTCGCGATCCAGCGCGAATTCGCGGTCAAGGCGATCTACTCGCCTGCGGACATGACCAACCCGCGCGAGATCGCCTGGCTCATCGCGCATACCGAGGACACCTTCGGCAGCGTCGACATCCTGGTCAACAATGCCGGCATCCAGCACGTTGCTCCGGTCGAGGAATTCCCCGCCGAGAAATGGGATGCGATCATCGCGATCAACCTGTCCGCCGCCTTCCACGCCATCCGCGCCGTCGTGCCCGGCATGAAGAAGCGCGGTTGAGGCCGCATCATCACTACGGCTTCGGCGCATTCGCTCGTCGCCTCGCCATTCAAGTCGGCCTATGTCGCGGCAAAGCACGGCATCGCCGGCCTGACCAAGACGGTGGCGCCGGAACTGGCACGCTCGAAGATCACCTGCAACTGCATCAGCCCCGGCTACGTCTGGACGCCGCTCGTCGAGAAGCAGATCCCGAACACGATGGTGGCCCGCCGCATGCGACGAGATGAGGTGATCAGCGACGTCCTGCTCGCCGCGCAGCCGACCAAGGAGTTCGTCACCGTCGAGCAGGTTGCTTCCCTCGCGCTGTTCCTGTGCAGCGACGACGCCGCTCAGATCACGGGCGCCAACCTCTCGATGGATGGGGGCTGGACGGCAACATCCCTGCCGACCTGGCGCGGTTAGCTGGAGCTCGCATGGTCACGGCCATTGAGGCAAACTTTGACCGCCACCTCGACGAGGCCAAGCTAAAGAGCATTGACCAACGGCGAGCCGGCCACACAGCCACAACTGATCTTCCGCTTGATCCAGTCGCGATCGCTCCGCTCGCGTGCCCTTAGACTCTCTCGCGTGCACTTGTCAGTGGATGTTGTCAGCGACCACGGCCGGTCCCCGCGGTGATCCCGAGCAAGAAAGAGTGCCTCATGAATAGTGTCGATTCCGACGTTTAGGTGCCAGCAAAGATCGCGGGTCTGGAATATCTCCCAATTCCGGGGCTGCTGACTCCAGAGATCGACAAATGCACTCTGGTGCTCATCGAGGGGATCAGAGAATACGTCAGTCAAAAAATACCTCCATTGCATAGGCGAGAAGGCTGACGGCCGCGCGACCCGTACGTTGCCGAATTGGCCGCATCTCCTTGCGGAAACCACCTTGCCCGGGATAGCAGGTTGGCGAGGGCGTCAGCCTCTTCTTGATGCACCATCAATATAGCGGGTTCTGATAGTTTCCCAGAGCTGTTGAGCCCCCGCAGTTTTCGGGTGGATAAAGAGATCCGCTCCTCTGCGGATCGGGACCGCGGACCGGACGGGCGACTGCGGAGCCGGGCCGCTCTCGGAAGCTTGCCAAATACGAATTAGGGTACCGGACGTGTTTGCGGCTTCGCCTGCCATTTTGGAGGTCATTGGCTGCCCTACTGACACAACGAATCCTTTGGGCGCCGATTGCCTCGATGCGTGATGGCTCAATCAGAACGTCTGGGCTACTGGTGCGCTGTTTGCCGCAATCTGCCGTTTGCATCGGAGCGGGGCGATGGCGCGCAGTTGATGATGTTGAACTTGCGCGGCGTCGTTCAACGCCAACGCGCATGCGAGCAATCACAAGGGCTTCCCGGGTCTAGAGTCGGCGTGACAAACGCTTTTAGGGGAAGCAAGGAATGGACTGCAACCTAGCATGAAGAACAATTGGAATTTCACCTATCGGTCTTGATCGGAAGTGGCGCGCGCATAGTCAAGTTGGAGCGATCGCCCTGAACGGTCACGCTGATGCAGATGTACTTTCAGCTTAACCCGCTCGTAAATCTCTCTTGCTTGAGCAACAAGTCTACCGCTTCGACGATTCGATTTCATGGATGTGCATTGCAATACGCGATCAGTGCACGCTCAAGCTCTTTCAGGCAAGCCCGGCGCACCGTACCCCAAAGAGCCACGCCCAACCCCGCCTTGCCGCGGCCTGAATTGCCGAACTGGACGCACTCGACTTGAGAACCGTTTAGACTGTGCTATCCTTATCTTTTTGATACGCCACCTTGGAATTCCGACTTCACGATCCAGGGGAGCACTATGGTCGCGAAAGAGATTTCGCTGAGCGCCAGCGGTATCGGGAAGATCGCCCCCGGTGCTGATAGTGCCGGGGAGGGAATACCCCGCTCGTCGCGCTCTAATCATGGCGTGCGCCGCCGCGAATTACTCATAACCACCGCCATGGCTTTGGTGTTCTCTGCAACCTCCGCTCGCGCACTGGTCGTCAAGGGCAGTTTGCCGTGGGGACCAAGTGCCGGCACTCCACCCACAGCGGTGCGGCCTGGACCGTGGGTGTATTTCACTCCGGAAGAAGGAGCTGCAGTCGAAGCGCTCGTTGACCGGCTGATCCCGCCGGACCCTCAGACCCCGGGGGGTAAGGATGCCGGTTGCGCGGTCTTCATCGACCGACAACTTGCGGGATCCTATGGCAGCGCCGAGGGGCTCTACATGCACGGCCCCTTCGCCGACGGAACGCCGGAGCAGGGAGATCAGTCGCCGTTGACCCCGGCAGCGCGGTATCGCCAGGCGCTGGCCGCATTGGACAAATATTGCCGCGCGACCTACGCGGGAAAGCCTTTTCCCCAGATTCCCGACGATGAGAAGGACAAGGTTCTCTCCGGGCTGGAGAAGGATCAGGTGCAACTGGAAGGAACCAGCGGTCGCGCGTTCTTTGAGTATCTGCTGCAGAACACGCGGGAAGGATTCTTTGCGGACCCAGTTTACGGCGGCAACCGCGACATGGTCGGCTGGAAGATGATCGGTTTTCCCGGCGCGCGCTATGATTACCGGGACTGGGTTGAGCGGCACAACGAGCGCTATCCGCTGCCACCCATTGGCATTGCTGCCCGACCCGAATAGGCGCCAAAGGCGCAATAAATCTCGTTTGGAGTACCGGGAATATGACGCGCAAATTGCCAGCAACTGATGTGGTGATTGTTGGGCTGGGCTGGACTGGCTCCATCCTGGCGCATGAACTGACTGGTGCCGGATTGAACGTGGTGGCGATCGAACGCGGCCCGTGGCGCGACACGGCGACCGATTTCCCGCCGGCCTATGCGCAAGATGAGCTGCGCTACCGCATCCGCCACGATCTGTTCCTGCGGCCGGACCAGCTGACGATGACTTTCCGTAACAACGCCAGCCAGACGGCGCTGCCGATCCGCAGCTGGGGATCCTTCATGCCGCCCAATGGCGTCGGCGGCGGTGGCGTGCATTGGAATGCCGAGACGTGGCGCTTCCTGCCCAGCGACTTCGAGCTGAGAACGCATCTGGTGGGGCGTTATGGCGAAAAATTCCTGCCCGAGGACATGACGATCCAGGACTGGGGGATTACTTATGATGACCTCGAGCCCCATTACGACAAGTTCGAATATTTGTGCGGCACGTCCGGCAAAGCCGGCAACATAAAAGGGCGGATACAGGCGGGCGGCAATCCCTTTGAGGGAGCGCGGTCCCGCGAATATCCGACGCCGCCCCAGAGGCAGCCCTACGGCCCGACGCTGTTCGCACAGGCTGCTCAGGAGATGGGCTATAAGCCCTTCCCGCAACCTTCCGGGAATCTCTCACAGGCATATACGAACCCGCTCGGCGTCACGATAGGCCCTTGTACCTATTGCGGCTTCTGCGAATGGTTCGGCTGCGGCAACTACTCGAAGGCTAGTCCGCAGACCACGATTCTGCCGGCACTCATCCGCCGTCCGAACTTCGAGGCGCGCACGCAGTGCGAGGTATCGAAGATCAACTTGGATAGATCAGGAAAACGCGCCACCGGCGTTACCTATGTCGACACCAGTGGCAACGAATGGGAGCAGCCGGCCGACCTTGTGCTGCTCTGCGCCTTCCAGTTGTTCAACGTGCACCTGCTGCTGCATTCGGGAATCGACAAGCCCTACGATCCGCGCACCGGCGAGGGCGTGATTGGGCGAAACTATTCCTACCAAGTCACATCTAGCGTAGGCGCGTTCTTCGACGACAAGATCTTCAATCCCTTCATCGCGTCGGGCTCGATCGGAATGTGCATCGACGAGTTCAACGGCGACAATTTCGATCACGGACCGCATGGCTTCGTCGGCGGCGGCTATATGGGCGCGGTGCAGACCAATGGCCGACCGATCCAGACTGGGAGGACACCACAGACAGCGCCGAGGTGGGGCGCCGAGTGGAAGAAGGCGGTGGCGAAGAGTTATTTGAGCAGCTATGAGACCGTCACGCACGGCAGCTGTTATAGTTATCGCGACGCATATCTCGACCTCGATCCGACCTATACGGACCGCTTCGGCCGCAAGTTGATGCGCTTGACGTTCGATTTCCACGACAACGAGCTCAAGATGTCGACATACCTGACGGACCGGCTGGCTGAGGTCGCGCAGAAGATGGGGCCGCGGCAGCTTGAGAAGCACCCGCGTCGCGGTCCTTACGACGTGACCGTGTACCAGACAACGCACACCTGCGGCGGTGCCATTATGGGCGTCGAGCCCAAGACTAGCGCGCTCAATCGCTATTTGCAGAGCTGGGACGTGCCCAACCTGTTCGTCATGGGTGCCACGGCCTTCCCGCAGAACCCCGGATACAATCCGACGGATACGGTAGGCGCACTCGCCTATTGGGCAGCAGATGTGATCGTAAACCGCTACCTGAAGAGTCCTGGCCCGCTCGTGCAGGTTTGACGGCCAGCGCCCCGAGGTAATGGCATGAGAATGCGGAAACTCACGGCTCTTGCGCTCGCCGCCTGCGCGATCGGCCTTACTGCGGCGCGCGCGGCGGAAGACAACCAGGCGTTCGAGAGGATCGAGCGCGGCCGGTATCTGGCCGTGCTCGGCGATTGCGCCGGCTGTCACACTGCGCCGGGCGGTAAGCCTTTTGCCGGCGGCGCTGCGCTGGAGACGCCATTCGGAAAATTGCTCGGGCCAAATATTACGCCTGATGTTGCGACCGGAATCGGTGCCTGGACCGAATCCGATTTGTGGCGGGCGATGCATGAGGGGATTGGTAAGGATGGGGTTCGCCTCTATCCGGCCATGCCGTATCCGGCCTACACCAAGGTTACCCGCGAGGACGTCTCGGCGATCTGGGCCTATCTGCGCACGTTGGAGCCGGTGCGTAACGAGGTTCAGCCGAATCAGCTTAGGTTTCCGTTCAATGTCCGCCGACCGGCAACATCCACCTGGGATTTGATCAATTTCAAGCCCGGAGTGTTTCAATCCGATCCGGCAAAGTCGGATCTGTGGAATCGTGGGGCCTATCTGGTCGAAGGCCTTGGCCATTGCGGAACCTGTCATACACCGAAGAACATCACCGGCGGCGATCGGGGTGGAGAAGCCTTGCGCGGCGCATTGCTGCAGGACTGGTATGCGCCTGATCTGACCGCGGATTCCCGTATGGGCATCGGCAGTTGGTCCACGGAAGACATCGTCCGCTATCTTAAGACCGGTGCCAACTCTTTCGACATTGCGTCCGGGCCCATGGCCGAGGCGGTTGAGAACTCCACCTCTCATATGACAGACGCCGACCTTCTCGCGATCGCCACCTATCTGAAGGATCGTGCTCCTCGAACCGCGAACCCGGCCGTCGCGCTGGCGCACGATGACACACGCATGGTGGCGGGGAAGGCGATCTATGAGAACCGTTGTGCGGCATGCCACCAGTCTAGCGGCGCCGGCGTTCCAACGCTATTCCCGCGACTGGCACAAGCGCCACTCGTCCAGTCCACTGATCCGACATCCTTGATCCGCGTCGTTCTGATCGGCAATCGCGCCGTCGCCACTTCAGCTGCCCCGACCGCACCGGCCATGCCGCCCTTTGGTTGGAATCTCAGTGACACAGAGATTGCGGACGTCCTGACCTATGTTCGCAATACCTGGGGAAATGCCGCGTCAGCAGTCCAGTCCACGGACGTCAGTACGCTGCGTGGCCGGGTGTCTCAATAACGTCGACCACGCTGCGCCCGAAGTTTTGGCGGATCGATCGAGCGCGCTCGCGATACCTGTCGCAAATCAAATCGGGACATACCGACGTTGCAATCCCCGCGTCACGGACGTCAGCCATCTTGTCTTAGCTGCCCAATGCCGCGATTTTGCCGACGCCTAAATCTAGACATACAGAGTGACTTGTCAGGTCTAGACACTAAAAGAACAGGCCTCAGAAGTTGCGCTGGGCACGAAGCTGCAGGTGGAATGTGTCCTGATCGCTGAACTCGTAACGCGCAGTAGGCTTGGGGGCCGAAGCTCCAAGGACTGCGGAGCCCTGGAATTTCTGGTCGAGGTGGAACCACATGAATTCGGCGGAGAAGGTCAGGTTCTTGACCGGCGTCCAGCGGGTGATGACACCGAGCTGCGACAAGTTGAAGTCGGGGTTGCAGACGTAGTCCGCGCTGACCGCTTTGCCAGGCGTGGTGTAGTTCGCGCAGATGAAGGCTTTGGCCGCGCCGTCATAGCGGACGCCCACATACGAGCCGAAGAGGCTCGATGACCAATATGGGTCCCAGTTGTGGTTGAACGCACCGCGAATGCCAAAGGCCTCCGTCAGATGCAGCGAGCCGTCGCCGCCGGCTGCGACCGGCAGATAGACGGCATCGGTCGTCGCCCCGAACCCGATGCTCTGATAGGCGCCAAAAGT
>NZ_JCAMOR010000100.1:0-21078 GCF_059512385.1 Bradyrhizobium sp. Crot121 | reverse complement strand
ACTCCAGACGGCATGCGGCTTCGACGGCGCTCTTGCCTTCACAGATAGCCGCCGCAACAGCTTCGATCTGGTGCTCAGTCATTTTGCGGAGAGTTTCGGTACGGGACTCGTCACCCATCGTGCAGCACTCCCGTGCGGAACAAACGTTGTGAGCTTAGCAGTTCCATTTGCTAAGTTCCCTGCGAGACTGACAGTTGTCCTCCAAACCATCTGGCGTTGCCGCGAGGGTGTTCGCCGGGCGGAACACCTGGTTCGCATTGCGTTCGCCAAACGTACCAGTGGAGAACAGTCGCCTGAGGCGGGCTGCACGGGAATCACAATGCACGATAGTTAAAGGGCAGCCCGGCACTTCAGCCGAACCGCGCCCTATCTGAACGTCTGTCAGTCCAACCGGCTGACTGCCCCACGCCTCATCGTCATCCGCCGTCCGAACTCGAACGTCTTCGGCTCTGGCTTCGAGTCGCCCCGCTTGTACACACTCACAGGTTTTCGAGGCCCTCGTCCTTGCCGCCGCCTTCACACACAGCGAGCTATGCGGGATTTTGGGTGACGAGGTGATCCGGGGGACGTCGTTTGCCGGCATTGGATGACCTCGATGCCGTCATTGAATCTGACACCCGCGATCAGCTTCGGCAACTGATTTGTGCCTTTGAGCCGCCGCCAGGCTTTTGATGCGGCGATCACCAGCTTGCGCGACAACGAGCCGCGCACCGTTCTGTGCCGCACGGTGCGAAGTGCTCTCGATGGGGTTGGTAATCGGTATGAGATGTCTCGGTGCCAACGTTCCGCTGCGGTGTGCAACATCGTGGCGTATGGTGCGACCATCGGGACAGAGCCACCGGGAGCACGGTGCGGGCAGGCCGATACACACGATTGGCCAAGAGCTCGCGTCAGTAGCTGGCCGCCTCTGCGACTCGCCCGGTTGCGCCGAGAGCGCGAATCCGTAGTTGTCGTGTCGCCCGCAGCTCCCGTCATGTGTCTGGCAGAGACGCGAATGCGACGCTGATTGGTATTGATGTCCAGCGAACCTTCGGGAAATTGTTGGGAGAACGGCAGGCTTCGACATGCACGCCGCATTGATGACGCGGACTGCGCTGCAGGGATTTGGCAAGACCCTGTTGGCCAGTGAGAAGTTGTGCTCGAAGCGACCGGCAACAGCATGGCGGTCTCGCGAGTGCTGGCGCCATTTGTGGCGCGGGTGATCATCGCTAATCCGTTGCAGGTGAAGGCGATCGCCCAGGCCTACGTCAAGACCGAGAAGATCGATGCTGGCACGCTCGCCAGTCTGCAGGCGGCGGATACCTGCCGCAGATCTGGACGCCTGACGCGAAGACCAAACGCAAGCGCAGACTGGTGGCACGGCGCTACCAGGTCGTGCGGCATCGCACGCGGCTCCAGGACGAGGTGCATTCGATCCTGCACGCACACTTGATCCCGAAGTGTCCACATGCCGATCTTTTCAACGCCCGCGGCCGGGCGTGGTTGGCCACTCACAAGTTGCCGGACGATGAGCGAGCGGCCATCGATCGGCACGTCCGTGAGCTTGACCGGCTGCGGAAGATCTGCCCTGCTCGACCGCGACATCGCGCAGGACGCAATTGAGGATTCCGCGGTCAACAGACTGATGACGATCACTGGCGTGAATCTGGCGGTCGCCGCCGGCATCGTGGCGGCGATCGGCGACATCAGCCGGTTCAACAGCGCGCAGAAGCTGGTGAGCTATGTCGGGCTGAACCCGCGGGTGCGGCAAGTCGCCACTGGGAGCCGCCCATCACGGCCGTATTAGCAAGATCGGCCGCAGTCATGCGCGCGCCATGCTGGTCGAGGCGGCCTGGTCAGCCGCCAAGGCGCCGGTCCACTGCATGTGTTTTTTCGTAATGCCGGTTCTGGCCGCGGCGGACGATCCTAGCGATAGGCTATAGCACGTGGGGTTAACTCCAGGGCCGCACCCCCATCTCACAGGTCGTCCGTCAAGGTGAGTCCTAGTGGCTCCAAAATCTCGCTGGCGGAGGATCCGGAGCTTTGGCTATGCCAACGTATAGCTTTCGAAGGAATTCCTCCGCTGCCATTTTTGAGGCCGACGCGATGACTGGGGCAGGCTAGGCGACGCTATGGGAGGCCATACAGTTGGTCACACTCAAACCTGTTCAAATGAGTTTCGCCATCCTGATTGGGACTGTACTGCGCATTCCAGAACACGAACGCGGAGATCGCAAAAAAAGCTTGGCAATGCGCTCAGCACGGTACAGCCTGGCCAGGGCTGGCGGATAGTTCTTCTCCAGAACCGCATAAATTGACTTCAACAACCAGGCAACCAAAAGCCAGCGCCGCCACGCTGTCCGCGATTTAGCGAAACTACTGTCCGTTAGTTAGCGAAAGCCGTGTTGTTGATCTGGATCGAGCCGTCTTGCAGTTGCTGGCGCCCGATCGAAGAGGCATCGCCGACGATTGACAGCAATAGCGCCGAGCCGAAGCGCTCCCAGAAGTGCGTGTCGATGTCGCCGTCGAACCCTGCGCGACCGAGCGCATCCGTGGCGGGGGAGGCCAGCGCCACGATGACACCTGTCGGCGTCTTGGCGCGAGCCCATAGAACGAACATCCGTTTGGAGCCGCGCCGGACATTGCCGCGATATTCGCCAACGACTTGCGTGCCCTTTTCCATGAGCACAACGTTGCCGGAATCCGACATCACGTCGCGCAGCACGACGCAGGAGACGAAGCCGGCCACATCCGACGACATTGCGGGCTCGAGCACGCAAGGGATTGATGTTCCCTGGGTAACCAGAAGATTGCGATTGGTCAGCCGCGCCGCCCGCACGCCCTCGATGGCCGTGGGTTTGAGCTTGTCGGCAAGCTCATTGCGTGGCTCGGCCCGCCCGAAATCATAGGGATTCACGGAGACACCTCCGGTCGGGTCGTTGCGGGCCGAACGTCCCGATGCGACCGGCCGATTATAGGCCAGCACCGGTGCGCGCCGCGCGCTTTCGAGCATCTGGTCGGGAACCGGCGCGGGGGCCGTCGGCGTGGCTGAGATAGGTGCGACCGGAATGGATGCCGTGGTGACCGGTGCGGCGGGTGTTTCCGCGACGGGCTCGAAGGCCGCCGCCTGGCGGATCATGAGCTTTCGGGCCGAATCCGTGACCGGCTTATCGCTTTTCCAGGTCCCTAGATGATCAGAAAGGCGAATGCGGTAAGCGCGAGCGCGCCGAGGCCGCGTTTGAGCATTGCTGTTCGACCATTGTCCGCTCCTCCCGCCGAGCAGCCCCTTTGTCACGATCCCGACGCCCTCCTGGGGCCGCCGACTGATTGTTCATCTTCGAAGTCCTATCCGTGGTAAGCGCCGGGGAAAACCATGTCCTGGTCGACGAGGACGTTGAACACATAGCCCGGTCGAATCTCCAGTGTGGGCTGGACGTTCAGGTTCTTGCTAATCGTCTGTTCGGCGACCCGGCCAAAGGTCTCGGCAAAGCTGTTTCGCGCGGCATCTGCGGGTGTCTGCCGATATGAATACGGCGAGCTCGCCGGCACCGACATATCGATGCCCGCACCGATCGCGGCAATGAGGATCGCCGAGCCGAACACCTGGAAATAATGATTGTCGACCTGATCATTGAAGCCACCATAGCCTTCCGCGTCCGTGCCTGCCATGCCTCCGATCTGCAACGTCGAGCCGTTCGGGAAGATGATGTCAGTCCAGACGACAAGGACGCGGCTTTGCCCGAATGAAATCTTGGAATCGTACCGTCCCAACAGTTTGGCGCCCTGCGGGATCAGCAGTTGATGCCCTGTGGCGCTGTCGTAGACGTTCTGGCTGACCTGGGCGGTGATGCGCCCGGGAAGATCGGAATTGATGCCGGTGATCAGCGTCGCTGGAATGACGGAGCCGCGTTTCAATTCGTAGGCGGATGTCGGCGCGACCACCTTGTTGGGTAGGTAGCCGAGTTTCTTGAGGTCCGCGTTGAAGAAATCCTCTTTCGCCGCTTGCCCGTTCGGATCGATGTTCTGCATGCCAAAGCCGGCACGCAGCGCCGCCGCGTAAAGGTCGGACGCGCCGCCTGTAAGACCGCGTGGCGTCGTCGTTGTTGATTGTGGTGCATTGCTCACGGGTGCGCTCGATGTTTGCAGCTTGCTGACATTGACGGCGAGCGGTGAGTCATAGGCGGCATCGTTGGCCTGCACGCGGGCCATACGCTGGCGTTGCCGCTCGCGCAGATATTGTTCTTGCGCCTCGCGCTCGAGACGCACCCGCCATAGTGCGTCGGGTTCGAGCTGCGGGCCGGCCGCCGCCTCGGTCTGTTGTCGGCCGGAGAAGGGATTGCCTGCCGGCTTTCGTCTGTCCGGCTGCGGGGGTGCCGGCTGAAAGGTCTGTGCCTCTTGATCGCCGATGATTCCGTTAGCGACGCCCTTCTTCAGTTGATCGGCATAAGTCGATGCCGAGTTCGATGAGGCGGTGTCGATGCCGGCCTCGCGACGGAAGTACAGACCGCGCGAGGTCAAGCCGTAGAAGATGACAGCGAAGAACACGATCACCAGCACGATGGCGACGATGATCGGCAGCCGGTTCAGGCGACGGATTCCCCTGCCCTCCGCTCCCTCCGGAGCGCCGCCGAGCTTCAGCGATTGCGCCATGATGACCCCCTTTACCCGCGCTGCATAACGGAGAGCGGGCTGGCCGGCGATGCGCCAGCGGCGGTTGCGCTATAAGCACGGCCGAGCTCGACGCTGCCGGTCGACAAGCGCGCCAGGACCTGACCGTTGTAGGACTCGATCACATAGGCGAGTGGAATGGTCTTCTCGCCCTTGGTCTTCTGATCGGTCGCGACCGCATATCCCCAGCTCTTGAGCGACGTCTCCAGCGCCTGGCCGAAGGGCGTGCCGTCGGGCTTTAGGATGATGGTGCGATCGCCGGGCCCGACCTGCTCGGCAAATTTCGTCACCATGTCGCCGGCGATCGCAGAAGCCGCGGGACTGGACAGATCTGATGGCGCCGAGCTCGCCACCAGGGCGCCGCCGCCGCCGAAGGTCGCGCAGCCGGCGAGCGGCAGGCTGAGCACGGAGAGAAGGACAAGCCGAGGCATCGAGGAGAGCTGGCGCATCATCAACCTCCCCTCCGGATCGTCACTTTGTCTTGGTTCCAAAAGCCAACGCCGGAGACCAGAATGGCGGTGTCGATCTGATAGTCGACCACCATCATGTCGCCCTTCAGCCGATAGTTGACGATGCGGTTCTGACCGCCCGACACGACGAACAGGACCGGTGCATCCTGGCCCGAGAGCGACGATGGAAACTGGATGTAGGTCTTCACGCCGTCGCTGTAGACGCGCGTTGGCCGCCAGGACGCGTTGCCGCTCACGCTGTAGGCGAAGCTCAACTGCTCGGCGGGAACACCGGCGCCTGGAATCGTGTCGGCGCCAATGCGCGCGTTGACGTCCGCGAGGCGGACGCCGACATCCTCTGGATATTCAAAGCCGACGCGCGCCATGTATTGGGTCGCATTCGACTTGAGCTGGATGTGATAGGTTCGCCGCGAGGTCGTCACCACCATCGAGGTGACGAGCCCTGGCTCCGACGGTTTGACGATCAGGTGGATGGCTTGTCCGCCGACCGCTCCGGACGTCGCCGGTTCGACCTTCCAGCGTACGGTATCGCCAACCAGCACATCGCGCACGACCTCACCGGCCTCGAGCTCGATGTCGCAGACCTCGAGCGGCGAGCAGACGACGGAGGGCTGGACCTCGCCGAACAGGAAGACGACCTTGCCGTCCTTTCCGCGCGTCACAAGGCCGGTCGATCCGCGCCACTGGCTCGAAATTCTTGTGCCCTTTCGCTCCTTGGCGTTCATTGCCTGCGCGTGTGCGCTGACATTGGCAAGCAGCAAGCCGAAGGCGGATGCCACGAGAACAACGCATGTATGAAGTCTGATCATGTTTGGGTGCATCGGCGTCCCCGCCCCTTTCATAGTTGCGCCGTCCAGTCGAAATCGCGCAGGTAGAGACCGATCGGATTGAGCCGGATGGTCTGCTCGTCCTGGGGCGGAGTCAGCGTGACAGTGGCGATGCCGCGAAAGCGGTGCTCGCCGGTTTCCTTACCTTTCCTGTCGCGCTCGAATTCAGTCCAGTCGATCTGATAGGACTGGTTGGACAGAGCGACGATGTTGTTGACCTCGACGGCGACCGTCGTCGTCTTGGCCTTCTCGAACGGCGAGTTGCTCCGGAACCAATCATTGATCTTCTGCGTGGCGGGATCGGAGGTCCGCAGCAGCGCGTAGGTCCGATCGATATATTGCTTCTGCACGACCGCATCGGGCGTCACCGATCGGAAGTTCGAGACGAAGCTTCCGAGCGTCGCGCGCACCACCCGCGGATCCGCATATTCGATCTGCTGCGGATAGCCGGCGCTCAAGGCGGTCGCAAGCTTGTCGACTTCGACGATATACGGGACGAGCTTGACCTGCGTGCTCTGGAACAACGCGTAGGCGAAGCCGATCACCGCCATCACCATGGCGACAATGCCGATGGTGCGCCACGTCGCGGCCGCTTTTACGTAGGAGCCGTAGCGCTCGTTCCATTCCTGTCGGGCGGCGAGATAGGGGTTGTCGGGCGGATTGCGCGCGGCCATTCGAGAAAGGGTCTCCACTGATCACCTATTGGGTTGAATCGGCTCAAGTCTTTCCAGTCGATTGTCGCTGCGAGCGCCGCTGATCGAGCTTGGCGTTGGCGAGGCCGAGCGTCGACGTACCGAAGGAGCCTGGCGCGCCGATGGCCTGGTCGCGCGCGGCGGAGGCGAGCGCGCCGCCCGCCGAGCCGATGCCTTGCGTCATGGCCTTGAGGGCGGCTGCGCCAAACGAGGCGCCGTCGGCCCGCGCGGCGCTGAACCCGGCTGCCCCTGCCCTCGCGCCTCCCAGGGCGAGGCTGGCGCCGCTAGCCGCGAAGCTCGCCGCCTGTCCCGCATGCTTCACCACTTCCATGCCGCTGCCGACGGAGACGCCCTGCACGACGCCTTGTACGATATTCGGCACGTAGATCGAGATGATGAAGACGACGACGGAGATGCCACCGATCGCCAGCGTCCCGACAAAGGCGTCGTTGCCGGTGCCCGTCTGGTTGGCGAGGTTCAGCAAGGCGTCGGACCCGATCTTGGCGATCATTACCAGCGCCATGAGCTTCATGCCGACGGAGAACGCGTAGACCAGATAGCGGATGGCAAAATCCTTGGTGAAGGACGAGCCGCCGAGGCCAAGCATGATCATGCCGGCGAGCAGACCGACATACATCTCGACCATCACCGCCACGAAGATCGCCGCAACGAGCGAGAAGGAGATCACCACGATCACCATCGCGAATACTGAGGCAATCGCCAGCGCATTGTCCTGGAAGAGGCCGAACTGCGCGTTATGCGACATCGCGGAGGCGACCTTGAGACCCGCGTTGAACACATCCGCGGGCGATGCCGAGCCGCCGCCAGCACCGATCTGATAGAGGCTGTCGACGACCGCTTTCGCGAAATTCGGTCCCTGGTCGAGCACGAAGGCGAAGAAGCCAATGAACATGATCCGCCGCACCATCTCGGCGAACCAGGCGTCGAGGGCGGCGGTCTGAATGGCGAGCCAGACCGCGGCAAGGCCGACCTCGATGCCCGCGAGGATCCAGAACAACGACCTCGCCGCCTGCATGACGGTCGTCTGCCAGCCCTTCGCGGCCGTCGTCACCGAATTTTGAAGCGTCGTGAGAACGCTGCCGTCCTGCTGCGCCAAGGCAGGATGCGCAGCCACGACAATGCCGATCGCAATGATCAGAGCGAGCCCTGGTTTAATCCCACGCATCCCCGCCCCCTCCTCTACCAACGCGGTTTCATCTGCTGGCCGCCGGACGTCTTGTAGTCCTGCGGGGGTTTGAAGAAGTCGCTTGTGCGCGATGCCGCGCCCTGTGCCGGCACCGGCGCGCGCGGCGCGAAGACCAGCCAGGCCCCTGCAGCGCAGGCGCCAATCGCGATAACGACGATGATGATCGTGGACGGTCTCACCAACGGGGCTCCATGGTCTGGCCGCCGGTGGTCGTTGGCGCTGTTGCCTTGAAGAACTGCTCGCGGCGGGCCTGCGACAGATCCTTGCTCGCCTGCGAGGACTGGAACCAGGTCGCCATCATCGTGGTCTGCTGCGCGACGAGACCCCGTAGTTTCTGCATCTGGGCGACTTCCTGCGCGGCGATCTCATGGCCGACCTGCAGCGCCTTCATCTGTCCGTCGGCGCTCTCGGAGGCCGTCTGGAGTTGCGCCATCGTCGAGCTCTCGGTCGCGAATTGCTGGGAGGTGAGCCGCGCCGCCTGCAGCGTGCTTGAGATCGTGTCGCGGTTCGTCGTCGACCACGTCTGATAGGTCGAACCGAAGCTCGCGCCGTTTGGCAGATTGGTCTTGAACTGCGCGTAGCTCTGAAAGCGCTGCTTGAGCACGTCGTCGATGTTGCCCATCGAGAACGCCATGCCCTGGCCCTGGTTGACGATGTTCTGCAACTGCTTGAGGTCGTTCTCCACCTGCCCCCAGACATGCGAAGGCAACTGGGCCGTGTTCTGCAGCATGTTCTCGTAGATCCTGAGCTGGTTCTGAATCTGCTGGGCGAGCTGCAAGATCTGCTGAATCTGGTTGTTGATCTGCGTCGTGGAATGGCCGACGAGGCTCACCAGTTCGCCATTGTTAAGGATCTGCGTGAATTCGGTGGAGCCGCCGGCCGCGGCGCCGGCCAATGCCGGACCCACGGCGGGTGGTCCGATGATGATGGCGACGATGAGCGCCCTACGAAACGGCGAGAAGCGACTCGGCATGGCCGATTCCCCTTTCCTTGAGCCAGTGAACGGGCCAATTGGCCTCGGCCTTCTTCAGCGCCAGGATGCGCTTCAGGTCGTCCTTGCCGGACGCGCCGACGAAGGAGAGCGCGACAGGGCCGAGCGACATGTTGAAGAGGCGACGGCCTTCTGGCGAAGCGACGTAGTATTCGCGCTTGGGCACCGCGGTCGCGACGATCTCAATCTGCCGCTCGTTGAAGCCGATGCGCTCATAGAATTCGCGCGTGCCGGGCTCACGCGCCGCGCCGTTCGGCAGGCAGATCTTCGTTGGGCAGCTCTCTTTCAGCACGTCGATGATGCCGGAGCGCTCGGCATCCGAGATCGACTGCGTGGCGAGCAGCACCGCGCAGTTGGCCTTGCGCAGCACCTTCAGCCATTCGCGGATCTTGTCGCGGAAGACGGGATGGCCGAGCATCAGCCAGGCCTCGTCGAGAATGATCAGGCTTGGCGCGCCGGTCAGCCGTTTCTCGATTCGCCGGAACAGATAGGTCAGGACCGGGACGAGATTGCGCTCGCCTATATTCATCAGCTGCTCGATCTCGAAGGTCTGGAACGATCCGAGCTGCAGGCCGTCCCTCTCGGCATCGAGCAGCTGACCCATCGGACCGTCGACGGTGTAGTGATGCAACGCATCCTTGATTTCGCGCATCTGCACGCCCGACACGAAATCCGACAGCGATCGTCCGCGCGCCTCGGCCATCAGGCCGATCTGCCGCCAGATGGCGTTGCGATGATCGGGCGTGATCAAGACGCCCTGCACGGCAACGAGCGTCTCCACCCATTCTGCCGCCCAGGCCCGATCTGTGTCCGTTGACAAGTCCGATAATGGACAGAACCCGAGCGCCGCCGCACCGTCGAGGTCATCGCCGCCGATCTCGTAGTGGTCGCCGCCGGCGGCCAGCGTCAGCGGCATCATTGAACGGCCCTTGTCGAAGGCGAAGATCTGCGCACCGGCATAACGCCGAAACTGCGCAGCGATCAGTGCGAGCAATGTCGACTTGCCGGAACCCGTCGGCCCGAACACCAACGTATGGCCGACGTCGTCGACATGCAGGTTCAGCCGGAAGGGTGTGGAGCCGGATGCGACCTGCATCAACGGCGGGGAGCCCGGAGGATAGAACGGGCATGGCGCGGTCGGATTGCCCGACCACACCGAATTGAGTGGGATCAGGTCGGCGAGGTTACGCGTGTTGATGAGCGGCTCGCGGATGTTGGCGTACCAGTTGCCCGGCAGGCTGCCGAGGAAGGCTTCCGTCGCGTTCAGCGTTTCGATGCGCGCGCCAAAACCTTCGGCCTGGATCAGGCGACGGACCGCCTCGGCCTTCTCCTGCAGGCGCGCGCTGCTCTCGTCGAACAGCACGATGACCGGCGTGTAATAGCCATAGGCGACGAGTTGCGAAGAGGCTTCCGCGATCGCATCCTCGGTCTCAGCCACCATGGCGGCCGCATCCTGATCGATCGAGCGGCTTTGCGTCTGGAAGAGCTGGTCGATGAAGGGGCGGACCTTCTGCTGCCACTTCTTTCGGGTGCGATCGAGCTTCTGCCGCGCGTCCTGGTCGTCGAGGAACATGAAGCGCGACGACCAGCGGTAGGTTAGCGGCATCAGATCGAGGGAATTGAGGATTCCCGGCCAGCTCTCGGCTGGAAAGCCGTCGATCGCCACGACGCCGAGAAAGCGGTTCTCGACCATCGGCGACAGGCCGTGCTGGAGCTCGGCCGTAGCCAGCCAGTCGAGATACATCGGGATGTCCGGCAGGCGGATCGGGTGATTCTCGCCGGTGATGCAGAAGCGGATGAACTGGAACAGTTCATCGTAGCGCGCTATGCGCGTGCCATCGCGCTCCTCAATCTCGCGCGTTTCCATGCGCCGGATGGACAGAACGCTGGCGAGATACTGTTCGACCTCACGGATCGAGGTGCGGAAGCTCTCGATCGCCGTATCAGCATAGGAGGCCGATCGGCTCTCGGCATCGGAATAGATGTAGCGCGCGAGACCCGCGCGGCGACGCTCGGGCGGCCGCCAGGACAGGATGATCGCGTGGCGGCTCTCGAAATGTCCCCTCTCCTGCTCGAAGTGGTTGCGGCGTTCGTCGTCGATCGCGCGCGTCACCGGATCGGGAAAATGGCAGTCCTGCCGCGCCGGATAATCCGTGGTCGGCACCCGCACCGCCTCGACCTGGATCATCCAGCCGGAGCCGAGGCGCGCCAGGATGGTGTTGATCTGGCGCGAGACCTCGTTGCGCTCAGCGTCGGTCGAGCTCTCCGAGTCCGGCCCGGCAAAATACCAGCCCGCCATCAGCGAGCCGTCCTTCAACAGCACGATCCCGTTCGCGACGAGCCCGGCATATGGCACGAGATCGGCGAAGGACGGGCCAGAGTGACGGAAGGAGCGCAGCGCGACCATGAGCGGACCTCAGTATCGACGCCAGGGCGTCGAGGTCGCCCGGTAGTGAGGCCGATAGGAGATGTGACGGGCATAGACCCGGCGCATCATCGGGTCGGCCTTCGCCATCATCCGAAGCGCCGCGACGACAACGATCCAGATCGCCGCGCCGAGGATTGCGGCGTACCAGGTGAGCACGACGAAGATCAGGATGACGGCGGCAAGGCCAGTTAGCAGCACGAGCTCGCGGTCTGCGCCGAACAGCAGGTTCGGCCGCGACAGCGCGCGATGGATTCGATTGCGTCGAAGATTGGCGCCGACCTCAGCCATGACCGAGATCCCCTGCCCTTCTGCCAATGGGCATCGTGGGCGCGACGTCGCCGATCGACGCGCCGCTTGCGCCGAATAGAGCGACGATCTGCGTGGCGCCGAGGAGAATGCCGGCGACCAGCACGACATACATGAGGCGTCGCGCGAAATCGTTCAGCTCGCCGCCGAAGATCAACATGCCGCCGGCAACCGCAACGGCCGCAAGGGCAATGAAGCCAGCCACGGGCCCCGTGATCGATTGCTGGATCTGCTGAAGCGGGCTCTCCCAGGGAAGATTGCCGCCGCCGCTGGTCGACGCGAAAACTGGATCCAACATCACGAGTGCGAGCAGCATGCTGCCGGCACCTACAATCATCATGCGGTTAAGCGACATGGCGCTCCTCCTTCCGGGCGTAGGATTGGGTTTGATATTGGCCCGCCGAGAAGCTCTCGACATGGAGCACGTCGCGGACCTGGCGGCCGCGATCCGTTCGTTCGATCGAGACGATCAGATCGACCGCCTCGCCGATGACCTCGCGCATGGGCTGTTGACTGACTTCGGCCGTGAGCTGCTCGAGACGGCGCAGCGCCGAAATTGCGCTATTGGCGTGGATAGTCGTGATGCCGCCGGGATGGCCGGTGTTCCAGGCCTTGAGCAGCGTGAGTGCCGCACCGTCGCGTACCTCCCCGACAATGATGCGATCGGGTCGCAACCGCATCGTACTCTTGAGCAGGCGCGCCATATCGATCGTGTCGCTCGTGTGAAGCGAGACGGCGTTCTCGGCGGCGCACTGGATCTCGGCCGTGTCTTCGAGAATGACAAGGCGGTGCTCAGGCGCGTGCGCGACTATCGCCGCGATCACGGCATTGGCGAGTGTGGTCTTACCCGAGCCCGTGCCGCCCGACACGACGATGTTGAGGCGCGATCCGATGGCGTTGCGGATGACCGCGAGCTGGTCCGCCGTCATCACGCCCTGCGTCACGTAATCCTCGAGATCGAACAGACGCGAAGCCCGCTTTCGGATTGTGAATGTGGGGGCGCCGACGACGGGCGGCAGCAAACCTTCGAAGCGATGACCGCCGATCGGCAGTTCGCCTGAAATGATCGGACGCTCGTCGTCGGCCTCCGATTGCAGCGCATGCGCGACACTGCCGATAACGATCTCGGCGGTCGCGGCAGGCAAGTTTCCGGCCGCTGCCATTCCGTGGCCGAGCCGTTCGATGAAAAGCCGGCCGTCTGGATTGAGCATCACTTCGACAACGGCCGGATCATCGAGCGCGGCGCAGATCTGGTCGCCAAGCGCGTCCTGGAGTTTGCGGACAAGCCGCGGATGCGAAGGAAGTTCGGTCATGGCAATCGCCCGCCATCGCTCACGCAGCGACGCGCTGAACGCGGCGCAGGTCGGACCGCAGGAACCGGCCTGGCCTCCTCTCGCCTCGCGTGTCGACGCAAAAGCGCGAACTCTCGACCATGGTGGATTTGCCCCGTGGCCCGCCCCCCCGGGAGCACTTGCGGGAAGGTGCACGACAACATGGTTGGGCCCGTGCTCAGGAGCAGACGGGCGCAGCCGGCAAGGTCGCCGCGCTCCGTCAGGGCCAGGATGTAGGTCGGGTCGAGCGCGTCGTATTCATCGCGCTCGCGGCCGTTCTCAATCTTTACCCGCCAACCGAGCCGGCCAGCGAACACCCGGGCGCGCAACTGATGCATCTCATCGACCAGAGACCCCAATCCGCCGTGTTCGTTGGCATCAATCGCAATTGCCCGCATTCGCCGAATCCTCCGTCGCGTTCTCGTGAACGGAGGTAAGTCAGCATGGTGCGGCGGCTCGGACCCTCTGTTGAATTAACGGGGGGCCGGCGAGCTCCCAGTTGCGTGAGTCGCTTCGTGGGCGTCGATTCTGGGTCTGTCGGCGATCGAAATCCGGCGGCAAAAGGATACGCCTGGACTGTAAGATTAACGGGGGGACGAAACGTCATCGCGGCGTTTGGGCCTGCAAGATAAGCCCGCGATAACATTGAGCAAATTAGTACGAATCAGCGGCTTACGTGGTGCTGCGAGAAGGCGCCGTTAAGTATCTGTTAACCTTAAAGGACTGGACGAAAGCCGAGAATCGTGACCTAGCTTTAGCGGGCAAAGGGCGGCAAACCGCCTACTGGCCGACAGCGAAGGAATGAATCGGCAATGGAAGCGCAGGCCCGGACCGATATTCAAATTGAAGATCCCGCCAACAAGATTATCCGGCACGCGGGAATGCTCTCTGAACATCTGCAGGCCAGGCGTCAGCAGATGTATCCCCCGGACGCTCAGAAAAGTCTACGGCATTTTATGACCCATGAGGTCTCGAAGCTGACCTCGATTCCGGAATCGACTCTCAAGTTGATGTCGAACGAAGGGAAAGGCCCCCTTCCCGCCCGGCTGGAGAACAACCATCGCGCATATACGCTCGCGCAGATTAATGAGCTTCGCGAGCTGTTTGCCGCTCAGCGTCCGGCAGATGCCTTGAGGTTCTTGCCTCATCGTCGGCCAGGCGAGCATCTGCAGGTTCTGGCGGTCGCGAATTTCAAGGGTGGCAGTGCCAAGACGACAACCAGCGCGCACCTTGCCCACTATCTGGCTCTCCAGGGCTATCGCGTCCTTGCGATCGACCTCGATCCCCAAGCGTCGTTGTCGGCCATGTTCGGTGCGCAGCCGGAGATCGATGTCCAGCAGAACGAGACCATCTATGCGGCCCTGCGCTACGACGACGAGCGTCGACCCATCGCTGACATCATCCGGCCGACCTATTTCACTGGTATCGACCTCATTCCCGGAAATATCGAGGTAATGGAGTACGAGCACGAGACGCCGCGGTATTTGTCGAAGCGGCAGGCGGACTCCGAGAGCATCTTTTTCGAACGATTGCGCCTCGCATTGACGGACGTCGAAGACGCCTACGATGTCATCATCCTCGACACGCCACCTTCGCTCGGCTTCCTGACGTTGGGTGCCATCTATGCGGCGACCGGGCTCCTCGTGACAGTCCACCCTGCAATGCTCGATGTCATGTCGATGAGCCAGTTCTTGCTGATGATGGGCGATCTCATATCGGTCATCCGCGAAGCCGGCGCGACGATGGAGCAGGACTTCCTTCGCTATGTCGTGACCCGGCACGATCCTTTCGACCAATCTCAAGTCCGGGTCGTGACCATGCTTCGGCACCTGTTCACGGAAGACGTGCTGACAGCAACCGCGATCGCAAGCTCAGCCATCGAGACCGCTGGTTTGGCGAAGCGCACGCTCTATGAGCTGGAACCGGGCAACATCTCGGCCGCGACCACCAAGCGCGCACGAGAATCCATTGATGCGGTTAATGATCAGATCCTCGCACTGATCGCTCGGGCTTGGGGGCGCGCATGACCAATAAACGTCCTTCAGGTCGATCGATCCTCGCCAATTTCGGCTCGTTCTCCGAGCCCGAGATGGCGCCGTCCAGCCCCTCTCCTTCCCCGAGCGCGGATACGCCGATCCAACCTCCGGCCCGTGTTGGAGCCGGGGTGATCGGAGCAACACAGCGTTCGCTGGCGGAGTTGCGAGGAGAGCGTGACCGGCTCCAAGCGCTGGTCGACGCCGGTGGCGGCTCGGAGCTCGATCCCTCCTCTATCGATCCATCGCCTTTCCCAGACCGGCTGCCCGATGACAGCCAGGTCGAGTTCGAAGCGCTCAAGAAACTCATCGCCGAAGAAGGCCAGAAGGTGCCGATCCAAGTCCGGCGGCATCCGATCGCCAATGGCCGGTACCAAGTCGTTTATGGCCATCGGCGCTGGCGGGCGGCCTTGGATCTCGGCATCAAAGTCAAAGCCACGGTTGTCGCGCTGTCGGACAGCGAACTTGTCGTCGCTCAGGGTATCGAGAACGCGGCACGTCAGGATCTGAGCTGGATCGAGCGCGCGCTTTTCACGTGGCGAATGGATCAGGCCGGGATCAAGCCCCGCGACATCCGAGCCGCTCTTTCGATCGACGACCCGGAGCTTGCTCGCCTCCGGGCGGTCTGCCGAGCCGTCCCGGTCGAGGTGATCGAGGCGATAGGCCGGGCGCCGAAGGCGGGCCGGCCCCGCTGGGTCGCGCTCGCGACTGCGATTGGAGAAGACCCGCCTGCGTTGGATCGGGTGCGCAAAACCTTGTCAGCTGACAAGGTTTCGACGCTGCCCTCCGACGATCGATTCAAGCTCGTCTTTGCAGCCGTAAGGCAGCCGCCGGCGCGATCTCATAATGAGTTCGAGCTGCGTAGCCCGGCAGGAAGGGTCTTGGGCAAAGCGACTTTCTCAAAGGGCGATATCAAACTTACCGTCTCCGACAAGCACGCGTCTGAGTTCGGCGCCTTCCTCGAGGAAGAGCTGCCGGGTCTGGTGGAAAGATTTTTTGACCGGGAGGGCACTGAGTGATTTTCGGCGCGCGGTCAAACCTTGTCAGATGACAAGGTTTGGTTGGGCGGCGGGAAGGGCGGAGGCCTCGGCCGAAGCCGGACGATGGCGCAACAAACACAGAGGTAGCATGCGGTAAAAAGAAAGGCCCCCGAAACAGTGTCCCGGAAGCCTCTCTCGTATGTTTGGCGGCAACGAGAATCTCACTTCCGCGAATCACAGTCAAGAGCCTCTTCGAGGCGTTGGACACCGTTTTGGTGAGCGCTTTCGCTTTGCCTAAAAGCTGAAAGACACAACCATGACGCAATCCATATCAACGACGCCCTTTGGGCGGCGGCCGATGACGCTTGGCATGATTTCGAGCCAGCTGGCCGCGAAGGCAAAGCCAGAGACCGCCATTGTTCACAAATGGCACGTCTTTCAGCACATCAAGGAGGCGCGCCAGGTTCTCGGCGCCACCGACCGTGCGCTCACGATCCTGCACGCGCTGTTGTCATTCCATCCGGAGATCGCGCTCGAGGCTGACAGCGAGTTGATCGTCTGGCCCTCCAACGAGCAGCTGATGGCGCGGGCCAACGGGATGCCGCCGACGACGCTACGCCGGCATCTCGCCGTCCTGGTCGACTGCGGTTTGATCATTCGCAGGGACAGCCCGAACGGCAAGCGCTATGCGCGCAAGGGGCAGGGCGGAGAGATCGAGCAGGCCTATGGCTTTGACTTGGCTCCGATGGTGGCCCGCGCCGAGGAGTACAAGACGCTCGCGGCTACCGTGCAGGCCGAGAAGAAGGCGCTCCGCGT
Source organism: Bradyrhizobium sp. Crot121 (assembly GCF_059512385.1). Lineage (NCBI taxonomy): Bacteria > Pseudomonadati > Pseudomonadota > Alphaproteobacteria > Hyphomicrobiales > Nitrobacteraceae > Bradyrhizobium > Bradyrhizobium sp. Crot121. The sequence continues at coordinate 4,350 of NZ_JCAMOR010000100.1, read as the reverse complement.
AGCCAAGGAGCGTCTCACCATCCTGCGCCGGGACATCGTCAAGATGATCGAGGCCGGGCTTGAGGAGGGCGTGCCGGGAAATTGGAAGCGGTTTCAGCAGGCTTACCAGGAGATCGCCGGGCGGATTCCACGGACTGCACCACGACAGCTCCTGGAAAGCATCGGCGGCGAGATGGAAACGCTCTGGCGCGAGATCCGTGAGCTGCTCGAAACGTTCGCGAAAACACAGAATCCGGACGCCAATGAGTCCCATTCTGGTCGCCACATACAGAATTCAAATCCAGACCTTCCATCTGAATCTGAAAGAGGGCCGGCGAAGGAAGATGAAGCGGGCGGCAACGCCGCGGCGAACCACAACCTGCGGCGCTTGCCGAAGCGCGAGCTCCCGCTGGGAATTGTGCTGGATGCCTGCCCCAACATACGCTGGCTGATCAAAGGCGGCGAAATCCGGCACTGGAAGGATTTGGTGGCCGCCGCGGAGCTTGCCCGGCCGATGCTGGGGATCAGCCCCAGCGCGTGGCGCGACGCGCGGGAGGTCCTGGGTGAGCAGCAGGCCGCAATCACGCTCGCTGCGATCCATCAGAAAGCGGACCAGATCAGCAGCGCCGGCGGCTATCTGCGCAGCCTGACCGACCGCGCCAAGGCCGGGAAATTCTCGGTCTGGCCGATGATCATGGCCTTGCTGCGCGCCAAGCTCGACGGATCGAAGCCAACCCCACCGCCGACGGGCAGCGGTCCCGCCAGCCTCAAACCCGGGAAACCCACGCAAGCCGGCGCCTTCCAGGCCAGTGCCGAATTGCGTGCCTCGCTGGCCAAGCGGCCGAAATGACCCGGATCGGCGCCAGGAATGACTCCGTCGTTGAAGCCGACTCGGCTACGGTTTTTCGGGCCAACAAGGGATGGGAGAGGGTGATTTGACCGGAGACACGACATCTGTCGGCGGCGCGATCGCAGCGGCCCTGGAACGGGCCGAGGAGCTGCGCGGCCTCGGCGACCGCCCGGCTCGGGTGCGGATCATGACGATCTTTGGCGATGATCGCTCAGGTCTCACGATCAACGCCCGCATCGCGGCACGGACCCCGGCGGAACACCGCGCCCAGGAAGGCCTTGGGACACGGTGCATCCCATGGGACGAACTCGACGCGCGCGCCGGCGAGATCGTTGGCCTGGTGGACGAGGTGGTGGGCGAAGTGACGCTTGCCGTCCGAAATGCCCCGCCTGTGCCGCGGCCGAGCCGCTCGGAAGACGATCTTGAGCTTGCTGCGTTTGACGATCTCATCGACGAGATCGGCCAAACGATCACCCAGTCTGCTCTTTCCGTGCTGGAGACGCATCCGGCGAAGCAGGTCTCGCGCGAGCTGGGCAGCGAAGCCGCCATGTTAGCCGCACTGAAATTCGCAGCCCTTGCGGCTTGTACCGGCCATGTCGGACTGAACGACGCCCAGGACGAGCTCCGAATGGCGATGGGCGAGGTGATGAGCAAGGTGCGCGCTGCGGCTGAGCCGGCACCTCGACAGGCGCTGAATTCGTAAGCGGCACGCGGCTTGGCGGATTTCCGTTCGATGAATGGCCCAAAATCGAGTGAAGCTGGCTAGCCAGCAGCTGCCATCTTGATGGCTCACCGTTCCTCCTATATGCTTAGGGGAGGAGTCGTAGATGGCCGAACCGCAACTTTCAGTCCGCAGTGCCAAGGCACGAGATCTAGCCCATCGGCTTGCGCGTCGGGAGAATCGCTCGATCGCGGACGTGGTCGAACGCGCGCTGGAAGCCTATGAGGAGCGCGCGGCCGGGCGCGAACCGCCGGCGGCGTTTTACGCCCGCCTTAGGGCCAATGGCGGTGCGGATATCGACCTCGAGGCAATCATCCGCGAGGGCCGCCGGCCCCACACCGGACCCGAACTTTGATCTTTCTCGACACCAATGTGATCTCGGAGACCTTGAGGAAGGCGCCCGACGACGCCGTAATCGCCTGGCTGGTCCGTCACGATGCGGAGCTTGCGCTTCCCACGGTCACAATCGCCGAGATCGCGTTCGGCATTCAGAAAATCAGGCCCGATCAACGCGCCGAGCGCCTGGAACGCGGCTTGTTGGATTGGCGCCAACGATTCGCCGATCGGATCTTCGGCCTGACGGAGAGGCCGCGCTGGCGTATGGCGACATCATGGGGGAGGCGACACGGCGTGGCCAACCGATGTCGGCGCCCGACGGGATGATTGCAGCCATCGCCCGCGTCAACGGCGGTCGATTGGCCACGCGGAACCTAAATGATTTTGCGTCCACAGGGCTCGAATTGATTTCGCCGTGGAATTTCGCAGCCTAAGGCGCCGGCAGGGGAGCGGCGTCAAAGGCCCGCAGCCTTGGTGAGATTCACCCGGAACCGGTCGCGCCGGCGCTGATAACGGCGGGTCTGCTCGGCGCTGGCGTGCCCGAGCTGCTTCTGGACGTAGCGCTCGTCGACTTCGGCCGAGGAGGCGAGGCCGGCGCGCAGCGAATGGCCGGCGAACTTTTCCTCGCGTTCGCCTTCCGGCAGATCGGCGCGCACCCCGGCGGCCAGCGCCGCGCGTTTGACCAGCCGGGCGACCTGCTGGTCGGCCAGGCGATCCGGCCCGACCTCCTTTCCCTGGCCGGTGACGCGGCGAAACAGTGGGCCGTGACCGATCCGGGCCAGCTTCAGCCAGGTCTGCAGAGCGACGATCGGGCAGGTCGCGTCCGATGAGCCGCGGCCGATCTCGATCTCGCGCCAGCCGGTCTTGCCGCGCAGGGTGACGATCATGCCCTTGTCGAGGATCTCGATCCAGCCGCGGCCGTCCTCGGTCTGCTCGCGGCCGCAATCCAGGCCGACGATCTCCGAGCGCCGCAGGCCGCCGGCAAAGCCGAGCAGCAGCATGGCGCGATCCCTTAAGCCCCGCAGCGTGCCGCGATTGAGTGTCTCGAGCATGGCGATCACGTCTTCCGGCAGAACCGCCTCCTTCTGCCGGGGCGGGGCAGCGTGGGTGTTGCGGATCCCAGCGAGCACGGTCGCGATGTGCCGGTCCATGCGGTCCAAGGGCGTCGCGCGCTGCGTATAGTTCCACGCCAGCGCTGAGAGCCGGCGCTCGATCGTCGCGACCGAATTGGCCTGGCGATCGGCCGTCGCGGCGCCCGAGGCGCAGGCGGTGATGTAAAGCCCGACCGTCTGCGCCGACGGCGGCAGCACCTCGAGGCCCTGGCGCCGGCACCAGGCGGAAAAGTGCTTCCAGTCGGAGGCATACGCCCGGCGGGTGTTGGCCGAGCTCGCCGCCTCGACATAGCCGCGGGCGCGATCGGCGAGCCGTTCCAGATGCGCCGGCAGCCCGGTTTGTGATGGCGGGAGAGGGGAGGGGAGGTCCGCGTCGGACGGGGCGGCCGCGAGTGGTTCCGAAGCGGTCGCTGGAGGGTGGCTCATGCCGAGGCCTCCCAAGGATTGATCACCGTGGCGCCCGTATCCTCGAAATCCCCCACATTGCGGGTGACGAGGATGAGGTCGTGGACGATCGCGGTGGCGGCGATCAGCCCGTCGATATCGCCGCGCGGCCGGATCGCGGCGATGCGGCCCCATTCGACGGAGATCTGGTCGGTCACCGCCAGGATGCGGTCGGCGTGGTCGTGGCGCAGCTTGCGCAACCATTCGGCCAGATAGCCAGCCGCCTTCGGGTCCGACTTCTGCTTGAGCGCAATGCCGCGCATGATTTCGCCGAGGGTGAGGGTGCTGAGGTGAACGCTGGCCGGATCGACCGCGCGCAGCCAGCCGGTGGCCTGCACAGAGCCGCGCCGCGCCTCGGAGACGACATTGGTGTCGACCAGATACATCAGAACGCCACGTCACGGCTGGGGGTCTTGGCGCGCTGCGTCACGGCCTCGGCCAGGTCGTCATCCCAGCTGGGCTCGGCCAGCAAGTCGTCGACCAGGGTCGGCCGGCCGGAGCGGAGCGCGTCGTAATCGGCGGCCGACAACACCACGGCGGCCCGCTCGCCGCGCAGGGTCACGACCTGCGGGCCTTCGCGGCGGGCCTTCTGCACCACCTTGGAAAACTGGTTCTTGGCGTCCTGCAGCGGCCATTCCATGTTGCACGGTCCTAGCTAGACAGGCTAGCTATTTTCTAGAAGGCGTCGTCGTCGACGTCAAGGATGGGCGCCGACGGGTCGACGGCCAAAAGATCACGCCTGGAGCCGGGCTCTCAGGCGACTTCGAGCGCTCTGGCGCACCATTTTCGAAGGTCTCGGCGGCGAGATCGGGCATTCCTCTATATAAGAGAAAAACGAACGATAAGGCAACATTATCGCTCGTTGTTATCCACCGACAGGCGCGGCGGTTTGTGGCGTTTTTGATGGT